>CAYRRZ010000005.1:13036-55973 GCA_964426815.1 uncultured Gammaproteobacteria bacterium | reverse complement strand
GGTAAATTGCGATCATAGGCCTTGCTATTCAGATACACCGTCGTAAATTGACTGCGTGCTAATGATCCTAACTGATCTCCGCTCGGAAATTGATCATCGCGTGAACGAAACAAGGCAGCTGGAACCGTAGTATTTTCGGTAATTGTCTTGATGGCATCGGGCGTCAATTGAGTGAAGCCCGCCATAAAGTCTAATACGACGGCATGTTGTGATTCAGCAAATTGTTGTCCAAGCTTTGCTTCAAATGCAGCCTGGCTCTTCTCCGCCTCCTGTAATTGCTTATGTTCCATCACCATCCGCTCTTGATTCAAGTCCATGGCTTCAGCCACATCTTCAAGCGGATCTTTGTGTTGCTCGGCCATGAGTTTGCCTGCAATGAATGCACCAGCTTTGGCCGCCATCTTTACCGAGTTTGGTACACGATCAACAAAATCGCGCATTTTTTGAAAACCCGTTTTTTCTGTTTTTGGCTTTGCTGAAGAAGGAAGGGGTTGTTCCATCATATGGTTTATCCAAGATCGCCGATCTGACCCTTGGTATTTAGGCGCGCCACACTACCCGTTTTTCCGTCCAGATTCTCAGTTCCAAGTCGCGCCACTGATGTGCCTCGCGTACTCATGTCATTTGCTTCAACTTGTCCCAAACGTGCCACCGACGTACCCGGCCCCAAAATTTCATCACGCCGTTTTTCTGGAATCGCCGAAAGTTGTTGATCTGTCGGCCGCGTCACAACCTGCTGATTCATCGGTCTCTCAACCACGCCCACATGTGCCGCGCTCTTGGCCGTGTCCTGCGATGCTCGCAATTCCTGATGCAAAGCTTCGAGGCGCGATGGAGGGGTAGGTGTATCGGTTTGCAATCGTGATTTCAAGCGCGCCACCGGATCAGTAGGTTTGGCTGCAGGAGGAGCACCGCGCATCGGAATGCGCGGATTCCGTTGGGGAAGTCCGGATGAGGAGGGGAGACTGCGGAGCGGCATATCCCAACATCATAACAAACAAGCCGAATGTTAGCCCTTTTTCAAATAATGAGCGCGTTCAATCGGAGATAAACGCTCAATTGCATAGCGCAGCATCGTGCGCGGCATCTCTGGCGCATGTGTATGTAAAAAAGCGCGTAAGGAGTCTAGATCTCGTTTCCCCATTTCACGCAGCATCCAACCCGCTGCTTTGTGCATCAAATCCTGCTTGTCCATAAGGAGTGATGTTGCAAGACGGATGGTCCAAGCAGTTTCACCGGCTCGAATAAAAAACAGGGTCGCGACCATCGCAATTCTTCTTTCCCATAAAACAGGAGATGCGACCAGCTTGAGTAAAATATCGCGATTGGTATCAACTAAAAATCCACCCACAATCTGCGGAGCCGAGGTATCTACCAAATCCCAATTATTGATCCATGTCATGTGCGCAAGATACAGCTCAAAAATAGTTTTGCGTTTTTGCGCATCGCCTGTTTCAAATTGATGCACCAAAAGCAAAAGGGCCGCTAAACGCTCCTCATGAATATTGCTTTGGAGGAGCTGAGTAATCTCAAGTTGAGAAAGGGTTCGATAATCTTTTAGTAAGTGACGTATCTGAGGTACGGTGACTCCAATAAAAATATCACCTTCAGCATATTCACCCTTGCCCGTCTTAAAAAAAGATTGAGACACGAGCTTTCGTTTTGGATCTGCCAGCGCCGCTAGTTCTCGACGTAAATCAGATAGGCGAGGTTTGGCTGGGGCAGGAGTCATAGAGAAATATCATCCACTACTCCTTGACAAAATGCAACGAATCAGGCATGAAAGACATCCGCCCTTTACGATCGGAGGAGTAAGAACATGCGTGATAATTTTGCCTGGCTCAAGCAATGTCACGAGATGGGGCCTGAAGAGTTTCTGGCGTCCTATCAGTGTCTGCGAGACCATTTGTTCGCGGATGAGCTGGAACGGGCGCTTGAGTTGAGGAATCGTTTGCTTAAAGCGAACATGCGCCTCGTGATGAGTATCGCGGCGCGCTGGTCAGATCGTCGGGGTCTTGATTTGGATGACATCGTTAGTTTCGGTTTCTTCGGTCTGTCCGAAGCCCTAAACAACTTCAATCCAGAAAAAAGCGCCTTCTCGACCTATGCAACTCGCGGCATCGAGCTCGCGATAAAAAAGGGTGTGCGTGACGAGGCGTTGAACCAGCCATACCGTATCACCCAGAGTGCGCATGACGTGATGGGAAAAATTCAAATCATCCGGCAGGCGTTTATCCTCCAAAAAGGACGTGATCCAGAACAGAAAGAGCTTTGGGAGCTGTGTCAGACGCACCCTGTCTGGGGCAAAGATCTGAAACAAGTGACCCGAGAAAGGCTCGAAGAGCATTTGGAGATCGGGAGTCGATTTCGCCAGCCAGGCATCCAAGACCTTGGTAGTGGGCGTTATGTCGATGTAACCGACCTTCTCGCTTCGGAGGAAGAATCGGTTGAAGACCAATTGCTCAACTTCGAGCAAGAATTGCTTACCGAACAGGCGCTAAAGCGTGCCCTGCAAGGCCTGACACCGAGCGAACGCGAAGTGATTCAAATGCGTTACGGTCTTGAAACTGAGATCGAATGCACCTTGCAATTCATTGGTGACCAACGCGGTGTAACCCGCGAACGAGTTCGCCAAATCGAAAAGAAAGCCCTGCAAAATCTTCGGCAGGCGATGGGTGTCTAAATCCCTCAACCCTTCAGCATGAGCTGGAGGGTCTTTTTGTAAGTTGTATTGACAAAAACCCTAAATTGTGATATGTTGCTCCCTATCGCGTTTTCATTTTTTTGCCCAAAGACAGACGTTCACGCCCCGTCCGGCATATGCTGAGACGGGGAATCGGGGAACCGGGATTCTTTGGACAAGAGCAAAAGCGCGCTTACTCTTATCCGTGGCTTAAGCCACAAAACATCTTAATATGGAAGAATTAGAAATCGTTCACCCAGAAACGGGCGCGTCTCTTGGCGCCTCCTTACCTCGCGCTGAAGCTATTGCTACCGGTGCCTGGTGCCGCTCAACCAATGTGTTCGTTATGAACTCAAAGGGCGAAATTTTGTGCCATCAGCGCTCTCTTGAAAAAGAACGCATGCCTGGCGTTTGGTCCACCCACTTGGGCGGCCATGTCTCCAAGGGAGAAAATTACGAAACCAATGCGCTGAAAGAATTAGAAGAAGAAGCAGGGATTAAAATGGAATCCCACGAGCTCTATTCCTGGCGCACCACGCGCATTGATAAAGCGCGTCTCTGGGTTCGTGAATTTGTCACCATCGCTGATTTGAAGCTTGATCAATTAGTTCCACAGCCAGGTGAAGTACAAGGTTTTGCCTGGATGAATGTCGATGACATTTTGCGTGGCAAGGCCGATCAGCCTGACATGTGGTGCGCTGGCACGCATGACTTCAAAACCGAATATCAATGTCTTCGTTCCGTGGTTGCTGCAGCTCGTGCCAATGGCGCATTTGCACACATCCCAGAAGATATTCATGTTTGGCATCCAGTCTTGGCCTAAAACCAAAAAACAGCAAGAAAAGCCCCATACGGGGCTTTTTTGTGCATCTTCATCCACATCTGTGCTATGTTAAAAGCATATGAAGCACTCCCTTCTGATACCCACCCTCGCCACCCTGTCCCTTTTGGGTGCAGGCTGCATGCCTCAAGCCCCACAAACTCCAGAACCACCTACAGTTCCACCCGTCGTCCAGGTTCCTGACGTCCCAAAACCAACGCCAGATGTCCCAAAGCCGCAAGCAAATGAGCCAATCTGGAAAACCGTTACCGACAACACCTTAGGGTATCAATTTGATTATCCTGTTCTTGATGCGGCAAAAACCTGGTCACCATCTTCGGGCGTCCTCGATTTGTCTGCTTTTCCAAAATTGGATCATCTCAAGCGCGAGCTCACAGTTAAAGCTGCACATGTACCAGCGGGTATTGCTTGTCCAGACAAGGATCAAATCAAAAATCCACTTGGCACCGTTTTCTGCCACGACACCCAAACCGAAGGCGCGGCCGGTAGCTCCTATCGCACCGATACCTATCGCACCATCGTTAATGGCAGCATCATTACCCTCACCTCCGTTATCAAATACGTCAACGACCCACGCATCATCGGCGGCTGTGAAGACATGAAGAGCACCGATCCAAAGTGGGAAACCATGTGCCGTCCATTTGATCAAAACAAAGATCTCACGATTTTAGATGGAATCTTAAAGAGCGTTGGTCCAGCCTCTGTATCCGACACCGTCAGCATGACCACAGCAGAAATCAAAAAGAAGAAAACGGGTGTCTACGAAGTGAATGTTTCTTTTCCACAAGTCGATAAAGGCGATGCCGCAGCAGCCGCCGCTTTTAATGCAGCGGTCCGCAACCCTCTCGATAAAGAAGTAAATGCATTGATAGCGGATGCCTTGCAGGCAGAAAAAGACAAAGTCTTAAATGGCGCTTGGACATTCGATATGGATGCACTCGCGACCTATCAATCACCTCGCATCTTGAATTCCTTTTTGACCGGCAGTAACTACACGGGTGGCGCCCATCCAAATGGGGTATATCAAAATGTGATTCTCGATCGCGTCAGCAAAAAAAGTTTACGCGTCAGCGACCTCTTTATTGATGCAAAGAAAGGCTTAACGTTTCTTTCAACAACATCACGCAAAGCGCTCGCCGCGACTGGAATCATGGAAATGTCAGATACGAATTGGGTAAACACCGGCACCGAACCAAAAGATGCAAACTTTGCACAAACGCATTTGACCGAGCAGGGTCTCGTCATTACCTTCCCAGCGTATCAAGTCGCCGCCTATGCCGCCGGTCCCCAAGAAGTGCAAATTCCTTGGAAAGACGTGCAGAGCTTGATCAAGGCCGAATATCTTCCAGCAGCAAAATAACAAGAATTGAGGTTATATCGTCGCTTGACGCCCCTCACCAAAAAGGTACCGTATCGCTCATATGAGTATGAGCTATCTAATCGGTGCCTTTTTGTTTTCCCCATTTTTCTTGTTTGTTGCGGGCTTTATCTTGCTCGCCATGGTTCGTCAGGTGAATCAATATGAACGTGGGGTAAAGTTCACCTTTGGTCGTTTTACCGGCCTCGTGAACCCAGGTTGGCGCATCGTGATCCCGGTGATGCAATCCATGCATAAGGTCGACATCCGCACCAAGGCGGTCGAAGTGCCATATCAGGACGCCATCACCAAGGACAATGTCTCGTGTAAGATCAATGCCGTCATGTACTATCGCATCGTTGATGCGGGCAAGTCCTTCATAGAAGTTGAAAATGTCTGGAATGCCGCCTCACAGCTCGCGCAAACCACCATGCGCAATGTGGTCGGTGAATTAACTCTCGACGAATTGCTCATGGAGCGTGATCAAGCAAGTAATCGCATTCGCGAATTGATCATTACCCACACCACCAATTGGGGTATCGAAATTCAAGGTGTCGAACTCAAAGACATCTCTTTGCCAGAAGACATGCAACGCACTATCGGTAAGCAGGCCGAAGCGGAGCGTGAACGTCGCGCCGTCATTATTAACTCCGAAGGTGAAATTGCGGCTGCTGAAAACTTACGCAAAGCAGCTGAAATCCTCGCATCAAACCCAGGAGCTATGCACTTGCGCACCTTGAATTCGATCAATGACATCTCAAGCGACCAGTCAAATACCGTCGTTTTTGCCGTCCCGCTCGAAGTGTTGCGTGCATTTGAGTCATACACCAAGTCCAAATCAAACTAAAAACCTCCTTTTCTAGACCTGTCTCCACGGGTCTAGGGCTAGTCGGTATTTAGGCTCCAGATAGCCTTATCTGAAAAGAGCTGATACGCTTCCGCCAGATATGCAGGCCCTGATTGAATTCCGTTCTCGTTTCGAGCCTTGTCTCGAAGCCTATAGTGCAAGCAAGGTCGCGACCTATTCGGCTCTCACCCAAGACCAGGATATTGCCGATTTGATTGCCTATACCTCCAAACTTGTTCAAGGCGGCGGTAAACGAATCCGTCCTTTTTTGGCTTGGCTCATGTATCAGGGTTTGGCCGGAAAAAAGCAGCAAGCCTTGCTTGATGCCTCAATCGCACTCGAAGTCTTTCATGTTTTTGGCCTCATGCATGATGACATTATCGACCGTGGCACCGATCGTCATGGGATTCCAACCGTTCATCTCGCTGTCGCTAAGCGCCTAAAGCAGCAAAAACGGTTTGGTGACTTGAATCATATCGGCGAAGGACAAGCGATCTTGCTTGGCGACCTTCTCTTTTCTTGGTCAACCGAAATCATGGCCAAAGCCACTGCCTTCGGTGAAAAAAATCATCGTTTAGCGCAACAGCGTTTTTTTAACATGGTGGATGAAGTCGTGATCGGCCAAATGCTTGATGTCGATGTGATGACGCGTTCCGTCGCCGACATGCAGCGCATCGACGAAAAAATGCGCCTCAAGACCGCGAGCTATACCTTTATTCGTCCGCTCCAAATCGGTGCCGCATTTGCCGGGACCAATGCCCGCATCGAGCGCTTTTGCGATGCGATCGGCTTATCTCTCGGCCTCGCTTTTCAGATTCAAGATGACTATCTCGATTTGACCGCCGATCCAAAGACACTCAAGAAAACCGTTTTTTCAGACCTCGCCGACCACCAACACACGATTTTTACCCAGTATATTTTTGATCAAGGGACAAATGCGCAAAAAAAGATGCTCAAAAGTCTTCTCGGCACGCCTTTAACCGAAAAAGATCGTCCCCGCATTCTCGAACTCTTTGAATCAAGTGGCGCTTTTGCCTTTGGCAAAAAACAAATCGATGGGTATTTTGATCAAGCTGCCCGCAGCTTGCAAGCCATTCAGCTCAAACCAATCGCAAAAAACGGTCTCGCTGATTTGATCGCCTATCTTCGTCAACGTCAGGTCTAGTGGTAAGACGGGTTCCATCGTGGCAAGATGATCCTATGGACCATCAGACCGCTATCCGAGCCTGCCAAGCTCTGCATAAGAAACATGGGAAAAGCTATTATTTTGCTACCCATTTGTTCCCAAAGCCTCTCCGAGAGGCGACCTATGCGCTCTACGCCTTTTTTCGCGTTCCTGACGAAATCGTAGATACCCAAAACGTACAACCAGCTCAGGCAGCGCAGGCTTTAGAGGATTTTCGAAAAAAATGGCACACCGCTTACGCAGAAAAAACAGCTGAAGAACCGGTCTTATTTGCAGCCCAAGAAGTTTTTCATGCCTACGGTATCCCTCCGGAATACGCCGACATTTTTCTTGATGCCATGGTGCAGGACACGCAAAAAGCACGCTATGCTAATTATGCGGAGCTCGAGCGTTACATGTATGGCTCCGCTGCCATTGTCGGCCTCATGATGGTTCGCGTCATCGGTACCAATGGTCTCTCATGGGAAGCGGTCGAAAGCCCAGCCAAAAAACTTGGCGAAGCCATGCAGCTCACGAATTTTTTGCGTGACATTCGAGAAGATCTTGAACTACGTGGGCGTATCTATCTCCCGCAAGATGAAATGCAGCGTTATCACATCACCGAACAAGACCTCGCGAACAAAGAAATCTCTCCTGCCTGGAAAAAATTCCTGTCTTTCCAGATCGCTCGTGCCGATTGTTTATATGAAGAAGCGAGAAAGGGCATACAGGGTCTTCATCCGCGTGGTCGTCTCGCTGTTCGCATCGCCGCTCGCCTCTATCAGCAAATCCTTCGTAAAATTGAAGCCAATAACATGGATATCTTTTCCAAACGTGTCGGCACGTCTACTTTAGAAAAACTCATCTTAACCCTCAAAGAAATGGTATGAAAAACGCAATTATCATCGGGTCAGGCTTTGGTGGTCTAGGCATGGCAGCCATTTTGGCCAAACAAGGCTATCAAGTGAATGTCTATGAAAAAAACGAACAAGTCGGGGGTCGTGCTTCTGTCTTTGAAGCTAATGGCTTCCGTTTTGACATGGGTCCATCTTGGTATTTGATGCCAGATGTCTTTGAAGAATTTTTTGCCAAGCTCGGAGAAAATATTCATGACCATCTCAAGCTCACCAAGCTTGATCCATCCTATCGCATCTTCTTTGGAAATACCGGAAAAGTCGTCGACATGTCATCAGATATTGAAAAAGTCATTCCCATTTTTGAAGCGCTTGAACCCGGCTCAGGCCCAGCTCTCCGTCGCTATCTCGAGCTATCCAAATACCAATACGAAGTCGCAAAAAAAGATTTCTTGTATCGAAACTACGATTCCATTTTTGATTTTCTAAATCGCCGTACCATGGTTGAAGGTCGAAAACTGTCGGTCTTTATCTCGATGGATCGTTATGTGCGTAAATTTTTCAAAACCAGTGAATTGCAAAAAATCATGCAATATACCTTGGTTTTCTTGGGCAGTTCTCCCTACAACACGCCGGCTCTGTATAACATCATGAGTCATATCGACTTCAATCTCGGCGTCTATTATCCAGATGGGGGATTGATCGAAGTTGTCCGCGCCCTCCAACGCATTGCGGAAAAACACGGTGCGCAGTTTCACGTTAACGCACCCGTCGAACGGATCACAATTTCGAATGGCAAAGTTTCGGGCATCGTTCTTCAAACCGGCGAACAATTATTTGCCGACATTGTGGTCTCGGATGCGGATATTCAATACACCGAACAGCATTTATTGCCAGAATCCGTTCGCGAATACAAAGCATCCTATTGGGATTCTCGCGTCCTCGCGCCTTCCGCTTTTATTTTATATCTCGGGATAAATGGCCAAGTTCCAGAATTAATCCATCACAACCTCCTCTTCGCTGAAGACTGGAAACAAAATTTCGCCGAAATTTTTGATAATCCCATTTGGCCAGAAAACCCATCGCTCTATATCTGCGCCCCAAGTAAAACCGATCCATCCGTCGCGCCTCCAGGCAAAGAAAATTTATTCGTGCTGGTTCCTATTGCTTCAAATCTCAAATCAACTCCAGAACAATTACAGACCTATGCCAAAAAAGTGATTGACCTGATGGAGCAAAAAATGGGCATTAAAGATCTCCATTCCCGCATCGAATTCCAGCGCATTTTCAGCGGCGATGATTTCGCCAAACGCTACAACAGCTTCGGCGGCTCCGCCCTCGGCCTGGCCCACACCTTGCGCCAAACCGCCATTTTCCGCCCAAAAAACATCAATAAAAAAGTCTCCGGCCTCTACTATGTCGGCGCCGGCGTAAACCCCGGCATCGGCATGCCTATCTGCCTCATCAGCGCCGAACTCGCTTGGAAACGGATTGCGGGAGTGAAATAGGAAAACAAAAAATCCGCTTCAATGCGGATTTTTTGTTTCTCAAAGCCCAATCAGCGCAAAAAACAACACCGCTCCGCACACCGCATTAATAAATGGAAATCTCCGATACCAAACCAATAATCCCTCCGCATCTTTTGTGAGCAGCGATGCAATCATAAGCCCGACATATCCAACTCCCAGTACCGATCCCACAATTCCAAGCTTTGTCTGCGAAGCGATAATCCCTGCACCCGCATACAAGGCCAAACACAACCACAGCGTTCTTTGTCTCCCAAGCGTCGTCGCAATCGTCTGAACTTTTGCCATGCGATCAGCCCAAATATCTGGCACCGCACTATACGCATGCATCGCCATACACCAAAAACTAGCGGCTATAAAACTTGCCCATGGAAATGAAGTACCACCTTGCAACAAAAAAGTACTCACAAGTCCCGGAAACACGTACAGCACATTAAATGCCGCATCTAAAAATGGTTTCGCCTTTGCGCGAATCGGCGGTGCTGAATACCCAATCGAAAAAAACAAAAACCCCGCCATCGCTAATTGCATACCAATGGTCGTCCCAAACAAGCACAGTAAAAAGGGGAGTGTGGCTATCCCAATCGCTCGCCACATGCTCGCATGCTCCGTTGGCAAGACCAAAGCTTCATATCCCTGCTTTTTTGGATTGTCCTTATCCGTTTCATAATCAAAAATGTCATTCACCCCATAGACGAGCAAGTTTGCCGGAAACAGAAAAAACACCCCAAATACCCAGATGCGCCAATTCGATAAAACCACGGCAAGCGGTAATCCAGCCGCCAAAGCCGCCGCAATCCCGAGTAAATACGGCCCAAACAGATAAATCCAAAACCGCGGCCGCGATATCCGAACCAGACGTTTCAAAGCGAGTTTTTCCATATCCTGAGTGTAGACGCCAATTTCATACGCTACAATGCCCCCATGTCATTCCAACCCTCTCCCTTGTTCATGGTCTTGCTCGCCATCCCAACCATCATCGGTTGTCTTCAATGGCTCGGTTGGAAGCGTGCAGCTCTCGTTTTGCTGAGCTTATCTGCCTTTGCCTACGCGATCGAAACCATCGGTCTCAAAACCGGTTTTCCATACGGTATCTTTGCATACAGTGACCTGCTTGGAGCGAAATTTTTCGGAACCACTCCCTGGACCGTTCCATTCGGTTGGGTTCCTTTGCTTCTTGCCTCCTGGGTCACGGTTTGGCGCTGGCTCCGTCCTATCGAACTCCGCATCCTAGGTACCGTCGCCCTGTTGATTGCACTTGATCTCGTCCTCGATCCCATCGCCGTCGCCCTCGGCTTCTGGAAGTACGCACATCCGGGCATTTGGTTCAGTATCCCATTCACCAATTATCTCGGATGGATCTTCAGTGGCTTCATTGGCTGCCTCATTCTCCAACTCCTAACAAAGCAGGAAGGTGTCCCAGACATCCGCGCCCGTCGCCTCATTCAACTCGGTTTCCTACAAGCTCTCGGTGTCATCCTTCTCTGGATACAAAAAACCGCTCTACAATAGAGCGGTTTTTTTAAGGGTTATCCGCGCGGCGCGTCTGGATCTTCTCCGATCGCATCCAAGCTTTCTTCGGCGGACAGTAATTCATATTCCGTCCACCCCATGTATAACGTTTCACGCAAAGTCGAATTATCTGCATCATCATCCAATTCGCCAAGCTGCTCATGGCTTTCGATGACTTCATCGCACAAGCCATTCCACATGTCCTGGGAGGTCACGCCTTGGGCGCGAGCGAGTTCCATGATTTCTTGCAGCAATTCGCCGCTATTCAAGGTGTCGAGATTCATAGTCCACAAAGTGTTACACAAACGCGAGCTTAGGAAAATGTCGCCGCATAAAACCGAACCCCAGCCTCCTTCATCCGGATCTCAACCGTATGCCGTCCGCCATCTAGAAACTCGGCAATCGTGTACAGCTCCGATGCATTAATCGTCATCTCTCTCGTCTTTTTCCCATCCACATACACCTCAACGAGTTTATCTTTCCCGTCCGAACTCTCCATTACGAGATGCAATTTCTTTGCCTGCACATTAAAGCGAAAATGCGATCCAGCAGAATTCGCCTGCACATACTCTTGGCGAAACACCCAACGTCCGTCAGCTGACCACATGTCTGCCTTTTGATCCGTCAAAGTAAGTGAGCTCTCGATATTTTCTACCGGCGCCTTTCCGCTAAATGCTTCTCCACGACCTAAACCAAAATAGGTTTCACGCGTCACGATCCGACTCAGATCAGGTGAAGTCACAGCTTCCGCCATCGGAGCCAAGCTCTCGCCACCCTCGGCTAACAGTGCCCGAATGATTGCTTCATTTTGATCATATTCTCCCTCTCCAAAATGCGTATGACGTAAGCGTCCCTGACGATCAAAAAAGTATTCCGCTGGCCAATAGTGATTCGCATAGGCATTCCAGGTCGCATAATTCGGATCAAGCGCAATCACATGTTTGAAGTCATTCTTCTTGATTTCGCGTTCCACATTTTTCGCCTCTGCTTCAAAAGCAAATTCTGGTGTATGAACGCCGACAATCACGAGGCCTTTGTCTGCATACCGTTCCTGCATTGTCTTGATAAATGGAAAGGTACGAATACAGTTGATACAAGAATAGGTCCAAAAATCGACTAATACGACCTTGCCCTTCAAGTCCTCTTTTGTCAGCGCTTTTCCATCCGCCGTATTCCACCACTTTGTTATCCCTGCGAACTCAGGCATCGCTTGTGCCAGAACGGGCAAGTCAGCGGCCGTAAGTTCTCCGCTCACCGATGGCTTTTTCACCTCGCTTTGATTTGTCCCGCTTTGTTTCCCATCCGGGATAATCGAAGAACTGGAGTTCATCGAAGCGACAAGCGCTGCACCGATAACCAAGACCAAAAAGATTCCAAGAATGAGTTTTGTTGGATGTGTCATACAAAAAATTAGAGATTCAAACTCAAATTAGGAAACAACCAAGGTGCATGCGTGATGAGCCAGGTCTGCACATCGCGATCAAGCCCGGTGTAAATGCCAATCGCGACCAAAATAATAATCAAACCAAACACACGTTGCAGCGTAACCGTATATTTCGACAGGGCGCGTACCTTGCTCGTCGCAGCCTGTCCGCCATAGGCAATGGCCAACATCGGTAAGCCCGCACCAAGCGCATACGCAAAGAGAAGTGAGCCCGCCTGCGCCAAATTTTGTTTAGAAGCAACCAAGGTCAAAATCGATCCTAAAACAGGTCCAGCACAAGGCGTCCAAATCAAACCAAGCGAAGCACCCAGCAAAAACCCGCTCCACAAACCAGAATTTTCAACATTGGTTCGCGGTGTCACTTTACTCAGCAATGGTTGAAGTTTCGCAAACAATCCTTCTTGGATGCGTGGAAACAACATGATAAAACCAAATAAGCCGATAATAATGGTCCCAATCGTACGAAACGTATCCGCAGAAATCCCAAGTGCCTGACCAAACACCGCAAAAATCACCGCAAAGAATGAAAAGGATAAGACAAAACCCAGAACAATAAATAAAGGACGGCTTTTATGCGAACGCACCGTCGAAGTTCCAAGAATAATGGGTAAGAGCGGCAAAATACACGGTCCAGCAATCGTCACCACCCCAGCCAACATCGCAAACAAGAATTGAATCATATGAAGCCATGGTATCTTTTACGCATGAAAAGGGGAAAGTTGAGCATCGCAGCAATTATTGTCAGTGCAATCGTCTGTCTTCCGCGGCAGCTTTTTGCGCATCCGCTGGATGTCGCTTATTTTGACCTCAGTCAAAACCCGACCAGTACCACGCTCACGGTCGCTATCCATCCCTATCAGGCATTTGAATTGGTTCGTGCCGGAAAAAACATTCCATTCAATCTAGAACAGCTTCGCGAAAGACAGGATTTAATTGCTGCCTATGTTTCAGATCATGTCCAACTCGAAAAACAGGGGAGTGGTCAATGTGCTTGGGAGCCTGAGTTAGCTCATATCCCAAAAACTGAACTAGACGCTGTTGCCGATGGAGTGACAATCGCCGCCTCAATTCATTGCGATCTTCAAGATGCGACCCTCCTTTTATCTTCTGATATTTTTCTTGATGGCTTTCCAGGACAATCAAATATTGTCCGTCTCGAAAAACCAGAAGGCTTTGCCGAACTTGGAAAAATTGATGCCAAACAAGGAAAATGTAGCATTGCATTTTCAGCCAACCAGCCAAACATGTCGCAAGCACAGGTATCAAAGCCAGTCGCCATTCAAAGCAGCCGTCTCTCATCTGACTATGGAGACATTGCAAAAAAACTTCTTGATCCGGGTCTTGGAAAGATGGGTTTCGCATTCTTGCTTTTAAGTGCCATTTTGATCGGAGCGCTCCACGCCCTCGGGCCAGGTCATGGAAAATCTCTCATGGCCGCCATGCTCGTCGGTGAACATGCGACCTTTAAGCGCGTCATTGCTCTCGGTACCGTCATGACCGTGACCCATGTCGCCGATGTGTTCTTGCTCGCCATGTTCGCTGGTTTCATTGCGGCCTTTCTTCCACCAACGGCCATTATTCGATATCTCGAAATCGGCTCAGCCCTTGGCTTGCTTGTTTTTGGTAGTTTTCGTTTGTTTTCTGCTATCAAAACCTATCGCCAAGCCAAGCATAATCCAAACCAAGCCCTCGCCGATGAAGCGCATGAACGAGCGCATCAACTTGGAATGCCATCATCCGGAACCTCGTTTTCAAAAACCTTGTGGCTTGGCTTTGTTGGTTCGCTAGCACCTTGTCCAACGGCCTGGGCAATTTTCATGGGAACAATTTCGATTGGGAAGGCCGCCGCGGGTCTCGCGCTTCTAATCGCCTTTACCATTGGTTTGCATCTCACCATCCTCTTTATCGGTTTCCTCATTGTGACCTCAACCGCCTTTGCCGCAAAGCGGACACCGATTCGTTTTACCTATTTTCTCCCAATCCTTTCAGCCTCGATCATTTCCGCTCTCGGTGCATATCTCTTGCTTCGCAACCTTGGTATCATCTAATAAATGTCGGTTATCATCGGCCGTTCGCATCAAACCTTGCGCAATCTCAAAGAAGCGATTCTGATTTTTTGTTTAATCTATTTCTACGCGCTCGCATTTGCGCTTCAAATCGGTCGACCGACCTATCATGCCGATCACCCATTCGTATTCATCGGAGTATTCGGACTTTTTCTAAGCGCCATTTTTTTAGAAGTTATTCTCGAATGGCAGCAAAAAAGCGAAGTTCTCTTATGGGGAGGGATGTTTGCTGCGAGCTATGGCATCATCGGTATCTATGTTGTTCCACAGATTTTTGGTGTTGAAATTCTCAAATACATCTTGCTCGAACCGCTCGTCATCGTATTCTTTGGAGGTTTCGTCTACGCCTATGCAAAGGTTTTTACCCGCGCACTTTTTTTCTCACCGCGCATCTCGAAAAAGGAATGGGACCAAGCGCTTGATGTATTACCAGGTTGGAGCATGAATATTTTTTTTGAAAAAACATTTCAGTTTGAAGACTTTCACCAGGCACTCAATTTTGTGAATCGCGCCGCGAATCAATTAGCAGGGGATACCAATGCACCCGGATTCATCATCCAATTTGGAAAGGTACAAGTCCGTTTTCGCCCCCATCCACTGCGCGGTCTTTCCCATACCCAGCTCGAACTCGCCAAACGCATCGAGCACCTGACGTGACATCTCGTTTTCCTCCCTGTAGCATAGCCTGAGCCTCGGGAACCGACTCTCCAATTGTCCGCCTTCGGGCGGTCGACCAGACGGTCATCCCGGGGTTTTTGAATACAAAAAAACAGGTCATTACAGCATTGAACATTGCCTGTATCCATTAGCAGGGGTACCCTTGTGTCATCATTCGGAACCCAATTTCGTTACTCCCATGGAAGGCGACAAAAATCTCTTTATCCGCTTAAAGAATGACCCGGAGGTCATTGGCGAGGTCTATGACCTCTATGCCGATAAGCTTTACGGCTTCATTCTAAAGCGCTGCGGCCAGAAAGAACTGGCCGAAGACCTGGTCTCACAGACCTTCGTCAAGTTGCTTGAACAAGCAACAAAGCTTGAATACCGGGATGTCTCATTAGGTGCATGGCTGTATCAGGTCGCCTCCAATGCCCTGATCGACCACTACCGTAAAGCATCAACCCGGCGCGATACCCAACTCGACACCGATGAGTGGGATCCGCCATCCGAAGATGATCCAGCCTGGAGCGCAGCTATCAACTTTGATGGCGAGCGGATGCGGGGCGTACTCAAGGAATTATCCGATCGCGATCAGCAAGTTATCGACCTCCGCTTTTTCGGTGGTTGTGAAATTGTCGAAATCGCCGAGCAACTCCAAGTCTCCGCAAATCATGCCAGCGTCTTAGTCTATCGCGCTGTTGGCCGACTTCGCCAAGCGTATCTCAAGCAATATCCCGTATGAACGACAAACATCTGAACTCCGAAGAACAAGCCAAGCTCCTCGAGCAACATCTCAAGGATCTGAATCAGCGTCACGACGGCGCCATGCTTCCGTTTGAGCAAACAGCAGATGCTCTCAACCGCGAAGCAGCTGTTGGCGAACACAAGCTTGAAGCCAATGTCGCTCGAACTCAACGCGGCATCCTTATGCAACTCGCCAAGAAACAAAAAGAGGCTCCACAAGCTGTCGTCGTTGAAAAGCAAACAAAATCCGAAGCAAAACCAGTCATGCGCATGGCCTCTCCTTGGCTTGCCTGGGTCGGTGGCGCCGCTACCGTTCTCGCCGTTTTATTTGCGGCTGTTTTTGTTCAAGATATTGGAAAAAAATCGGGTCTTTCACCAGCAACGACCAAATCAGCTGCGGCAATCGCGCGTTTAGTGATTCCAGAGGTCAGCGCGGCTGATGCCTTTTCGCTTGTCGCAGAAAACCAAGATGCATCCGGTGCCGACCCGAGCACGGCTTTTCTCATGAAGTCATCGCTCCCACTTTCTTCGCAAGATATTCAAAATCATGTTCGTATCGTCCCAGCTTCTGGCGCAGATACCACGGCGGTTGAAGTTACGGTCGACAATGTGTCTGATGGTCAATTTCGTATTCGTCCAACCCAAGCTTTGCAAGCCGGCAAGGTCTATACCGTCGCCGTTGATGCCGCCGTCAAAAAAGCGGATGGCGAAATTCAGGCACGCGATTTTACCTGGGCCGTCCAAACAAAGAATGTCTTTCGCGTTTTATCCTCAGTGCCAGGGCGCGAATCATCCTATGTACCAACCGATACCGGCATCGAATTTGTGATGTCGATGAATGGATGGGAGGATCCAGCATCAAAATTTAGCATTCAACCTCCAACGTCAGGTCGTTTTGAAGCTCGCGGACGAAGCCTTGTCTTCATCCCAGCAAAACCACTCAACCCAGGTCAGCTCTATGTCGTCACTTTGAAAAAAGGATTGGCGATTAAAGGCAGCGACCGAGCACTTGAAAAAGACGAAGTCTTACGTTTTGAAACCGCAACCGAAGACAAAAATAATCGCAATCAATGGCGCGTGAACTTGGAACAACCATTCATGACCATTGCTCCGAAAAAAGAAGTTCTTGTTCCATTTTGGTCCGACAATTCTTCAGCTGTTCCAGAAATAACGGCTACCGGTTTTTCTGTTAGCTTGGATCAAGCCAAGGAGCTCATGAAGAAAGAAGGCGAAGTCCCTTTGTTTGCTGAAATCACACGTCAGCGCGGCGATGCGTTTGCCCAAGCAGCCAAAACACAGGCTTTCCAATTCAAGCCAAGTATTGAACGTCAGGATTATCAAACCTTTTTGAAATTACCTGAAATCAACCCAGGTCTGTATGTCGTGAAAATTGAGCCAAAGGATTCACCTGCTTCCTGGTTCTTCCTTCAGGTTACCAAGGTCGCTTCCTATATCACTTCTGATAAAGACACGACCGTCGTCTGGGCCATGAATACCGAAACCAATCAGCCTTTGCAAAATGTTCGCGTCACTGATGGCGTTCACACCGCCTCAACTGATGCCAAGGGGATCGCACGTATTCCAACAGCTCCAGAAATTGCCGATGTAAACGAATCAAAAACCATTGTCATCCAAGTCGGTTCTGATGCGGAAGCGGGTTTGGTGCGTCTCATGAGTGGCGCTTTTCGTCCATGGGATCGTTGGACGGCCGTGCAAGACGAAAAAACCATGGCATTCTTTATGCCGGATCGTCCGCTCTACCATCCAACCGATGTTCTTGAGGTTTATGGGAAAGCTATCGATCGTGACAGTCAAAAACCAGCTGGCAATCTTACCCTCGAAGTACAGCGCAGTGGCTTCTTTGATTGGTTCACCACCGGCAAAGAAAAAGCCTATCGCACCATTGGTCTCCAAGCCGATGAACAGGGCGTATTTCGCGGCAAGCTCGACTGGAATAAATTGCAGCCTGGCTACTATCAACTTGTCCTAAAGCGCGATGGCGTCAATGTACGCACTCGCTCTATTGAAGTTCGCGACTTTATTAAACCGGCCTATGTCATTGAAGCTACCCCAGAACATAAGGCCGTCATGAATGGTGAAAAGGTAAAGGTGAATGTTCGAGCTCGCTTCTTTGAAGGCACGCCAGTCACCAATCTTGAGCTTAGCTGGAATGGATCAAGCGCTGTTTCGGGCAGTGGAACAATCACCACCGATGCAGATGGGAATGCCTCTTTTGAAGCACAGGCAAGTTTCATGAACTGTGAAGACAGCCCACGTAACACCTGGTGTGCAGAAAGCGAAAATGGGGAGTTCACCATTCGCCCAACCGATTCAGAAAATGCCGAAATTGCGGGCAATGCCTCGGTCAATGTTTGGCGCTCACATGTTCATCTTGAAAGCGATGTAAAAAATAAAGACAATGTCGCTAATGTTACGATTACCGCACGAGCCATTGATTTGGCGAAAGCAGATGTCGAACAAGGCTCAACCGATGTTCTTGCTGAACCAAAACGTTCACTCAAGCTCACTGGCCGTGTCGTCGAATCAACCTGGGAAAAGCGTGAAAATGGCACAAGCTACGACTTCATCGAAAAGAAAGTCGTCCCAATGTATACCTATGAACAAAAATTCCGCGACATTGCGCCGATCGACATAACCACCGATAGCGTAGGCAAGGCGACGATCAATGTACCAATGGCCGACAATGCCTCATACCTCGCCATGTTCTCCGCGAAAGACGAAGCCGGACGCGAACAGCGAGCAACAGTCTATCTCTCACGTGATGGCTATTACACCGGCTATCCATCCAATACCGATATTCGATTGGATACAGTCGCGAGCCAAAACCAATCAGGCTACAAGCTTGGTCAACAAGCAACCTTTGAACTCAGCAAGGGCGCCTCGCGTCTCCCAGATGCAGATACGCAAAGCATTCTCTTTATCAAAGCCATCCGTGGAATCAAAGATGTGCAAGTCACAAATTCTCCGGTCTATCGCTTTACCTATTCGGAGCAAGATATTCCAAACGTGAATATCCGCGGTATTGTCTTCATGAATGGTGGCTTCATAGAGCGTCAAACCGGCGCAACCTATGATACAAGCGAACGTGAGCTCAAGCTGAAGCTTGAACCAGATGCAAAATCATATGCGCCAGGTGCCAAGGCCAAGGTTCATGTAACGGCACTCGATGCACAGGGTAAACCAGCGAAGTCCGCACGCACCGTCATTACCTTTGTGGATCAGGCTCTATTCGCTGCTGCTTTTACATCGGGCGAAGAAGATCCATTGGGTAGTCTCTATGCCTGGGTGGGTGACGGCATTATCGCCCGCGTTGAGTCTCATGTGGCTGATGCAGCCGAACTCATGCGCGCCGGTGGTGCTGAAATGGGCGGAGGCGGCATGGGCGACGGCGTTCGTCGCAACTTCAAAGATACGGCCGCCGTTAAAACCGTCATCTTAGATGACAATGGTCAGGCTGATGTCGAGCTAGACTTGCCAGACAATCTAACCAGCTGGCGAGCCACCGCAGTTTCGCTGAGCGGAGATCTAAAGGCTGGCAGCGCTCAAGTGAGCCTTCCCGTTACCAAGCAGGTCTTTGTCGAAGCGGTCATTCCAGAAGTCCTCTTACAAAATGACAAGCCAGTTCTCAAATTGCGTGCCTATGGAAATGGGCTCAAGCAAGGAGAAAAGATTCAGTACGCGCTTGATGCGCCAAGCCTGGGTCTCAAGCAAGACTTCGACGGAGTTGTTGGTACACCAACCTATATCTCCATTGATCGTTTGCTCCAAGGTGAACATACCATCACTCTCAGTCTGACTTCCTCGAGTGGAAAAGATGCTCTGGAAAAAAAGATTCGCATTGTGCCAAGTCGCTTCTTGCGTACCGAAGCCATGCAAACCGAACTTGCTCCAGCCATGGGCTTACCAGATATCGGTGAATCACGAGAAATCGATGTGCAATTTTTGCCAAAAACACGTGCCCAATACCTTGATCGCGTCGAATCGCTTTCATATGGTTGGTCAGGTCGTGTTGAATCTCAAGTTGCTGCCAATATCGCTCGTACCCTGCTCAAGGAGCAGTTCGCATCAAAGACCGTTGGGGAGAGTCAATCTGTCGCTAAGTTCCAAAAATCATCCGGCGGCATTGCAATTCTTCCGTATGCATCTGAAGACGTAGAGCTCTCAGCTAAGCTTGCAGCCATCGCGCCAGATCAATTTGATCGAGCTGCCATGGGAAAATACTTCTATGACATCTTGAAGCGTCCAGAAGCAACACGCGAGCAACAAATTCGCGCCGTCTCCGGTCTCGCTTCACTCGGTGAGCCGGTTCTCCCAGAACTCCACACCTTGGCTGAACAAAAAGAATTGAACTGGCGTGAACAGCTCGCCTTGGCCCGAGCCGCGACCGCGATCGGTGACCAGCAAACAGCCAGCGCCATGCTCGCTCCATTCTTTGCTCGCATGGAAGAACAAGACGGAAAATCATTCATTCGTGTCAGTGAAGATAAGCGCGAGCAAATCGAGGCCACCGCAGAAATGGCCGTGGTCGCCGCCAAACTCAACCTGCCACAAGCAGCGCGCTTAGACGCCTGGTTGCAAACCAATTGGGCAGCAGATGCCTTTACCGATCTGGATCGCATCGCCTATCTTCAAACCGTTGTCCCAGCTGCCTTGGGTCGCGATGTAAAAATCGTCTACACCGTTGGCTCCGGTGACGCTGAAGTAAAATTACTGAATGGTCGTTCAGAGAACGTGACTCTTACCGCTGACGAAGCGAAAAACTTCCGCATCGTCTCCGTTGATGGGCCAGCCATTGCCATCTTCACTCGCTTAGTGGCTTCTCCAGTCACGACATCGAGTAAGGATCTTGGTTTAACCCGCACGATCTCGGCAGCAGATAACAAAGCAGTTAACGCAAGTTTGAAAGAAGGGGATGCAGTTACCGTCACCTTACAACCAAGCTTTAGCGCCTCAGCTCCAAGTGGATGTTATCTCTTACGAGACCATGTCCCAGCTGGCCTTTCGCCGATGATTACCTTGAGCTTTGCGGAATATCGCGAAGTGGGCGCCTGGTATCCACAGAGTATCGACGGGAATGCCGTAAGCTACACCGTCTGTAATCCGCAAGACAAAAAGCCGATTGAGCCAATTGTCTATCGCGCACGTGTCACCGCTCGTGGAATCTATCAGGCCGAACCTGCGATTCTCCAGAGCTATGACGCTCCATCTGTGAGTGCAGTAACCGGTTCGACAACGATTGAAATCAAATGAAAAAAACCAGCCTCATCCTAGGCACATTGACGGCGGCTCTCCTGGGAGCCGCCGTCTTTGTTGTGGTCACAAGTCACTCTCAATCAAACCAGGCTCTCGTATCTACAGAAAAGACACAAAATACCATCATCCCGACCACGCTCCCGCCGATCGACGCTTCTTCTTTTCTTGATCGTCCAGAATTCCGACGAGTCTGGTCAAATCCGGTTAAAACAAAATCTGTTCCTGGGAAAGCCATCGCGGCAACGGTTAATCATCATGTCCTCGCGACCGATCTCCTCGCGCAACTATTTAGCTCGCTCGCCAAAAATCGCCCTGATGCCAAGCGCCTAGTTATTTTGTCGCCAGATCATTTTTTTACAGGACGAGCTTTGGTATCAACTCATAAACGCACCTATCAAACACCAGACGGACTGGTGAAGATTGATACCGATGCCATAGACCAACTTGTCACCCAACGCTATGCGACCGAAGAAAATGGATCTATGTATGAAAAAGAACATGGTATCGGCGCCTTGATTCCATTCATCAAAAAAACCTTTCCTCAGGCGAGTATCGTGCCGATATCAATTCAAGGGACAAGTGAGCAGAATGCAGCGCTACGCATTTCTCAAGCTCTGGCAGATTTGGATGATGGAACAACGCTTTTCATTATCTCAGCTGATATGAGTCATTACCTCCCAAAAGCGATCGCGCAAAAAAACGATATCCAAACGCTCAATTGGTTGCAAAACAAAAATGAACTCGCTATGGCCAAAGCCAAAGATACGCACACCGACAGCGGTCGCCAATTCGTCGCTCTCTTTCATTGGATGAATCAAGCCTATCCGCAAGCGACCTTTACCTTGATCGGACAAGGTATTTCATCGGACTATGTGAATGACGAACAAAATACCACCAGCTATCTAAATGGCATCTGGTCGACGAATGAAAAAACCTTACGATAATCGTAAGGTTTTTAGATACTGTTCAAATGGTTTTTCAAATCGGGTTTTTTGTTTGAGGCATCGGCCAATCGTTTGGAGCAGTGGGAGATCAAGATCTAATTTTTTGCAGAGTTGCAAAGCAGTAGTCGTAGCTGCAATTCCTTCAACCGTGCCCATGCCGAGCTGCGCCGGGTCTTTAAAGTCAGAGCCGACAATCTTTTCACCATAGGTACGATTACGACCATGCGGCGAAAAGCCGGTTACCAGGAGATCCCCCAAGCCCGCCAAGGTATAAGCCGTCTTCGGATTAGCCTTTCTTTTTTGGAGGAAGAGCGACATTTCTTCAACCGCAAGTGCGGTGATAAGCGCCTTTGAATTCATCGGATAATGCAAACCATCGCACATACCAAGGGCAATCGCATACACATTTTTCAAGGCCATACATAAACCCGTGCCTTCAATGTCGGTTGAGGTTGCAGCCTTAAGGCTCGGACTATGAAAAAGGCGTGAGAGTTTTGCGGTCGCTAACTTGTCTTTTCCGGCAATAAAAAAAGCGGCAGGTTGATGATGTGCAAGTTCATTTGCCACTGCTGGTCCACCGATTAAACACAGGCGTTTTTGCATGGACTTAGGTAAATGCCCCATAGCTTCAAGCGCGATCGGACGAAATGTGTGCGGATCAAGACCTTTCGTAATAGAAGCAATAATGACATCGCGCGAAAGCGAAGCCTGAGCCGCCGCCATAACTTCACGTATCGCAAAGCTGGGAACGGCAACAATGACAATTTCAGCCTGATGCACGGTTTGCTCCAAGCTTGCCATTGCGCGAATCGTTTTAGGTAAAGAAATACCGGCCAAGTATTTTGAATTACAACTATTGTGGTTAATGTCATGTTCCACTTCAGGTTCAATGCAGTACAGATGTATTGGATGTCCGGTTTTTGCCAAAAGCAAAGCGAGGGCCGTTGCTGCATTTCCAGCTCCGAGTATCGCGAAAGGTCTTTTTTTCATACAAAGTCAGTTTAGCAAGGATGTCGGCAAACAAAAAAAAGCGCCTGTCAGGCAGACAGAGCGCCTAGGGTTTCCCAAGGATATACACCTGCCGGTTTTTACCGGGTGAGGCCTCTTCGCCTACGACGATGAGGCCATGCAGGGCTCCAATGAATCCCGCCAGATCTTTCATCTGAGCAAGACGGTCATCCAAGTGGCGCGATTGAGCCAATCCCGGGATCAGCGCCTGCGCGCAATCCATCGAGATATCATGGTTACGGGTCTGTACCCCCGTTAGGAGCAGTCGACCATCGCGTTGAAGATCGATCCGCCCATTGCTTGTGTCGAAACAGATGCGATCACCTGGTTGTAGCGAGGTGATTTCGCCTTGAGCATCACGCAATCCGAACGGAGGTTTCTCACGAGCCATGATCAGTCCTTTGATGAAGAGGCGTGGGGGATGAGAAGAGCAACACCACGAGCAATCAAGAACGCGATGCCACAGATATAGCTACCAAGGAGCCAGTGATGTCGCTCAAAGCGGGGATTGATGAAGGCTTCACACGCCGCAATCAGCGGAATGAGAAGCATCAAACTGGCAAATCCATAGCAGATAAGGAGTCCAAAACGTGCTTTCATGTTTTCCTGGGGTTGAGAGAGAAAGAGCAGCTCTTGTAATAAACAAAAAAGACTCCGCTGTCAAGACAGCCGAGTCTTTTTGAATGAGATGGCGCTATGGACGAATCAAAGGAACCACCGTCGCAAATGAAACTTCACCATCGGCCGTTTTTTCAAATCCGCGACCAATAATGGCCGGGATTAAATATCCACCACTTTTCAAATAAACCTGCTGAAAACTCGTCAAACGCGTTTCTGCCTTCGGAGCAAACAGTCCACCGTTCAAAAAAGCTTGTTCAAGTTGCTTTGAATCAATGGTTGCATAGTCTGAACGATCAACATCGCCCAAGCGTTTTAAGCTGCCCGAAATAACACGCGTGTGCGAGATATCAATTAACAAATCCGCCGCAACCACAGGCGATCCATGCTCATCAACCACATCGAGACCATCTTTGGCAGCCGTGCTGATGATTCTTTGCATGGTTGGAAATTCAGTCGATCCACAAGCGCCCACGGCTTTTTCACGGGTTTGTGGAAAGCCTAAAAAGGTAAGCGGTTGTTTCGCTTGTTCTCGAATCTGACGCACGCTCTCTTGGTCAAGACAGTTACCTGCATCCTGTTCGCGCTTAATCCAAGCATTCCAATCAGGCATAAGCTGAGGATCGCGCATATCACTAAAAGGCAAAGCCCGCGTCTGAAAAAAACTCGTCGCGATACGAATCAAATCCTCTGAAGCAGGAATGGTCTGAAGGGTGAGGCTTGAAGGCGTGACCGGATTCGCAAAATCCAGACGTGATTCAAGTGCGTCATAGCTCCACAATGTTCCTTGAGGGTCTGACCACGAAGCGATCAAGGATTTTGGCTTTGGAATATCGCCAAGCAATGTTCCAGGTAATCCAATCGATCCAGTGATATTTCGCCATTCCGTTTCATTCGGCAGACCACCACGCAGCCGCAACACGCTTACCGCTTCAGGTGGTTTTGGAAGCGGTCCTTCGATCGTAATCTGAACCTGTGCACCCGATGAAGAAAAAGCAGGGAGCGCACCAAAACCATTCCGATCAGCGACAATGGCCTGCGAAGGAAAAGCACGAAATGGTTCGGCAACATGAGCGGTTTGGCTCTGAAAACAACCAGCGCCCAAACTAGAGCACAAAAAAACACAGCTACCAAAGCGAAACAACGCAGAAGAAAAAGTCATGTCACCAGTGTAGCTTAAGCCAAACCGAGTGGGTAGATGATTGACGAAAACCGTAAAAAATGATATTCCGGATTTAGCCCTTTCACCCCCAAAGGATGCCCATGGCACATATCAGGACCGAATTTGTTACGGCCTGTGTATCAGGCCGTGGAAAAGAACATTCACCCGGGTGTTATGAAATGCCTGAAGCGGAGTTTATCTGTCGAGCGAAGCAAGATGCGCAGGTTCGAACTGAGCTGATCAGTTTTGTCTGTGATGACTTGATCTGTTCGCGGATTCTGCGCTCTCTGCACCAAAGTCAAAATTGGCTCCTCATAAGAGCCGAGCTCAATGTCTTGCGTCATCTAGGAGATGTACTTCTCTATGAGGCCTTGAGCCAGTGGTTTCTGCGAAACAGCGTTCGGCTCATTCGCGAAGATCGCAGCCAGGCTCTTGGGCGTCACACGCTCGAAATTTTGACCTCCTGGGAAGAGCCGGACCTGACGCGTGCGCATTTTTGGTTTGATCTGCTGACCGAGCGCACGATCGTCGGAGCTCCCATCCCGCCAGCCTGGAAGCAGGTCGCACTACAGGGCTTGATCGCGGTTGATCCAATTATCGCGGCTCGCCGTGTGACCTATTGGCCAGGATGGACACAGGCTCGTTATCACCAGGCGCTCAAACAGATCTGGCTCAACCCACGCGCGCGTCTGGAGCTCATATCAGCGGTCTACGAAGGAAAGTACAGTCCCTTCCGTGATGCCGCTGACGAGATCCATACAGCTCTGGCTGACATCCTTGATGAACAGCAATATCAAGAGCTGACCACGGAGCTCGCACGTCTACATGAGCGCTCCGATCCGTTTCGTGACACACCAACCAACCCACCTCCGCCTCCGGCCTAGGTGGGTTTTTTCGTTGACAAAAAGGCTGGAATAGACTAATTTCCAGGTCAACAACCAGGTATATGCCAGGACTCTTCCATATCCAAGCTCGAGAGCACGGAGCGCTTCTCCTTTTAGAAGAGATTGCGCACGCTTCAGGTACCCATGTTTCCCTCCAATTCATTGCTGAAAAGACCGGTACCTCGCTCGCATATATGGAAGAAATCGCCTCTAGCCTCAAGCAAGCCGGCCTGATTCGCGGCAAACAAGGCCCGGGCGGCGGCTATGTGCTCGCCCATGATCCAAAAGAGATTTCGATCGAAGCCATGCTTATCGCTGTGAGTGGTCCACTGAGCTTAGTCGACTGCCAATCCGGTATTTCTTGCCCACGTGAACATGCCTGCGCCTCAAAACACATTTGGTCCAAGGTCCAAACTTCTCTCATCCAAACCCTCCGCAATCTCACTCTTGCCGATCTCCTGACCACATAATATGAAAGACCGCTATTTTGATCACGCTGCGACCACCTATGTGGACGAGCGCGTCTTGCAGGCCATGCTGCCCTTCTTTTCGAATATCTACGGCAATCCATCTTCCTTTCATCAGCTCGGTTTACAAGCGAAAGATGCCGTCACCAATGCTCGCAAAAATATTGCGACCGTATTGAATGCGCGCGAAGAAGAAATTATCTTCACCTCAGGCGGGACCGAATCAGACAATCTCGCCCTCATCGGAACCATTCGCGCTCATGCCGGAAGAGGTAAGCATGTCATCACCAGTGCAGTTGAGCATCACGCTGTTTTAGAACCCTTGCTCTTGCTTCAAAAACGCGGAGAGATTGAATTAACGATTTTGCCTGTCGATCGCGAAGGTGTAGTTTCGGTCAAAGATATCGAAGCCGCGCTTCGCCCTGACACCATTTTGATTTCTATCATGATGGCCAATAATGAAATCGGTACCATCCAACCGATTGCCGATATCGGTCGGGCCTTACTTCAATGGAAAAAACAACAAGCCGCTAACTTCCCGTACTTCCATACCGATGCCTGCCAAGCCGCCGGTGCTGCTGATTTGGATGTCGAAAAATTGCATGTCGATTTGATGACCATCAATGGCTCCAAGATCTACGGACCAAAAGGCATGGGTTTGCTCTACATCCGCCGCGGGACACGCATCGAACCGCTCATCATCGGTGGCGGCCAAGAACGCAATCTCCGTTCCGGCACCGAAAATGTTCCAGGTATCATTGGTCTTTCAACCGCCCTCGTCCTGGCGCAACAAGAAAGGGAACAAGAAAATGCGCGTCTCATCGCACTTCGCGAGCGCTTGATTCAAGGCTTGCTCAAGATTCCAAAAACCCGTTTGAATGGTCATCCAACCGAACGTCTCCCAAACAATGTAAACATTTCTTTTCTCGATATTGAAGGTGAAGCCGCCGTGCTCTATCTCGATGCCGAAGGGATCTATGCTTCCACCGGCTCCGCCTGCGCCTCGGCCTCACTCGATCCATCCCATGTGATTCTCGCAACCGGCCTCTCCTACGAAGCCGCTCACGGATCGCTCCGCTTCACTCTCGGTAAGCGCACCACCGATGAAGATGTCGATACGCTCATCGCCGCCATGCCAGGTGTCGTCGAAAAGCTTCGTCACATGAGTCCCGTCAATCTCGACATGAAGTACTTCGTGAAATAACCCCCCAGCCGTCGTCTCGAGCGAAGCAGCAGCGCAGTCGAGAGACCTTCCCAGTTCCAACATCGAAGATCTCTCCATTTCATTCCGCTTCGCTTCATTCCAGTCGAGACGACGAATAAAAATAACCCTACATCTATGTCCGACCAAACACCAATCACCACCGCCACCAATGAAGCCCGTCACGGCGATGTCGTTGCAAACAGCAAAGACAAAGGCTGGTTCTACACCGACGCCGTTAAAGAACATTTTTTTCATCCAAAAAACTTCATGGAAAATGAAGAGGCTTTTGCTGATGCCGCCATGGGTATGGTCGGCTCTCCTGCTTGTGGCGATGCCATGAAAATTTGGATCAAGGTTGATGAAACCACGGGTCGCATTACCGATTTAAAGTGGAAAACCTTTGGTTGTGGTTCAGCTATTGCTTCAACCTCGATGATGAGTGTCATGGCCACCGAAAATGGCGGTCTGACATTAGAAGAAGCACGTAAGCTTCGCCCGCAAGACATCATGCAGCGCCTCGGCGGACTCCCAGCGCGCAAAGTGCATTGCTCGGTTCTCGGCGACAAAGCCCTCCGCGCCGCGATTAATGACTGGTATCGCCGTCATGGCATGAATGACAAACTCGAAATCGAACAAGGTCGCCTCATCGATAAAGTTCTCAAAGTCACGGATCATGATATCGAAGAAGCCGTCCTCGATGGAGCATTGACCCTTGAACAGGTGCAGGCTAAAACCAAGGTCGGTACCGGTGATCCATCCTGTATCCCAGAAGTCGAAAACCTGATTCGTTTTTACACCGATAAATACTTTGGTGGCACTCATCAAGCTTAATATGCAACAAAAAGTAGAAGCGCTCTTGACTGGCTTAAAACCGGTCTTTGCCATGCAGGGCAAAAATGTTGAATTCGTTTCAGCAACCGAATCCGAAATTGTTCTCAAACTCGGCGGGTTCTGCGGCGGTGGTTGTGGCTGTTCCGACACCTGGGTTGAAGGTTTAAAAGAAATGTTGACGGCCGAATTTCCAGGTGCGACGATCAGCTTCATCTAGACTATGAAGATTTCAAAGATAGTAGTTGATCGCGATCTCTGTATCGGCGCCGGGCCTTGTGTCACGGTTGCACCAGGCGTCTTTCAACTCGATGATGAAAATAAAGCCTATATCGTCGATCCAAAAGGCGCAGACGATGACACGATTATGCTTGCGGCCCAAGCCTGCCCCGTCCAAGCCATCCTGCTCTACGACGAAAACGGTAATCAGATCTATCCATAGATTCCACAAAATAAAACAACAAAAGACACCCCCGTCGCGAGATTGCGTCGGGGGTGTTTACGTCGGTGTCAGATCAGGAGTTTCTCCCATAGCCCTTGCGGAACTCGGGCGGAAGTTGATCGTCTGGAACATCTGGAGTCAGGGGACCGAAGCCGACCAAGGTAGATCGTATCGGATTGCCCTCATCGTCCTCTTCGCGCTCCTCATCAAGTCCAGATGACTGAGGAGGTGGTGGAGGGGTGTAGACAGGAGTGGCCAGGGTTTGCGGAGACGAGTCGTCCTCCACTTCGACCAGATCCATCTCATTCAGGTCGAATTCGACCGTCGGCTCGCGCCCGAGTGCCCTTCCTGGAACCATGGTCCCGGCTTTCATCTGTTGCGTGATAGCCGCTGCTGATGAAGCAACTCCACCAAGACCGGTTAGGGTTTGCATCGGCATACGCGGACGAGGAGGTCCTTCGCGTCGCGTCGGTGCTTCAGGGGCCCGAATGCGCTCCGAGATCACCACCGGTTGAGATGCCCGAGGTGCTGGCGCAGGAATCCGCTCTTCGATCGGGCTCTGAGCCGTTGGAATTTCTTCCGGAGTAAAGCCGACTTCAGGGTGCAGACCTCGACCGCTCATCACCCCGAAGATGTCTTCATGCGTGAGTTCGTGAAGTCCTTGAGCCGCCTGGAACATGTTCAAGAGGCGTACAAACTCCTCCGAGTCTTGGTGCTGTTTCGCGATCCAGGCATGGAAAGCTCCAGTGGTTTCACGAAATTCAGCGCAAACGGTATCAGTATACGCTTGCAGTTCACGATGCTCGCGTTCAAGCTTCGCGAATTTCGCACGCTCCGCTTCCAGCTGAATTTCGAGCTCGGTCTTTTCCTGAACAAGCTGATCGATGATCGCTTTTTTGTTTTCTTCGATCTGTTGCTCAGACTTTGCACGAGCTTCACGCTCTTCGCGCCGAGCATCCTTAACCGAGCTCGCGACTTGCTGCAGCGCGAAATGCTCTCGATTCGAGGCACCATCTTCGCGATGAAAAGCGCTGATGACGGTTGCCATCAAACGGAACATCTGCTGCGCTTGAAGCTGCAGGACGCGCTCACCGATGGTGTGCTCCCTGTCCGCAGGCTTAGCCAGCATGCGGCTCAAGGCTCCATTCGGTATAGCCACGATCCTACTAGCTTCGAGCGCGACGTATTGGATCGCATTCGCATGGCCAGACAGAGCTTGTCGCTCCGGTCCAAACAAGTCGTAGGGTTGATCGAGCAAGGCAATCCGTTTTTTGACGGGCCCTTGGGCGAACGAGAGATATGCCTCGAGGGCGATGCTCCCGCTACGCAACATGAACACGTGGTCTGGGTAATCCTCGAAGGGGAGACGATCTCCCATGTTCAGGGTGAGGGTATGGCCCCGGTCGAGCGGAACCACATTCGATTTCGGTTCATCAGTTGGCACGGAGAATCCTTTCGGTTAGTGACCGGCTGATCGGCTGGTCGGGTTTTTGAAAAGGGCGTGGGTAACAATCGGGGCGAGGTAAGACGCCGCCGAATCGGCCAGATTAGACGAAAAAGACCTTTTTGTCAAGTCTAGGTTATACACATCTATCATTTTGGACGGACATTGTTACGAACGCTCGAGCAATTCTAAAATGACGATACGGCGAGCAACATGTTGCTCCGGACGCATATACAAAAGGGGACCATGTTCGGTTTCCCAGGTTTCTAATGGCTCAACCAAGCGAAAACCGAGTTCAGCCAAACGAGGAGTCAAATCCACACGGGCCATACCCAAACTCGTCTTAAAAGCCGGCCAGACTCCCACAATTCGGCCAGTTGGGGCCAGGACCTTGGCTAATTCTTTCAAACTGTCAGCCCACAAGTTTTCAATTAAGCGCGCGGTTTTCTCAATATCTTCAGCACGCTCATGTCCGCGCAGCGGAGGTCCAAGATATCCTTCCGTTGCCACCGCATCGATCTTTTTGCCTACCAAATGACCTGCAACGGAGCGTGCATCGCTCCGAAATGTCTGGAATCGATCGGCATCATCTGGACGCAAAATGCGTTGAGTGATGAGCCAATGCAAATTCTTTTGCGTATCCAATACCTGTTTATTTTCAATATCGCTCGAAATAATCTGTCCGGCTGCGGTCGCAAGAGCAGCTTCCATGGCAATAGTTCCACCGCCGCAAAAAGGATCGAGTAACACACCGCCCTTTCGAACATGGGCTACATTCACCATCATGCGTGCTAATTTTGGTGGCAACATGCCATTTCGATCATCACGTGCCGGACGACCATAATCACGGGTACTCCATGCATCCGCATCTTGCACATCCGTTGTTTTCCCAATAAAAACGGTCTCTCCAGCTACCAAAAGACAGATGTCTAGTCCTTCGGTTGTGAGTTTCAGTTTTGCCACCGCGGCAGGGGAGAGCTCATTGCCTTGCTCGCTACTGACCCAGCGCGTGGCATGCCCAGCCGCTTTCAAGGCCTTCTTAAATTGAATCGGGAACTTTTGAAACAGATTCTTCGCGCCGCGTCCGCCACCAAATAAACTCATCCCAAAATCAAATGAGCGCTGTGGCAAAAAAGGGGAAAGGAGTTCAACCAAGGCCTCAGGCTGAAGTTCAGCCAAAGGCAGGCTACCGACGATATCGCCGAGCTTCACGGTTCCACCTAAACGGTTCATTAAAATCGCACCGTCCCAGTCTTCATCTTGGACGATGGCGGCATTTCCGCATATGATAGGAGGCGAGAGGCGATCTTTCAGTGACCGAAACTCCGCCAAACTGAGCCGAGGATGGCTCCCAAACACCAAAAAATGTTGCATGCCCCTAGGGTAGCGACATTCTTGCCACTTGTCACTTGACGCTGTGGCAAAAAAATGGTGAATTGGCATATCCCCAAAAACAGGGATGTGGTGGAGGAAAACGCCTCCCCTCGCCCTTTCCACCCAAAAAACCGGTCAAACTGCCCCGATCCGAGGCCCGCAACCAACAGGAGGACACCATGTCCTACAAGCAACATTTTCTGTCATTCGTCGCCTTCGTGGCGATGCTTGTCTTCCCGGCATCGGCGTGGGCAAGCGATCAGGATCCCAAAGAAGGGATCGATTACTTTATCCAGAAGGGTCCGAATCCGGACTCGACGTATTTCTGGATCAAACCCGGTGCCAACTTGAACACGCGCAGGCTGTTCGAGAAGCTCGGAACGGACATTGATTCGTTCCGTGCGGATAACACCGAAAGCATTCCGCTCTGTGAGCGCTCCCCGGGGATGTTTAGCTCCCCGAATCCGAGCAATCATAAGAGTCTGGCGGCCTGGAACGGTTGCCCAACGGAGAAGCGGTATCTCTATGCCTTGCCCAGCTCGGATCGCCAAAGGGTGCTCTATGAGTTGAGCGGTCGTAAGATGCTCTCCTTCGAGAAGCGTGACGAGATCTTCACGGCCATGGCGCGTTGCAAAGACGACGCCTGCATGAATGAACAACTCGTCTTGATGGGAAAAGCACCCAAGTACGGTACGGGCAGCGCCCCTGCGACGACGACGTCGCCGGCCACCCCGGACCCGAAAGCGGGTTCTGCTACTTCTGTTCCTCCGGCACCGCAAGGCGACTGCGATCAGAAATGCCTGCTCGACAAATTGGCTGCCACGGGCTGGAAAGCCCCGGCGCCGATCGAAAAGATCGTCGAGACCCCGCGCCAGCTGACCTTCAGCGAAGCGTATGGGATGCGGATCGCTTACGGAATCTCTGCGCTAGCTCTTCTCCAGATCGCTTCTCTCGCGCTTATCATACGGTCGCTTCGGTCGAAGCGAGACAAGCTGATGGACGAGCTCAACAAGGCGAAAGAACAAACCGTCGAGCTGGATCGCGAGCTGAGCAAATTCCGCAACTGGCTCAAAGAAGCGAATGCCGCCAACAAGGCAATCGTGAGCTTCTTGAAAGATACCTTGGCAAAAGATCTAGGCGTCCGGCTGGAACCGGATGCTGAGGCGCCGGGCTTGGAGGCCCGCGTGAATCTGATGATCAAGGCATTCGAGTCGAATGCGCGGCTGCGCTTGGCGCGGCTCATCTCAGCGCTCGAGCATCTTGGCGTCACCGCCAAGCATCTCACGGACATGCCTTTCGCTGATGTGTTCGATGGCATCTGCCGTCGAGCGAGCGTGGTCAATAGCGACCTCATCAAAGCGCAGGACGAAGCAAAGTCAGCGCGTGATGAACTCGCTGCCTCGGTCGAGCGCTACAGCGAAAGCGTGAAACGCATCGGAGCCGAGCACGCGAAGGAGCTCCAAGCTCTGAAGCTTGATCACGTGGCGGCGACGGGTGAGCTCAGGCGGGCTTACGAGGACGAACTGAAACAGTTCCAGGCTATCAAGGAGCATGCGGGGCATCTCAAGACTGCATACGAAGCCTTTGCCGCGATCAAAAACGGACTAGCGGCAAAGAAGGCTCAGCTGGCCAAGCATCTCCCCTCTGAAGAACAGGGCGATGTGGAAGCCGACAAGGCTCAGGCCGAGGAGGTCCAGGCCGAGCAGTTGCCCCAAGAGTCGCAGAGCGATGAGCATGTCTTGAGTGAAGGAGAGCGGAATTTCGATTCTGCCACCCTCATCTTGGGAAGCTTCCGTGAAGCGACTATCGCAACACTGAGGACGGATATCGGCGATCTTGAGCGGGAGCTGAAGATTTCTGAGGGCCTGTATCAGCGCTGGCTGAACCAGATGGAACTCCATCTCGGGGTGCCGCTCTCTCAGGCAACCGCTGAAGCCATGGCGAACGACGAGCTGAACGAAGCCGACGCGGCGCGAGCCGAAGCGATCGCGCTTCGAGAAGAAAACCTCATGCGCGAACGAGAGCTTATTGACCTGGCCAAAGAAATCAAAGTCCAGGAGACGGCTCTCATCGAACGCGATCGCCAGCTCGATACTCGCGTCACGGATGCTGTCGATCAGGCGGTTAGCACCATCAGTGCTCAGCTCAACGCCAAGGTCGAAGAGCTTGAGGCACTGCATCGGGCGTACGACGAGCTGCATGCAGAGCACCACGGAATGCTCAGCAGCGCTCTGCAAGCACCAGCGGTGCCAAGTCTGAACGGCAGCAAGCTGAACGGAAATGGAAACGGAAACGGCGCCCATGTCCTCGAGTATGTGCCCAAGACCCAAACCATGCCGCTCAGTCTGGGCGACCAGGGCGACTCCTCGCCATTCGATGATCTGCTCGGGCCGCTGAAGCAGTTCAATATCGATGCCAGTACCCTCCAGCGGCCACGCCTTGGCCTGGCTCACATTGCCGTGCTAAACGCGTTTCTCAACTGCAAGTATGAGCTTGCGAGTGATGTGTTTAAGCGCATCGATGACAGGGTCAAGGCATTGAACGGCGGCCCACGTGCTTCTTCGCAAGAGGATGCACTCTCGGCTCTGTACGATGCCACCCTTGGTGAAGCGTACCTGCTCTTCAAAAACCTTCCCTTCTTGCTCAGCGCAAGTGGGGGAGTGAGTGGCCGAAACTCGGCCGCTCCGTCACCTACCGGGTGACACCAGGTTGCTGATTCGCCCCCCAAAGCTCACAGAGCGATGGGGGGCTTTTACATATTGACGCAAACCGCATTTCAAGCTACTGTCCAGCCACTTATTCCTAACCCAGATGTCCGTTCCTAAGCTGTCGTTTTACCCAAAACCAGACTTGGGAGGCCCGAAATAGGGCTCATCTGATCCCATGATGCAACGCTACGAGTTGTTGTACATCATTCCAGCCACCCTCACGGATGAGGATGTTGGAACCGCGGAAGCCGTGGTCAAGGCCGTTCTCGAAAAGAACGGAGCCACGATCGAATCCGTCAACCGCTTAGGCAAGTTCCGTTTGGCATACCCAATCAAAAAGGTCCGCCACGGTCACTATGTCTTAGTCTATTTCACCTGCGAACGCTCTGTCGTCTCCAAGATCGACATGTCGCTCCGCATCACACCAGAAGTTTTGCGCCACCTCACCTTGCGCGCTGACGAAGCTGGTGCTGAAAAGTTTGATCTCGTTCAATTCAATGAAGTGAATGTCGAGGCCGCCAAGGAAGCTCGCGATGCACGTCGTCGCGAAAAGAGCGATAAGGCTAGCGAGGACCTCAAGTCCGGTGTCGCAGCTATCGAAGGCGAAGCTAAGTCTGATGACGAAGCCAAGCCAGCCATCTCTGACGAAGAGATCGACAAAAAGATTGACGCCGCTCTCCAAGACAACGCCTAATCCACCTTTCGATTGCGGATCGGACCTCAAAAACTATGATGAGCTTGAATCGCGCGCAAATTATCGGGAATCTCACACGAGATCCAGAAATGCGCACCACGACCACCGGACAAAATGTCTGCAACTTCTCAGTCGCAACATCTACTCAGTGGAATAACCCGCAGGGACAAAAACAGGAGCGCACCGAATATCATCCGGTCGTCACCTGGGGTCGCTTAGCGGAGATCTGTAGCCAGTACTTGGCAAAGGGTCGCAAAGTCTATGTTGATGGTCGCTTGCAAACCCGTGAATGGGAAGCGCAAGACGGATCCAAAAAACAACGGACCGAAATCGTGGCCGAAAATGTCATCATCCTTGATCGCCAAGGTTCAGCTGCTGGCGGACCAACCTATGTCCCAAGCGCGACGCCTCCCGTCGGTCTAGATCCAACGGTTTCTACCGAAGTCTCAATGGATCGCGGTATCGGTGATCAAGAGATTCGCATCGAAGACATCCCTTTCTAAATTGAATGGCTATGCCACAAAAGAAACAGATGGAGCGTTCTTGCATGTTTTGCCAAGCAAACGTACGAGAACTGAACTACAAAGACACGCGCATGCTCCAGCGCTATATCTCATCCTTCGGGAAAATCGTGCCTAACAAGCGCTCCGGCGCCTGCACCTGGCACCAGCGCAAATTGGCCCTCGCCATCAAGCGCGCCCGTTTCATGAGCCTTCTCCCATTCGCGGTGAAGTAAGGTCGCAAAAGTCCCCCACAGCTGCAAAGCAATGGGGGATTTTTGTTTTTGACGCTTTTTTCATTTCTCCGTAATGTCCCTATATGAATCTCGCCCACATCCGTTTGCGTTCCCAAGTCATAAAGCTCATCCGGCAGTTTTTTGATGAACAAGATTTTCTCGAAGTCCACACTCCGCGTTTGGTTGGCACTCCCGGACAAGAACCATACTTGGAGCCTTTTTGGACAAACGTGATCGAATCCAACGGCAAGTCGCATCCCGCCGCTCTCATCACATCTCCGGAATACATGTGCAAACGTTTATTGTCGGCTGGCGTTGAGAAGCTCTATGACCTCGGGCCTTGCTTCCGCAACAATGAACCCTTTGATGGAACGCATGATCCCGAGTTCTTGATGCTCGAATGGTATCGCCGCGATGCCGAACTCATGAATCTCATGGATGATACCGAGGCCATGATTAAATTCGTTGCCTCATCCGTCATCCCGAGTGAAGCAGCAGCGCAATCGAGGGAACTTCGAGGATCTCTCAGCTCCGTTGCTACTCCGTTCGAGACGACAAAAATACAGGAGATGCTGAATCAGCCATTCCGTCGTCTCACCGTCGAGCAATCATGGCGTGAATACACCGGCATTGAACTCGCGCCACTGCTCGATAATCGCGAAGCGATGGCCGAGCTTTGTCTTGCACGCAATCAATCCGTTTCACCCGACGACACCTGGGATGATTTATATTTCAAAATTTTCTTGAGTGAGATCGAACCAAAGCTCGGACTCGAGCAACCAACATTCTTGTATCGCTATCCAAAATCCATGGCCGCTCTCGCACGTCTTTCAAAAGACGATCCTCGCTGGGCCGATCGCGTCGAGCTCTATATCGGCGAACTCGAACTCGCCAACGGTTTTGCAGAATTGTCCGACGAAGCAGAGCAGCGCTCTCGTTTTGAACAAGAAAAAAAACTTCGTGCTAGTCTCGGCAAAAATACCTGGCCTCTCGATGAGCGCTTTTTATCTGCTCTCCCAAATATGGGAAATGCGGCTGGCATTGCCTTTGGCGTCGAACGCTTAGTGATGCTCCTCGCCGGAGTTACTTCGATCAATGATATTTTACCTGCGAGTGCACGCGAACGATTTGACCAACCAGCTCCCAAGGAATAAAACGCACGGGAGGTCATCATGGTACAACCGCACATTTTTTTGGAAGGCGAACTGACCATCGTCGCCCACGACATCCACCTCAACCCAGAGGGTCACGAATATCTCGGAAGGGGGATAGACAAAAGTCTTGAACAGGCAGCCCTGCTCAGCGCCGGCGTCTACACCGTTTGGCTCGTGGAATACGGACAGACGGTATCGACGGAAGAGGTTCTAGCTTCACCTCCACATCCCGAAGCTATTTGTGGCAATTCGCGGGAACTCTTTCAGCTCGTGAGAAAACTCCGGGCTCAGCTCGAAGGGTCCTGCATTGTCGCGCTGGCCGAAACCGACACGCCCTATGCCAATGTCTACCAAGGTCGCGTGTCATACGGCTTTGCCTCAGGTAAGCCCTACTGGGCCAAAACCTGCCAGTTTCTTTTCCTCGGAGCCTCCAGGTAGTTCCGGGGTTTTTTGTTGCTTGGATTGACGAAATCTCTTATCTAAGGCAAAATCCGCCCATACCAAAAACCTATGGCAACTCCATCAGATATCAAGAAAGGCATCGTTCTCCGTGAAAACGGCGACCTCTGGGTCGTGACGGAGTTCCAACATGTGAACCCAGGCAAAGGCGCCGCCTTTGTTCGTTGCCGCGTCAAAAACGCCAAAACCGGCAAGACCCTCGAAAAGACCATCAAGATGTCTGAATCGATCGATGTCGTCGAAGTGGAATATCGCAACATGCAATATCTCTATCACGATGCAACCGGATACACCTTCATGGATCGCGATACCTATGAACAAGCCACCATGTCTGACGAAGATGTCGGCGACTCGGCCAAGTTCTTAAAAGAAGGTCTCGAGCTCATGGTCTCAACCTATGAAGAAAAGCCAATCGCGCTCCAGCTTCCACGTAAAATGACCTTCAAAGTCGTTGAAACCATGCCAGCTGTTAAAGGCGATACCGCCAGCGGCAATGTCACCAAAGAAGCAAAGACTGATGGCGGCTTCATTATCCACGTCCCAATCTTCATCAATGAAGGCGAAGATGTGATCGTGAACACCGATACCGCTGAATACGTCGAACGCGCCTAACAATCAAAAAAACAGAAAAACACCCCAATCCATTGACGGACGTGGGGTGTTTTTGTAGGGTGGCTCTACCATGAGACCTGATCTCGTTCCTTCCGCTTCGATCATCCCCGATGGTCGATCCACTCTCGAACACGCGCTCAGCGTCCTTTCAAAGGAGCTCGGATTTACCCCAGACTCAAATGATCCCATTAGTCGGATGGTCTACCTTCCTGGCAAGACCTGGCGTCGGCGCATTTTCGGTACCCTTAAAGGTAAGCCGGTGAGCCTTCGTATCGATACGCATAAGCTTCCGGTTGAAGAAGAAACTATGCGCGATAAGTTTCGCGCACAGCCTTGCGTGGGAAAACTGTTTCCTGTCCGTCCACCGGAGACCTATGACTGGCAGCCCTACGATGACAAAAAGGGCTATGGCTGGTCCTTGGATGAAGTCGGGGGAGAGCAGCCCCTGTTTCTACCTGATGCAGATCCTGGTCAGGCCGCCGCCGCTTTTCTCAAGATGTACCACGAGTTGCACAGTGCGATCCGTAAGCCATTTTGGCATCCGGACATCGCTACCGCTTCCGAATTGAGTCGTCTGCAGGCCGTGAGCTGGCGCGCCATGTCCAAAGATCTGGTGCCAGGAGTTGCAGAAAGGCATGCGGTTCTTCTGAATCGACTCGAGCGCGCTTTTGTCTCGAGCCAAGAGGGCAAACCGACCCATTTCATGCATGCTCACTTGGCCGGTCTGGATGTGCGCTGCAAAGACAATCAGTACATTGTCTTCGCGAATCACTTCTGGTCTTGGCGTCAGCCGGGCTATGACATCACCTTCGCCATTTGGTGGCAGTGGATGTCTCTCCCGCCAGAGCGCCGCACGGCTGAAGAAGTGGCAAACATCACCATGACCTGGATGCGAGTCTTCCAGCTCGAGTGGCCGAGATATGCCGAAGGAGTAGAAGCTATGCTCCTCAATCGCTGCTTCGGCGCTTTGCTCCTGGATATTCCGCTCAAAGGGAAGAGTGAGTCTCCGGACGCAAGCCAGGCGCTAGAACAAGCGATCGTCGCTGAAGCCGAACGACTCTTGGCTGAATAAGCCAAAAAACCCAATCACCTGTCTTACACAACAGGTGATTTTTTGTTAGGTCTTGGATTGACGAAAAGCAAGAAAAATGCTAGAGACGAGACATTCCCAAACGAATAACCGTCAGGGAAAGCACCTTAACCAACCGAGGTTGGAATGGCCAAGCCGCGTTTCACGATAAATGGTGTTGTTGTAGCCACCGGTCCAACGGGTGATGAAGTCACCGGTTGTATCAAAAAAAGCACGAATTTTGGCTTGATGCTCCGCTGCGTCGGAGACGATGGTCAAGTCAGGAATACGCACATTCCCTTCAAGACATACCGTCTGGATGAACAGCCGGGCAAGGGTCTGGAGGGAGTCGTCGAGCAGCTTCAGAAGCAGGGGAAGCTGGAATCTCCGGAAAAGATCGTGACCTGGCTTTCTCCGGCAGGTCTGGCGTTTAACCGCATCATGCAAGATGCAATACGGCGCCAATGCTACGAAGTTCTGCTGATCGCTCTTGGTCGTCAGACGCGTGAGCAGCAGGAGAAAGCGCTGCAAAATGGCCAGCCCCACATCCTGCGTCGAGCAGCGATTGAACTGCTAGACAATGCGGGTCATCGGGGCGCCATCGCACGGGACAAAAGCGAGTCCGACTTCTTCCGTGCAGAGGCTCTGTCGCAGCTTGGAGATGAGACTATCGCGCTTGAGATCGCTTTGGATCACGAGGAGTCGCGTCAGATGGTTCTTCATGCCATCGAATGCATCTCTTCAGATGAGGGTATAGCGAAGCTCTACACCGAAGCCACTTTCGCAGTTGGTCTGAAGCAAGGTTTTGGTCGTATCGATCAGAGCTATTCAGATCGGCTAAGCCGAATCATCCTCAACGGGTCTCATCTCGAGAATCGTCTTGCAGCGGCCAAGGAATTGGTTACGACGAGGCTCCCGTCCATCGTGTCGAAAACGGCTTATACCCTTCTCGAAGAAACGCCTGTTTGGGATCACGCCATTTCGACCCTCATCATTCCTTTTGTAAAAGGGATCGAGGGACAAGATGATGAGCCGAGGCTCGTTCTTGCAGAGAAGATGCTCACGGTTGAAGGATTCGTGGTCAATGCCTTCAATCAAGCCTTCATGAGCATGGTGCGTTCGCTCAGGCGAGTCGATGGCATCGTTGATTTGATCGCACTCATCCGCGCCAAGGGCAAAGCCGATGGACTTGGTCTACCGCCTAAAGCTCGGATCACGCCTACCTGCGCCCTGCAGGTCCTGTGTGAACAGGCATGGTTCGGTGATGAGCAGTGGCAAGCCCTGCTCAATCGATACCGAAAACCGGAGGACAACAAAATCTACGAGCTGATTTTGGCCAAGATGCCGAAGTCGAGCCAAAAATAATCTCGGACCGTGAAAGTCCGCTCAAGCGACATGTCGAGTCCCCTCGCTCCATGTCGTTTTTTTGATACAAAAAATCCCCCGAAGGCTCGAGGGATTTTTTTTGCTTGGCTTATTCCGGTTTCACTTCAAAGGTATCTGAGCTTTCAATTTTTCCACCGACCCAGGCATAGGCCGTGATATCTGCCTGCACATTGATTTGAACGGTCACCGTACACACATCGTCACACAGGGCGAGTGTAGAACCGCTATCTGCACTTCCTTCAGCTAATGAAGTGACGAGAATGCCTTCGCCATGGGGTGCCATGATTTGAAAGGTCACCTGATTTTTTGATGGGCGACCCACGATCGTCAGCTTTGGCTTTGGCGCTTCGCCACCGATGACTTGTACCTGCGCTTCTGGCGACACATAAGTCTGTCCTTCGCTCACCACTTGAGAATAGAGATTGGTTGTTCGATAGAATGGAACCGATCCGGCACAGGTTTTATCGGTCTTACAGTCCTTCCAGAGAACAGGATCTGCGACACCCGGGATGCGAGCAAAAATCTTATGACTGTCGACCACAAGATTATTGGTGATGATGGCCGTAAAGCTGGCGCGTGATCCAACACTCAAGCTTTGTGGGCTAATCGTCGTCTGCAAATTGTTTGAAACGGCGGCCACAATTAATTGTGCATGAAGTGGTGATTCAAAACGTTCGCCATTTGCATTGGTTGCTACCGCATAGAATTTCTCCTTAAGCGGTGCTTGTTGCACAAAATACTGCGCGCCACATTCCGTTGTATCCGCACAGGTCACCATAGGTTGCGCTGACGATTCGCGGAAGATCTCAATCTTCTTGATGAGCGAGGTATACATCGTGACGCGTGAGCTGATCGTCACCGTTTGATTCAAGGTTGCTTGTGATGAGCTGAGTGAGACATCGACTTCAGCATAACCAACTTTTGGGGCAGGAGGAGCCACAGGAATCACACCAACCGGAATCGAAGATGGCATTCCAGGTACGGAGTCGCTTGGGGTAATCACGGATCCAGCTTCGGCATTCTTATTGTAATCACTCGTTTGTGTGACTGGTGAGCCAACCGTGTAATTCGTAAAAAAGACATCGGCGACATCAAACACTTTTTTGCTCCAATCTGTTCCGTATATCGAGCGAGCTAATTCTTCGCTTGCAATCCAGCGGAGCACGCCACCTTTTGAAATCGCATACACTTTTGGATCCGTGGTGACTTTGATCAAAGCCACGCCTGGTTTAAAGGTAACATTTCCACCGAGTGGCATACTCGAAAGTTGTTCATCCGTCACCTGGGTGATATTTGCACCCGTTGGATACCAAGACTGATAGACCGACATGTTTGGAAATGCATAACGCTTTCCATTGCTCGAAAAAAAGTAGACGGCTGGTCCTTTGCCCTTGACTAAAGAATCAAATTGTTGCGCCTGTGCTGGCAGAGAAATTGGCAGCATGGTGCTCATGACGAGACCGGTGGCAACCAGGATGCGTGAAAGGGGAGAGTGCATAATAGAGGCATCTTAGCACGAAAAAAGGCATTCTCACGAGAGAATGCCTTGACCTAACTCAGCGAACCGCGAGGCTCTGAGCCGAGTATTCCAAGCCCTTTGGCTTGATGATGACTTTTTTGTCTGCGCTTTTTTCGACATGGCCGGTCACCGTCGCACCAAAGGCAAAGTCATTCGCCATATAGTGCATCACTTCTTCCACGAGCGGAATCTGCTCCGGCGCAACCATGATCGCAAATCCGGCGCCCATATTGAGATTGCCGTATGCATCAAAGTCCGACATCTGCCCATGCGTCTGAATGAAGTCGAACAGATAGTTCTTGGGCGGCAATCGCTCGATCACATAGGCAAAGGGCTCGGTCGCACGCATGAGTTTGCGCCAGCCATGCCCAGTGATGTTCACTGCATAGTGGACATCGACGCCGCGATCAAAGCACGCCTGCATGAAGCGTACATAAATGTGCGTGGGCTCGAGCAGGGCTTCACCATAGCTCGGCCCATCGGCCGCGATCTTGGTGAGATATCCTTCGGGCAGCTTGTCTGCAATCTTGCGCGCCAGGGTAAGGCCATTGGCATGGATCCCGGAGCTATGCAGCAAGATGATGGCATCCCCATGCTGCATGCGTGGAACAATCTGATGTGACCGGGGCTGAATGATGCCCATTGCTGAGCCGCTCAAGACCACCGCTCCCGGAGCCACCACACCTTTCAGGGTCGGCGTCTCTCCTGGTCCCCAGGTGCAATTTGAGAGCAAGCAAGCGCGCTTCCAACCCGTGATCAAGTCGAGCGCTCGCCTCTGATTCAAGAACCAGTCCGAGTCACCGACCGCAAGATGCATGGCCGCGACCATGGGCATGGCACCCACGGTAATCAGATCATTCACGATCATTGCGACCGTGTCCTGCGCAATCCCCGCATAAAACGAATGCGGGGCGGCTTCTTTCAGAGCTGCCACATAGGCATCGGCAACCAAGTTCTTGGTACCCAGGCCCTCTTCAACCAGAGCCAAGATCAAGTCGCCACGCTCGATCAAATAGGCACTTTCGCCTCGACTGGCCCCAATCTCTTCAAAGCCATGTCGTCGCAAGAGGATCGCAGTCTCAGCTGCCGTTTGTTGTGCGGCAACCTTGAACGGATCCATGAGCTCATAGTTCACGCCAGCCCGCGCATACGCATCCGGCTTCCGCTCTTCAGATTCAGACATGTGTCCATCCGCCTTTCTTGTGAAAACCACACCACAGACAAAGAACTCGCCCGACTCTATATTTCACTG
>CAYRRZ010000005.1:0-12936 GCA_964426815.1 uncultured Gammaproteobacteria bacterium | reverse complement strand
GATGGTGGGCGGGGAGAGACTCGAACTCTCACGGCTTGCGCCACCGGCTTCTAAGGCCGGCGTGTCTACCAGTTCCACCACTCGCCCACGGGTGTGGCACTAATCTAACGGAATACCAAGAAGAGGGCAATATCAATTGACGAAAAGTCTGTTTCATGAAACAAAAAGGACATACAAACGTCCTTTTTGTAAACCCAAACGCGTGGAGGTTACGGTGAGTGCTCAAATCATTCGTTTCAAGCATCTCCCATTTCTTGGTGCTCTGCGCCGAGTGCAGAAAATGACCGTCGAAGAATGTTGCGGCATCATCTGGATGCTGCAGCTCACGGTCAAAGACGGGTTTCGTCCTGAGCGCTTTGCGCTCGCGGATGCAATCCTGTTTGGTGCAGATCTCATGGGTCGTTTCTCCATTCGTGGTGAAATTGTGACCCAAGAACGCATGCTTCCATTTGAGAACGGAATGTTCGCTCTGCGCATGGCTTTTCGCGCGACGCAACAGGAGAGCGGCTTTTTGGATCGAGTTCACTTTCACCTGAAGGACCCGACTCTTTCCAATATTCGCTACCTGGCTTTCCCTCCGAGTGTAACCAGGCATCAAGTGGAGAACGCGGGCTTCAATAGCCATCTCACCGGCGAACAGCTTTCGCCAAAGAGGGGACATGGTAAGTGATCTGTTCAGTCGACATGCAGCCGGATATCTCAAGGCGCTAAAGAGCGCCCATCTCCGTTGGAACGCCATCCCAGGTCGGCTCACCTTGCATGTCGTGCTCGATAAAACGATCCCGCCAGCGTGGCTCGACCGTGTCCGCTGCACCCTCGTGCATGATGCTGGGAATCCCATCGGACGTTTCACGCCGTCATTGAGAGCACCGCAATCCTCAAGCCAGAAGATAAGACCAATCTGATGGACTTTGTCGGACCAGACCCATTCTGGGTTCCGGTCACCTGGATTGCCCTCATCGAGAGCGATCTGATTGTCTTGCATCGCAACCCAACGACTCAAGTCATTCCGACCCTCAAGCCACCCGACCATGAGCATTTGAACTGGCCGCCACCCCCGGCAGGCTAGTTATCTCCCCCAAACGCATCCCCCAAAGCTCACCAGAGCGACGGGGGAAGCGGCGGGGATTTTTGTTACAAAAATACCTGACTTTAAGGTCAGGTATTTTGGATAAAGGATTGTTTGATGGAATGAAATACATGATTCGGCGGCATCAACTTTTCAAGAAAGGCGATGCGTTGTGTAAATTCTTCAACTGGAAGATCTTTCTTCCACTCTTCGAGGAGAGAACGAACCGCTCCTTCGTCCTGCTCTTCGCGTAAATCCTCAATCAACCAATCGAGAACGCCAGAAATCGTTTTTTCTTGATCCGTGCCATCGAGCCAATCGTAGAAAGCAAAGTCAGTTCCGGTCTTTGGGTCTTTCCCAAGTGTCCCATGAAGTTCTTCAGGTGGAAGCTTTGGCATCATACGCGATTTTGAATTCTGGAAAGGAGATCAGCGGCCATGATACCAGCCTTCATGCCAGCGCGCTTCACTTTATCCATCAGTCCTGTGCCCGGGGACAAACCTTCAACAAGTTTGAAGAGCGAGGCGCGATCGAGACCGATGGTCGCTTTCCATGGGATGCCATTCTTCCCAGGGCCGAGTAATGCCGTCTTACCGAGATGGCCAGTAATGTGTGAATCTTGATCTGTGAGTTTCCCTTCTTCATTAAACTTGAAGGCATTAATACCTTTACCAAGATTCGCGAGCTCATTCATCGTAATCTCTCCGCGCAGGGCCTTTTCCTTTAATTTTGGATACTCGGTGTAATATAAATCCGTGACCAATTGTTTATAGAGCTCAGTCTTTTTTTCCGGATCCTTTTCGAACTCTAGAACCTGTCCAATACTTGTTGAAATATTCTGTTCAAATTGCGGTAGGATGATATCGCGCATCACCATTCCTTTAAGACGCTTTTCTTCCCATGGACCAGGTCCAAGTTCCTGAATTGCTTGTGGGGGCAGCTGCTCAGCCATCGCAAATGAATCAATATCCGCAATGCGTGCCCAAGTATATGAACCTTGTTTGATATTACACACAAGTTCGGCAGCATCGAGTTTTAACTTTTTCGTCATTGGCAATAAACCAACAATAAATTTAAGTCCAGAGCTCGATCCTCGTGCTTCTGCGTCCATCACAATAACAGGATTTTTCACAATACGTTGTTCTCGTAGTTCACCGGTTTTTCGATCAACTCTTTTTTGTTTTTCAATATCAAATCCAAACTCAACCACGCTTCCTGTTTCCGCATTCACAGCAAATCGGTCGATATGCATGACCGGAATCTTTTCTCCCTGCGGTCCTTTCCGATAGTACGCTTCAACTTGTCTACCCGCATCTTCGAGCGATCGATTAGACATCAGGGCTTCATACGCTTCTCGCGCACCAGGGTGCTGTGAAAAACGCTTAAAGAGATTTTCATCCTCGGCGATCGTGAGCAGGGCATCTGGATCTTGTCCTAGGCCAACGCTTTCAATCCCTTGGGTAACAGCTCGTTGAATCTCAGCCTGCGCCGTCGGATCTTTGATGGTGCGCAATTTTTCGTTAAACGTATGCATCCGTAATTGCCGGACTTCCGTTGCTTCTGCATTACGTAATCTTTTTGAACTCCGGACCGGATCAACCGCTTCAAATGCCGTCGAAATTTTTGTTGAAACACCTTTGAAAAGATCAGCGAAAACCTCGGTTTCTCGCAGAGTTTTTATCGGCTCACCAATACGAGCTAAATCAGCAATAGTCTCCTGAACACGCTTTAAAAGCTTCCGGTCAGTCTGTAGCGCTTTCTGAAATTCTTCCGAAGCGCCATCAGCACGTGGAAGAGCATTTTGGGATTCAACGGTTTCAGCTTGTGGTTGTAGTGGAACTTCTTTGGCAGAAGGCCTCGAAAATGACTCGCTAGTGCTTTGCATATAGCACTACGATAGGTGAACGCCAGACGATTGACAATAATGGTAAAATATGATAGGTTCCGTCATCACCATTGGAGGAATCTCATGGGTGCTCTTTCCAAGAAAAATGAAGAAAAACAGCGTTTCTCAAGCGAAAAAGTTCAGCGCGCCAAAGCGCTGCTGGAGGTTTCGCAAAAACCCGTCGTCCTTACCGGCGCCGGGATTTCCGTCGCTAGTGGTCTGCCGAGCTTTCGCGGAAGTGGATCGGCAAGTTTGTGGAGCTCTGTGAGCTTGCTCAGGTTCGCCTATGCCGATGCTTGGCAAAGCGACCCTGCTGCATCCTGGAAATTGTACGAAGACGCTCGCTTCAAGGCGCGTAATGTTCGTCCAAACCAGGCTCATCTCGATCTGGCACAGATCGCAAAACGCAAACCCGGTCTCAAGCTGTTCACGCAAAACGTGGACGGTCTGCACGGGGCTGCCGGTCAGCACGCCATCGAGATACATGGCAGCCTTCATCGGCTCCGTTGTCAAAACACGACCTGCGCCAACATCGTCCCGTTGAACGAGAAAACGGCAATCCCGTATGGATCAGTTGTCTGTCCTGTCTGCAAGGGCTCGGTCAGACACGATGTCGTTCTCTTCAATGAGCCTGTCCAATATCTCGCCGAGATGGAGGACGCGCTCAACGCCGCCGATCTGGTCATCTTCATCGGAACCAGTGGCGAAGTAACGGACACAAAGATGATCGCTGAAGAGCTGGTCAAAAACCAAGTGCCGGTCATCGAGATCAATCCGGCGATGGTAACGCCCTCGACTTTCGCAGTGAGCATTTACATCCGCGAAAAAGCCGAACATGTTCTGTGTGATCTCTGAGCTCCTCATGGCCCGTGCCCTGAGGAGCTTTTTCGTATGTATTTTATTTATGATACGTCTTCCCGCTTTGTATCATCGCCGTTCGATATAATTGCTCAAGCAGCACAATCCGCGCTAACGCATGCGGGAATGTCATCTTCCCAAAAGACACCACTGCATTCGCTCTTTCGCGCACACTCGGATCCAGTCCCCAAGATCCACCGATCAGAAAAACAAGCGTTTTTCCGCCTTCACCCCAATCCGACACCCGTTCTGCAAATTCAGTAGATGTGTAGATTTTCCCTGTTTCATCCAAAACGATAATCACCGCTTCCTCCGGAATCCCTTTCAGCAAAGAAACCGCCTCTGCTTGTCTCGTCCGTACCAAATCCGGCTTAGCCGAACCCTCATGTCCTTCGGGTAACTCAACGACGCTCACCTGAGCAAATGGTTGAAGTCTTTCAATATACTCGGCCACGCCTTCGCGCTGCCAACCTTGGGGGATTTTACCAATCGCGCGAATAATAAGGCGTTGCATATAAAATAAGATGTATCGCGTTCCCGTCTTTTTGGCAAACAAAAAACCCACAAGCTCAAGCAGAGAACTTGTGGGGTAACCGAGATCTGCGATTGATTCAGCCGGGGGAAGCGGCCGACGCGGAGTCGATCTCAGCTTCGAGTTCGCTCACAGGCACTTCCCAGTAGGCCGCGAGCTTTTTCAGAAGATCGCTGCGTTCCTTCTTGGCCGTGATCTTGTCGAACACGCGCTTCAAGAAGCCGGGCCGGTGAGCGCCATTTCCGCGAGCCAGGATTCCGCCAAAGATATTGGTGCAGTTCGCAGCGCGATCCAGGCCATGCTCCGCGGCGATTTTCTGAATCGCTCCTTGGCGCACCTGGTCAATCTCCGCCGGATTTTTTTTCTCCAGCCTGGCTGCGACGACCACATCGATGATCGCGATACGGATCCGATCCTTCACCTCCAGCGACAGGCTGTCGGAGTTGCCTCGCTTGCCCCGACGAGTAGGCTGCGTAGCGCTCGTTGTCGGTGCAGACGTCCGTGGCGTCGCCTGAGGCAGCACGGCTATTTTTGCCGGTACGCTGTCAGCTCGATCGAGCAGTTCCCGAATCTGATCCAGCACCGCTGGCCTGATCGTCTCAGGCAGTCGCGCGAGCTCCTCGAGGCGTGTGATGCTTTTCAGAAAATTCCCACCGATCGCTGTCGCAACCGGTCCGATGACCTCCATGAGCTTGACCACTTCAGTTTCACGCTTGTTCGAGCGTGTCGCTGTCGATTCCGACTCCGACGCTGGAGCATCGGATTCAGCTTGAGTACGGGGTGTGCGATCCATCTCTTCCTCTTCTTTCCTATCATCACGAGTGAACATCACATCGGTCTCCCCATGGAGATACCGACAAGTACGGGTCATGAGCAGGCTCGCGAATCCAGGAGCCAGCTCCGTCAACAAGGCATCGCTCTGCTCACGGCTCACAAGCCGGAACAAAAAGTGACGCATACGCTTGGCGTACTGGGAGTATTTCGAGATATACACGAATTTCTCCACCAGCTCGAGATTCACCGACAAGCGCGTCCGTTTGAGAACACGCATGAATTGCCGCAGATCAATCTTTTTACAGATGACATCATGCAGCGCTTCGATCGGTGTTTGCAGCGAAGAATGCGTCTCAGACCTAGGGATCGAGGCACATGCGAACAGCAAGTGGAGCAAAGCTCCAATCTCGCGCAGGGCCGTATTCTGACTCCGTTTTTCGCGTGAAGCTGCCGAGGTGACAAAACTTTCGTCCGTCCCATCGATCGGTTCACATCGATACAGGTCAACCAAGCTCTGGAGCAAGAGATCAAACGTCGCCTCGCCAAACACGCGCTGGCCGACCTTTTTCATCATCTCATGCTCGGTGAGCGAGGCATTTCCTCGCGAGTCCGCATAGGTTACGCCGAGCAACTTTCCCTTTCCTTGAATCAGGAGGGGGAGAATCGACGGGAGTTCCCGGCTCGCTCCGTCCACAGTCCCCGACAGGTCCCAGTGAAACAGATCAAGTCCAGCGTCCGTCCCGCGCTTCTCGTGGAATCCGTTCGGAAAGCGGCTCAAGTTGGAGCACGAAATCTGAAATGGATGCCGATCCATCAAGGCTTTCTGCGCTTTCTTGCTGCGTTCGATGAGCCAGCCATTTTCAGGCTTGATACCGACTTCGGTCCAGACATCAGCTTCGATGCCTTGGCCGCCAAACGTGGCGACCTGAGCTTCATCGACCGAGACCAGGTTCAGAAGATGAGTCAGCGTCCCGCGGGCGATGGTGATCTTTGGATGCATGTTTACCTTTCAGTCGAGTGGTCTTTTGGGATGCAAAGGGCGATAAATCAACCTAGCCAAAAACTGTTAAGCTGTCAAGGATACGTCCTTGACAAAGTCAGAAATTTATCCTAGGTTAAGCTATTCCCTTTGTAAACCAAGGGAAGCACCTTCGAAACCAAACCACGCCTCATCTGAGGCAGAAATGGAACATCCAACCGATGGCTGAACCCACCGAAGTTGAGCGTCTCCGAGAGCAGGTCGCTGCTCAACAGCAGCGGATTGAAGAGCTCGAAACCCAGTTTCTAGAAGAGTCATATCTTCAAGATGAGCTCCGTAACAAGCAGGCTGAAGCCGCGCAGAGCCGTATCGATGAGCTCGTCAAAGAACTCGCGGGTACCAAAGACGGTTCGATCATTACGCGCTTGCGCTCGGATCTGGCAAAAACCATGGAATCCGAGGGCAAAAAGCACGACTTGGTCGGCACGCGAAACAGCGAGATCGCCACGCTCAAACAGCAGATCGTCGAACTCCAGAAAGCCAAAACCGATCTCGAAGCCAAGCAAAAGGCACGCGATGAGCGGACCGGTGAACGCACACGCGAGATCCGGGACCTGAATCAGGCCGTCCAGCGCAAGAACGAAGAACTTGCTGGCAAAGAAAGCGAGCTCGTTAATCTTAGGCAGCGTGTTGCGGATTTCGAAACGCTTTTCCAGGATCTGGAGCCGCAAAAAATGGCTCAGGCCGAAGAGCTGTGTAAGGCCAAGGCCGACAAGGACAAGGCACTCGCGCTGACGGAACAGGTCGTCGAAGGTCTGCGAGCCACCGAGCAATCCCTGGCGCAAGCCACGGAAGAGCTGGCTGCGTCTACAACACGCGTCGTTGGACTCGAGGCGAGTCTGGCTGCCGAGCGGACCTATCTCGCTCAGGTCGAGACAGCGATGCAACAGGCACAGGCTAAGGCAGGGCGACTCGCTCAGGAGCTCAATGCCTCCAACGGGCGTCGGGGAAGTCTCAACACCGAACTCACCCTCGTAAGGCAAGAGCTCATGGCGGCGAAAAATAACTTCGAAGAACTTGAGGCTAAGTTCGCCGCGAAGCAGTCCGAGCTCACGACCCAGGCCAAAACTTTGTCTGAAAAAGAGGCTGCCCATAGGGCTCTCGAATCAGACAAGCTGACCCTGGAACAAGCCGTTGCGGCCAAACAGCAGGAGCTCGCCCGGGCCGAACAGGCCTTGCGCGAAAAAGCCGACAAAATCACCGAGCTCGAACAGGAGATCGTCGATCGTCCGCAACAGCTGCGTGACACGGCAAATAACCTGCTCCAGCAACTGGAAGGGCTTACCTCCAAGCTCCACTCTTCGCTCGGAGCCAAGCCCGTGCCGCTTCCCTCGAGTCCCATGGTGGATTCGGGATCGGTCAAACTGGCCTTTGAAGCCAAAATCGTCCAGGTATATCAAGATCGGCTTGAAGCCTGTCTGATGAGCGCGAACGAAGCGCTCAGCATCCTGGGTGATCAGCTAGCGCCGCTCGCCGGAGAACGCGATGAGGCGCAACAGCGTTTCGACAGCGCAAGCCGTCAAAACGATGAGCGCCGAAATACCTTCGAACGCGAGCTGAATGTGCTCAAGCAGCGCTTCGAGCACCTGACCGCTCTCAAGCTTCAGCTGCAAGAGCTGCGCTCGAGCATGCGTGAAAATCAGCGTTCCCTCGAGCGCTACACACAGCTCCGGGAACGTCTCGAAGGATTGCCCTCTGAAGAGCGGGTAGTCAAAGAGGCGCTCGCTGCGCCGATTCCGGAGACCCAGGTGCAGCAGATCCTGATGAACCTGGTTGGGACAGAGGAGGTGACAACCCTTCCCAGCGCTGGTCTCGGTCAGTCGGGCGTTCGACTCGTGCAGCAGACGAATCAAACTCAGGACGATCTTCAAAAAATCGCCAATGAGCAAGGTTTGAGTCTGCAGGGTGCCATCATCCTGATGCTGCTCGAGATTTCGCCCGAACCCGACCGTGTTGGTGTGAAGATGAAGTCTATCCCTCAGTTGTTGAGCGGCGCTGACAAAAGCGGCATCGCTCAGCTGGTAGGCTTCAGCACCAATCCTGACGACTTCGGAAATGGGTTCAACGGATCCAGTGACTTTCGCGGAACGCCCGAGCAGATCGCGGCCTTCCAAGTCTACGGTCACTACCATCCGATCCAGCATTCGGTCTCGCGCAGAAAATCGGCGCTACCTTGGAGTGACCAGATCGCAGATCTGTTGTCCTCTGAGATGGTGAAGACCTTCGCAGCTCTACTGGAAGAGCAGCCTAAGAAAAAGAGGGTCGGCTGATTCCTTCGCACAAACAAAAAGCCCCCTGAACCACGTCTCGGTTCAGGGGGTATTTAGTTACCTCCAATTTCACTCACTCGGCTCAGCGGCTGTTCCGCTTCCGCAGCATGGCGCCAATCCACAGGCGGTTCTTCTCCATGTCATCACCGAAGCGATGCATGGCGATAGCGGCCAGGATTTGGAGAAAAGCATGCTCCATTTTTGGCGCCGCCCCGCCCTTGAGCGGGAACCCTTCATACTCTACGGGGTTGATGTAGAGCGTGGGTTGCACCACGGCTTTGCCAGCCTGGATATCCGCATAGAGATCCTTGCCGAGCGGGCTCTTCACAATCCAATAGCTCACGCCATCGATGCAAAAAGCCTTCGACCGATTCTTCCCAGGCTGATTACCAGGTCCAGGCGGGGGATTGCCACCGGGCTCACCTCCGCCACCACCAGAGCCACCCCCGCCTCCGCCGCCTTCCGGCTTGGATTTGGGAGGCTTGGTGCCGCCGCCCTTGGTGGGCTCATGAGCGCCGCTGATATTTGGCGCGCCCCACACGCCGGTGCACTGCTCGATCAGCTCGTCGACGATTTTGTCGTCAGGATCTCCCTTGAACTCATCGCTGTCGCCCAACACATTCTGGGCAAACTCGACAGCTTGAAGCCGCAGGACATCGACGATCTTTCGCCACTTGGCCGACCGCAGGAACTCCGGCTTGAGGCCAGACCTGTTCGTGCCCTGATTGGCAAGCAAGTCATCGAGGTAGATCTCACCGACCAAGCCCGGGGAGTGCAGCGGATAGGGCAGGTGATTGTCGAGAGCCGGAGCAAACGCACAGCGAATGCCCGTCTTCGCATCAACCAGCCACACCCCGCCCATGACGCCCTTCGGTGTCCGATCGAGATGGATATCCACGCCGCCATCCGTCTTCGACCGGCTGGCCAAAGAGGGAGGAACCAAGCGCCGACCATTCAGCAGAACCGTGAGCTCAAGCACCTTTTTACGGGGCAAGAGCGCTTCCAGGCCATGCCGGAGCTCCGTTTCGCTCAGGATGATGTCAGGAATCACGAACATGCTGAAGGAGGCCCGCAGCCGATCGCGCACCGTCGCCGGACCGAGCAAGGCATTCGTCGAGCTGATTTGCTCGGCCTTGATCGGCGTCCCGCTAAACTGATCCTGGAGCAGGCTCACAAAGCTCACGTCTCCCGAACTCGCTGTCCGCGTGAACAGAAAGAAACGAGCGGCATACTTGCCTTCCGGATTCGACAGCGAGAACGCCGCCAAGCGACCCAGACGCTTTTGACTCGCGCCCGAGTGGCTCGAGGTCTCATTGTCATCCCCGCCAATGTTCAAGAAGCGCGCAATATTGTCTTGCGTGAATCCCGTTCCATGGTCGAGGATGACCAGGCTGGTGCAACCCGGCGCCATCGGATGATCCTTCACGAGCATGAGCTCGATCGGATTATCCTGGACCGCGCGCGCGTTCCATTCCTGAAGGGACGTAGACATCAGAGCGACGGCCGCGTTCTTGATGAGCTCGAACACGCAGTCGATCGGTTTCCCGTACAGCGCACCAGCCAGGTGGCTGATGATGTTCCGGCCAAGGCGGGGGGTTCCCCACAAAACAGTCTTGTCTGCAACTTCACGTTTGTTTGCCATGTGGCGGTGGTCCTTTTTGAGAGTTGAACTGGGAAAGAAAATCGATCAGCTACGCCGTCGATCTTCCTGGTCGATGGCGCCAAAGACGCCGCGTAGATCTTCTATCGTCACCGGTTCACCGGTGATCGCAAGGCTGACTTCCGCTGGATTGAGTCCAGAGAGTCGAACCAAGCGCGCAGCCAGGCGAGCCATGTCATCGCGTTGCTTCGTGCTGAACTGGAGCTGCGAATCCGTGGCGACTTGCCAGTCTTCGAGCGCTCGGACGCCGCTTTTCAAAGCAGACATGCCGATGCTCACCGTCGCTTCAGCCAAAGCTTCTGGCATCAGGATCGGCATACTCGACGAAGTGTTCAGCCTGGATTCAGTTTCAGGCTTCGCTTCAGTCGGTGCTTCCACCTTTTGAATGGATGAAGCCTGCGCAGCAGCCGCTTGTTCGGTTGAGAACAGTTCATCAAGTGAAGTCTTTGCCAAAAGCACGAAGTCTTCGGGTATCGACATCTCCCTGTGAACGATGCGGCTCAGCCAGCGCCGAGACCGACTCATCCGTTTCGACATGGCCGCGAAGGAGTAGCGCACAGGATCGCGTTTATGTGCCGCAAAGAGGCACGCGATCACCGTTTCCTGCTCCACGCTCAAGTCAGGCGAGTTCGAGTCGGTAGGACGTTCCGCCGGAGCTAGGAGTTCATGAGCCTTCTTCAAAAGAGCGGCATGAAGATCGGAAGCCGTTGTCCCATTCAACAAGTTGTTGATGGTCGTGGAGTGCACGCCAAGAGCTTTGGCCTGCGCCTCACGTCCAACGTAGATCTTCCCCAGCTTCTCGGTAAGGTCTTTCCATACCTCGCCTCGGTGCTTACGCTCCTCGGCAAGATCGTCAAAGCCCTTTTTCAAGGCAGCTTCGTAGCCATCTCCGGCCAGAAACGCGAACAGCTCTTTCTGGATCGCTTCTTCTGCGAAAACGCTCGCGCGCTCACGCTGTCGGTTCAGTAGCCCAAGAACACCTTGGCGCATGTTTTCCGGAAATATCCGAGAAAATTCTTCCACAGTCAGCTCTTCGCCGTCTCGGTCGAACGCCTCGCATATTATCTGGAGTGAGTCGATCGTTTTCAGATCGAACAGCGCCATTCCTCGCCAGGCATCGCCCGGCAAGTCCTTGATGCATGCCGTGATCTTCTCTCCCAGCTCAGTTTGGCCGGTATAAGAGATGATCGCTGTGAAGGCTTTGCCTCCGCAACAAACGCTTTTCCCTTCGGCTACGCGGGCGATTTCTGCCCACGTTGCCCCACCATGCGCACGTCCGATGTCGCCATATTTCAGGCTATCGGCCTTATTCTTTTCCTGAAAGGCCGTAAGCAACTTTGCTTGCAAGCCAGACAGGGTTTTGAGCGCCGTAAAGCGCGCCCGGATCTTTTCAAGGTTGTCCATTTAGACACTCTCCTGTTGGCTCATAACGCTTTCCTCCCTTTGGGAGTGAAATTGGGTTGGAAAGGGGCAGTTCCCGTAAAACGGGTTTGCCGTTGGGGAATAAAAAAACCTACCTAAAATAAAGAAAATTGTCAAGCATTTGCCTAACAGCATTCAAGAAAAACAATCCTCAAACAACAGCCCTTGACAGCCTCCCCAGAGTTCTTTATGATACTCGCACTTTTGAACCCCATGTTCCTCGGTGCAGAGCCGATGAACCACTGGAGAGATCACAGCGACTGAACCAACTTCCGCCATCGCGGCCAACCAGCGTCAATCTCCCCTTTTGGGTGAAAACCGCTTGGCTGCCCGCCAAGCGGTTTTCTGTCTCAGTCATGTCCCTTTCCCTTCCATCCACGAGACTGACACTGATATCCGCTGATCGCTTTCAAGTGAACAGAAGATATCAGTGTCCATCTCTCCCGATCCGCACTGATTGTACGGGACCGAATGGACTGAACCTCGACAAGTTAACATGCACGATGAATGAATGAAATTTGGACGTATTCCACAAAGATACCAACCGAGCACGTTGGGGATCGAATACATCATCCATTTGACAGGACGTCATACGTGCAAGGCATGAACGTAAGTAATAGTAATAATACTGCGTAAGCAATTGTGTACACCTAGAATCGCCATTCAATGGGCAAGGAGACTTGTCGTTTTGGATGGTCGAAGCACGTAAGGGCATACGATGGATGGCTTGGCATGAAGGAGCCGATGAAAGACGTGGCAGCCTGCGAAAAGTCTCGGGGAGGTGGCAAGCAACCTTTGATCCGGGAATATCTGAATGGGGAAACCCACATGAGTGAAGCTCATGTGCCTCATCCTGAACACATAGGGGTGAGAGCGGGAACCTGGAGAAGTGAAACATCTCAGTATCCAGTGGAAAAGAAAAAAAAATTTAGCAGACTTCTTCTCGTCATTGATTAGCAATAGTCAATCGGCGAGAAGATGTCTGCAGCATTCCGTAAGTAGCGGCGAGCGAAAGCGGAGCAGCCTAAATGAGAATTGGTTAACCAAAGTACCGAGTTGGACGCAAGTTTAACCGCGGACCTTGGTAATGGGCTTAGGCCGTCGCCATTCTCACGTTGAGGTCGGAACGTCAGATCCCTAAGAATCTGGTGGATGATGTGAGGTCATATAGACGAGTCCTCTGGAAAGAGGAACCAAAGAGGGTGATAGTCCCGTAGTCGAAATATGAATCTCCCGTCCATGTTCCTGAACCAAAGTACGACGAGACTCGAGAAATCTCGTCGGAAGCAGCCACGACGATGTGGCAAGGCTAAATACTCCTTCTGACCGATAGTGAACAAGTACAGTGATGGAAAGCTGAAAAGCAGCCCGGGAGGGCGATGAAATAGTATCTGAAACCGTATGCTTACAAGGAGTTGGAGCGGGCG
>CAYRRZ010000004.1:43101-63767 GCA_964426815.1 uncultured Gammaproteobacteria bacterium | reverse complement strand
TGGTAGCTCGTAGGGGAATCGAACCCCTGTTAACGGCTTGAAAAGCCGCTGTCCTAACCGTTAGACGAACGAGCCATGGTTTTGGGTCTTTTGTGTGCCAAAATATATGAGATTTGAGCCATTTTGTCAAATCCTGGTAATTATCCTCTTTACAGGAACGCAAACGAGGTATTCCATACCCGTTTGTCGCCAGGGTAATGAGGCTTTGAGCGACTTGACCCCTACCTAGGAGTTTCCGGTGTGCGTACCCGTACGGCCGAGGTTCCATGTTCTGCCGGGCCATGTTCCGGTTACGTTCGAGGATTTTTGCCGGGATTTTGCTACCCGTTCATTGGCGCTGGATGGTTTTTGTCCAGGGCTTACACAACATCGGTTTACCGAGACGTCATCTCACATGACGATAGACCACCACGGCCCTCAGGCCAATCTCCTGCTTCGCGTTAGTTGTGAGCAGGTGCATAGCCTGATCTTGAACGATAGCTTCTTCTATCGATTCGTGGATGAGCGGGGTGTGTTTGCGCCAGACGTTTACGCTTCACATCCGGATGAGGATGTAGCGACATGCTTTTGGCTGCTGCGGAATGCGAAGCGTGTTCGAGAGGATCGCTTGCCGCGACTCGAGACCTTGCTTTGGATTGAGGGGCGGATGGATGCTACGGCAGGGACATTCCGTTTTCCGCCGGGCTACGATCAAAAGCTCAAGCGGACGAACTATGTGTTCCAGCCGTATCGGCAGTTCAAGCAGGGTGGAGGTCTGGCTCGTAAACAGTCAAGGGAATACATGCGGGTGATTGATGAGATCGGTAAGCGCATTACTGGTTTTGTTGATGGGGAGACGCATGAACTTGGTTTCGACATTCGACATGAGGTCTTGGCAACGGGACCGTGTTGGAAGATGATCCGAGAAATTGGACTTCATGCACGTCGAGAGATTTTTCTCGATGGAACGCATGGGTTTATCTCGGTCGAAGCATTGGGCAGGGACGATCAGGGTGTGGCGCGTTTTCGCTACATCATGGGTGCCCAAGATACCTGGGGTTCGTTTAAGGCGGCTGCCTTTGGGCGCTATCTGAATGAAGTTGAAGGTTGTGGTGCGATAGACCCTTGGGGCGGGAATGATACCGTTTGGGGTTCGCCGCAGGGGAGTGGTAGCTTGCTTCCACCTGATCGGGTTCAGGCCCTGTGCCTTCAATTTCATGCTCAGCGGCGGTGACTTCTTTACCACTTCGGCCCTTGTCGAGGTGGTTTTTGTATCTATTGACAATATAGCCTTTTTTGCCTATTCTTCCGTCACCGTAATGCTCGGTAAAGAGCGGGTCTGGTAGCCCACCTTTGCCACACCGACCCCTGTCGGTTTCGTGTTTTATCTAAAAAATCTCTTATTTCCTCTACATGTTAAGCATTCGCTTGAGCCGTGTTGGTAAGAAAAAGCAGCCAGTGTATCGCTTGGTTGTGTGTGAAAAGTCTAAGGATCCATGGGGTAAAATCGTTGAAAATGTCGGTTTGGTCAATCCAATGACTTCTCCTGCTACCCTTGATTTGAAAAAGGATCGAATTACCTACTGGATTAGCAAGGGTGCCCAGCCAACGGATACCGTCTGGAACCTGTTCGTTGACGAGAAATTGGTCGAAGGCGCAAAGCGCTTGAAGGTCAAGATTTCGAAAAAGCGTAAGGCCAAGTTGGCAAAAAAGTCCGCCTAAAGCGGACTTTTTTATTTGCCCCGTTTTCGGGGGTCTGCTACCCTTTGCATCTAGAGACCGGCCCATCCGGCTCAGTATCCTTAAACGCTCCGCCGTCTATAGGCGGAACAATGTACAAGTCGATATGGCAGACATGAATCAAGACCAGGCTTTTATTGAGTACGTCGTTAAGTCCATCGTGAATCACGGTGCTGACGTTAAGACCGAACGTACGGTGGATGAACGAGGCGTATTGATTACGCTGTATGTGAATCCAGAAGATATGGGGTATGTGATTGGCCGTCAGGGTCAAACCGCACGCGCCTTACGTATTTTGCTCAAAATCGTTGGTGCAAAGGAAAATGCTCGTGTGAATTTGAAAATCTACGAACCAGAAGAAATGCGTCGTCAGCATCAAGAATCCCGTTCATCCCAAGCTCCATTTTCAGCTCCGGCTGAAGGCGGTAAGCATGGTGACTCTGGGCTCGTGAGTGATGATGATTTGGCCGATTTGGGGATTTAATCCTCAAACCAAAAAAACAGGCATGAGCCTGTTTTTTTGTTCCGATGAGTGACATATTGTATCTTTTGTGATACATCCTTTTTATGAAATTGAAGCCCTTGCGTGTTGATTTTTTGAGCTTGTTTCCGGAGATGTTCCCGGGATATTTGGATGCCTCGATTTTGGGGCGAGCACAACAGGCGGGGTTGCTAGAAGTAGCTGCGCATCAATTGCGCGATTGGGCGGTGGATGAATATGGTCATGTGGATGACCGGCCTTTTGGTGGGGGAGCTGGAATGGTGATGATGATTGAGCCGTTTCAAAAAGCGCTCATGCATTTAAAGTTGCGTAAGAAAGACGGGACTCCAACCGCGAGTGCAAAAAAGACGCGAATTATTTTAACGAGCGCAAAGGGAAAATTGTTTACTCAAGCGGACGCGCAGCGTTTGGCTCAGTACGATCGTCTCGTTTTTTTGTGTGGTCGATATGAAGGTATCGATGAGCGTGTGGCGGAACATTTGATTGATGAAGAGCTATCGATTGGTCCCTACGTGATGACAGGTGGTGAGCTCGCTTCACTTGTGATGACAGATGCAGTTACGCGTTTGCGTCCAGGTGTTTTAGGTAAAGAACAGTCTCTGCAAGAAGAATCATGGAGCGATGGAGAGACGCGTGAGTATCCACAATATACGCGACCAGAAGAGTTTCAGGGATGGAAGGTTCCGCCAATTTTATTATCAGGAAATCATGCGGCGATTGCTATGTGGCGACGCGAACAGTCTTTAGGTGACGCGCATTCCACTGCTTCCAGCCTTCATCCATCACAATCACGCTCAGCGAAACCGTTAAAGCCATCGCCCAAGCTTCCCAAGAAATAGGAACCACACGAAGAATGTTTTGGAGGAATGGCGTGTAGAAAGCGCTGAGCTGAGCAAGGGTTACCAGGGCGGTCGCCAACATGAGATAGGGATTGGTAAAGATGGAAAACTTGAAAATCGAATGGGATTCGCTACGCGTGCTCCAGGCATTAACCCATTGAAAGACTGCCATGATGAGCAAGGTGATGCTTTGTGATTGCGCGACCGACAGATTATTTAGGGTATAGATATAGACGATTAAACTTCCGATTGCCATGGTTGATCCGAGCAGAAAGATTCGAATGAGGGATGCGCGGTCGAGAAGTTTTCCGTCGCGATGTGCGTGGAGACTGTAGTGCGTTGGTTCCATGGCAAGGGCGACGACGAGTAAACCGTCGGTGACGAAATTGAGCCAGAGGATTTGGGCAGGAAGAAGTGGGATAGGCAATTGTCCAATGAGGGCAAGTGTAATAATCAGGGCCTCACCAATACTGGTTGAGAAGAGATAGGTGAGGACTTTACGTACATTGCCTACAATGGCACGTCCTTCTTGAATTGCGGTGATGATAGTTGCGAAGTGATCATCGGTTAGAACGATGTCTGCCGCTTCACGCGCCACATCGGTGCCGCTTTTTCCCATGGCAATGCCAATATCGGCTGCTTGAAGCGCTGGTGCATCATTAACGCCGTCACCTGTCATGGCTGTTTTTTTGTCTTTAGCTTGAAAGGCTTTTACGATGCGCACTTTGTGTTCAGGTGTAATCCGAGCAAAGACACGAATGTGTAAAATGCGTTCGGCTAGCGCGATATCGTCCATCTGGTCGAGTTCTTTTCCGGCTAAAACTTGAGAGTTGTTTGTTGCAATACCTGCTTTTTTCGCAATGGCTAAAGCCGTGTCCGGATGATCGCCGGTTATCATGGCGACGAGAATGTCTTGGGCTTGGCACCAGCGAACACTGTCTTTTATTTGAGGACGTAAGGTGTCACTTAAGCCGACAAAGCCAAGATATTTCCAGTCGGTTGTTTTATGTAGTTTTCCTTGGCTCTCTCTGGTGGCTATTGCAATGATGCGTTGACCTTGTTTGGCCAGATCTTGCCATGATTCATGTTCCTTTCCTTTTGCTTGGAGCTTGCAGAGAGTGGAGATGGCTTCTGGCGCGCCAGCAAGAATATCGAGGTTTTTTCCGTTTGTTTGAATGCGGAGTGAGCGAGTTTTTTTCTCAAAAGAAAATGGGATCTCTTCGAGAATGTTTTCTGGCGTGAGCTGTGTTTCAACGCGCATGGCAAAGAACGCAAGGGCGGCATTCATCGGATCGCCGTCTTTTACCCATTCGCCCTCCTCTTGATGAAGTGATCCGACGCCAAGAGCGGCGCAAGCCAGCGCAAGTCTTTCTACTGATTTTTGTTTTCGTATTTTGGTATCGTCTTTACCGTTCGGAATAGATACAAGCTCGTTTTCGGCAAAAGCATAGGCAACTTTGAGATTGTTTTCGGTAAGCGTACCGGTTTTGTCAGTACAAATGACATCGATATTTCCTAGGCCTTCGACAGCATGTTGGCGTTTGACGATGGCATTTTTTGCGGCCATGCGTGCGACTCCGCGAGCTAAGACGAGCGTTAGGACTACAGGTAGGCCTTCAGGGATTATTGAAACAGCTAAACTGGTTACCGTTGCAATAATGAGTGCTTTTGGATGACCGGAGGCAAGACCGACAGCTCCGAGAAAGATGGAAAAACCGATGACTCCAAAAGCAATGTTTCGACTTAGAATACGAATTTTTTTTACGAGAGGTGGATCGGTATGATGCTGCTTCAGTAGTGCCGCGATATGTCCGATTTCGGTTTGTTGTCCGATAGCAGATACGACCATTTCACCCGATCCATGAACGACTAAGGTTTGGCGAAAGGCTGCATTGCGGATGTCGCCGAGAGGAGTTTGTTCATTGACTTGTTGCGCGGCCTCGGTTTTATTGACCGGGATAGATTCGCCGGTTAAAGAGCTTTCGTCTATTTGAAGACCTATGGAATGAATGATGCGACCATCGGCAGGTACTTGGTCGCCTGCTTGAAGGAGAACGATGTCGCCTACGTGGAGATCATTGGTTGAAATGCGTTGAATATTTCCATCGCGCCTAATGATCGCGGTTGAAATAAAGGCGTGTTGTAATTTAGTTAAGGCTTCAGAAGCTTTCCCTTCTTGATAGACGCCAATGCACGCATTCAGTAAAAGGACGGCAAAGATAATAAGAGTATCTGTCCATTCGCCGATAACTGGAGAGGCGATGGCTACGATGAGAAGGATGTAAATGAGTGGACTTTTGAATTGTCTAAAAAAACGTCGAATTACTCCGGCTGATTTGACCGTTTCAAATGTATTGGATTCGATTCCGGCCTTGGTTTCAATTTGTTGCTGCGTAAGTCCGGTAATTTGTGTTTCAAGTTGTTTGAGAACGGCATTTTTTTCAAGATGTGCGAGCTCGCGTGGGTGAGGCATGGAAACATGATATCGGACATGCTACACTTTGTCTTAACAACATGCCTCGCTCTTCTTCAACACGCTCCGTTGCTTCACGTCGAGCTTCAATGAAAAGTTTAGAAGCACCCTCGGTATTCGATCATTCGCATCAAGCGTATCATCGACGAACCTTGGGTCAGCATAGCGCGCATATCTTGATGCTTTGGATTGTGCTTTTAGGTTTTGGTTTAGCTGGTGGTTTGATGATTTTAACAGTTGCTACACGGGTTCAGCAGCTTGAACAAAAATCAGGTACTGTTGTTGATCTTCAGGCATATGTTACGCAGCAAGAAATTCGTTTGTCTCAATTAGTTGAAGCGGTTAAGCAATTGTCACCAGGTACGCCACCGAGTTCAGCGCCTGTTAACCCTTCGGTGCCACAAGCTCCAGGAGCAGTGCCGGCGACGCCACCAAGTGTGGGTGGTACGACTCCTGCCTCAAGTCCTAGCGGAATCTTGTCACGCGGATCGCTCTCAAGTGATGGTTCTAAATTTGCTGGGTATGAAGATGTGAAGGTTGGGAAAAAGGGGATAGCGGTCGAGCTTTTGAAGGATACGACTTCGGCTCGCAAAGAACGATACATTGTGATCTTCAATGCACTGACCGAATCGACGGGAGTCGGGACAGCGTTTGAAAAAGAGATGTCGGTGCGTTGGAAGGATGCAAAAACCATTGAATACGATGTTCTCGTCAAGGTAAAAGGCGAATGGAAAAAGGAAACGCGCGAAGTTCAAATTTTTATCTAGGTTGTATAGAAAATAGCTCGCCACACAGCATGGGGCGAGCTATTTTCTTATTTGCTTTACATATGCGCTATACTTCAGGCATATGCCTACTATTGCGATTAACGGATTTGGCCGTATCGGCCGTAACAGTTTGAAAGCGGGATTTGGAAAACCTGGATTTAATGTGGTTGGAATCAATGATTTGACTGACACGAAGACACTTGCGCATTTGTTAAAGCATGATTCGACGTACCACGCTTGGAATCATGAGGTTTCATTTGATGCGAAGAACATTATTATCGATGGTATTAAAATTCCGGTGTTTGCGGAAAAAGATCCAACGCGTTTGCCTTGGGGTGCGTTGAAAGTGGATGTCGTATTGGAATGTACGGGTCGATTTACAGATGAAGCCGGTGCTTCGCAACACATTACGGCAGGCGCAAAGCGAGTGATTATTTCGGCTCCAGCCAAAGGAGGAAATGTGCCGACGCATGTGATCGGGGTGAATGAAAAAGGTGCAGGTAAAACGGCCAAGGTGATTAATAATGCAAGCTGTACCACGAATTGTATTGCTCCGGTTGCTGCGGTTATGCATGAAGTGTTTGGGGTGAAGAAGGCGATGATGACGACGATTCATTCTTATACGGCTGATCAGGTTTTGCAGGATGGTCCGCATAAGGATTTGCGTCGTGCTCGTGCTGCGGCTCAAAGTATGATTCCAACGACGACCGGTGCTGCAATTGCGGTGGCTGAAACGATTCCAGAGTTTAAAGGCATTTTTGATGGGATTTCGATTCGCGTTCCGACGCCTTGTGTTTCTTTGTCTGATTTTACCTTTCTCTTGAAAAAGAAAACGACCGTCGAAGAGATTAATACGGTGCTGAAAAAAGCTGCCAAGAATGCTCGTTATAAAGGGATTTTGACTGTAACCGAAGAAGAATTGGTCTCGAGTGATTTTATTGGGAATCCTGCATCGTGTATTGTGGATTTGAATTGCACCCAGGTGGTTGATGGTGACATGGTGAAAGTTTTGGCTTGGTATGACAATGAATGGGGGTATTCGAATCGCTTAGCCGAGATGGCGGTCTTGGTTGGTAAATCGGCTCGCTAATCGTGTTACACTGTTCCAATGAAGCTTCCCATTCTTCCACTGAGTAAGTCCTTGCAAGGCAAGCGCGTTTTTTTGCGCGTTGACTGGAATGTTCCTTTGGACGCCGGCTTTGGCGCTGAGGACTCGCTTAAACTTTCACGTTCGATTGAAACAGTGAAGATGTTGAAAGAGCGTGGGGCAGTTGTGTTGATCGCAACACATCTTGGAAGACCAAAAGGGAAAGATCCGAAATTAAGCACGAAGCGATTGTTGCGCTTGCTTTCATTGGAACATGGCTTAGAAGCTGGTCATTTGCCGTATGCCTTAGATGTCCCACATAGTTTGGCACAGGTTTCGGCGATTGTTTCGAAGGCAATGCCTGGAACAGTTTTTCTTTTGGAGAATGTTCGCTTTAGTGAAGGCGAAGAAAAGAATGATGTAAAACTAGCCAAGGCATACGCTTCGTTGGCTGATATTTTTGTGAATGATGCTTTTGCGAGTTCGCATCGCTCACATGCTTCGGTGGTTGGTATTGCCAAATTATTGCCTCATTTTGCTGGTCCAACTTTGGTTGATGAAGTGAAGGCCTTAGAAAAAGTTATTGAAAAACCAAAAAAGCCATATGTGGCTTTTGTTGGTGGAGCGAAAATTACGACCAAGATTGAGGTGGTGAATGCCTTATTACAAATTGCGGATCATGTGTGTATTGGTGGAGCGATGGCGCATGCCTTTTTTGTCGCGCAAAAGCGAGAAATCGGTAAGTCATATGTAGAAAAAGAGGGCGTGGCAGCAGCAAAAAAATTATTGAAAAATAAAAAGATTCATTTGCCTGTTGATGTCATTGTTGCAAAAAAAATTGAAGCGCATGCTTATGCTCGCGTAGCGCCAATTACGGGTGTACTTAAGTCAGAGATGATTGGAGATATCGGGCCGCAAACGATGCGAGAATGGTCAGAGTTGATCGCTCAAGCAAAGACCTTGGTGTGGAATGGTCCGATGGGTGTGGCCGAGATACCGGCTTTTTCACATGGTTCATTAACCATTGGTCGAGCCATTGCTTCACGCAGCAAAGGTAAAGCTTATGGTGTGGCTGGGGGTGGGGATACGTTGCCTGTTGCTTTGGCAACGGGAATGTCCGAATGGTTTGACCACTTATCCACAGGTGGGGGAGCGATGCTTGAATTTATTGTAAAGAAAGGAAAATTACCGGGACTGCTTTCCCTTATGAAATGAGCCTGTCATTGGTTTTTGTCTTTTTCGTTCTATTAATATCATTCACATATGCCCACACAAACACCATCACCTATGATGCAAAATAAATTTTTTCAAGGTTTAGTTGGTTTGCTCGCGCTTACGCTTGTTATTTTTGTTGGACTGAAGGCGCGTAATGCAGCTGAGGAATACAATTATATCGGTAAGATTGTTCGCGATCGTGATGTGATTACGATTGATGGAACGGGTAAGGTTACGGCGAAACCAGATGTTGCGATCATTAATCTGGGCGTGCAGACCGAGGCTTTGACCGTTAAAGAGACGCAAAAGAACAATACCTTGAAGATGAATGCGATCGTTGCCGCGATGAAAGAGCTTGGCGTGGCTGATAAGGATTTGCAGACATCGAATTACAATTTGAATCCAAAGATTGATTGGCGCGATGGTAAACAGAATATCATCGGATACACGATCAATCAGAATTTGACCGTTAAGTTACGTGATTTGGATAAGGCGGGTGATGTTTTAGCCAAAGCTGCTGAATTGGGCATGAATCAGAGCGGTGGGATTCAATTCACGATTGATGAACCAAAGACTTTGCAAGAACGTGCTCGAACTTTGGCAATTGAAGATGCTCGCAAAAAGGCAGATCAATTGGCCAAAGAATTGGGCCTGAAGATTGTGAAGGTTGTGACTTTCTCAGAAGGTGGGTATGGCGCGCTTCCTCCAATGCCAATGTATGAAGCAAAAGCTCAGATGAATGCGTCGATTGATCAGGCTTTACCTAGCCCAGACATTCAGAGCGGTTCGCTTGATGTCGTGACTAATGTGAATGTGACTTTCGAGGTTCGCTAAAGTTTCGTCTGAAGAAAAAAACACGCTCTCATGAGGGCGTGTTTTTATGTTATGCTGTGTGAGAAATTATGTTTTCTTCTTCAAAAATAAAAACGATTACGGCGCGTGAAGTTTTGGATTCACGCGGAAATCCAACCGTGGCTTGTCGTGTGACCTTGTCTTCGGGTGCAACGGCTGAAGCGAAGGTGCCATCGGGTGCTTCGACGGGTTCGCATGAGGCTTTAGAAATGCGTGATGGCGGAAAACGCTATGGCGGAAAAGGCGTTTTGAAAGCCGTGAAGCATATCACTGAATCGATTGCGCCGGTTTTGCGTGGGATGGATGCTTCGCGTCAGCAAGATGTGGATCAGGTCATGATTGAATTGGATGGAACGGAGAACAAGGCAAAGCTTGGTGCGAATGCGTTATTAGCTGTTTCTCTTGCGACGGCTGAGGCAGTGGCAATGCATCGCAAGATGCCTCTGTGGCAATCATTGCGTAAGACATTCCACTTTCAACGAAATGCGAGTTTGCCGATACCGATGATGAATGTGTTGAATGGTGGAGCTCATGCAGATTGGTCATTAGATGTGCAGGAGTGCATGATTTTGCCTCGACAAAAAAACATGGCAGAACGGGTTCGTGCGGGGTCTGAAGTATTTCATGTTTTGGCAAAGCTGTTGAAATCTGAGGACTATGTCACAACGGTTGGTGATGAAGGTGGATTTGCGCCAAAATTAGAAGATGTGGAAGAAGCCTTTGATTTATTGGTTCATGCCATTAAGAAGGCGGGGTATAAACCTGGGAAGGACATTGCCTTGGCAACGGATGTCGCTTCGAGCGAATTTTATGATGCGAAGCGTAAGATGTATGTATTTCGTGCAGAAGGTCGTCAGATGAATGCAGCGGATTTGTTGAAGCGATATGAATCTTGGCAAAAAGCGTATCCGCTTATGTCGATTGAAGATCCATTCGCTGAGGATGATTGGCAGGCTTGGAAGAATGCGGTGCCGGTTTTGAAAAAGAAATCGTTGATTGTGGGGGATGATTTCTTTGTGACCAATGTCGAGCGTTTAAAGAAGGGGATTGAAGAAAAAGCGGCAACGGCGATTTTGATCAAGCCAAATCAAATCGGGACTTTGTCTGAAACGGTTGAGACGATTCAAACGGCGCAGGCGGCAAAGTTTGCGGTGATTATTTCGCATCGCTCGGGTGAAACGGACAGCACGTTTATTGCCGACCTATGTGCGGCTTCTGGCGCCGAGTATATTAAAACGGGATCTTTATCTCGATCTGAGCGAGTGGAGAAATACAATCGGTTGATGGAAATTGAACTTGAAATGAACAAAAAAGCCTAGGATTACCTAGGTTTTTTGAATGCGATTGCGCAAATTGTCGGTTTTTTTCTTGTCTAGATTGGCTACGGCGCCGAGGACTTTTTCGCGATGCTCAGATAGGATTTCTTTGACCTTTTTTCGGTAATTTCCGAGCGTTTGCTTGACCCGGGTTTGTTGCTCAGAGGAGAGGGGCATATCTGGCCTAAGGATAGCATATGCCCCTGGAAAATTCAGCAAAAGCATGTTACGGTGCCGGCCATGCCAGAAGCCACAAAACAACCTACATTTCATTTGGTGACCTATGGATGCCAGATGAATAAAAACGATTCCGAGCGCATTGCGGGCGTTTTGGCGGGCTTGGGATTTGTAGAGACGGAGGATGAATCTGTCGCGGATGTGATTTTGTTTAATACCTGCTCAGTGCGTCAAAGTGCGGAAGAGCGGGTGTATGGCAAAATGGAAGACATGATTAAGCTCAAGCAAAAGCGTCCGGAAGTGATTGTGGCAGTGACGGGTTGCATGGCTGGTCGTGATAAAAAACAAGAATTTAAAGCCAAGATGGATCCGGTGGATTTGTATTTTCCAACTCCGCAGATGGTTCACTTGCCGCGTTGGATTGCGGAGCTTCGTCCTGATTTGGTGAACTCGGATTCGCTTGAAGTTGATTATTTGAAACTGCAGCCCTTGCGCGCACCGTCGGCGCAGGCTTTTGTGACGATTCAAACAGGATGTAATAAATTCTGTACGTATTGTGTGGTGCCTTATGCGCGCGGCATGGAACAGAATCGTCCGGCCAAAGATATTTTAGATGAAGTGCGTGAATTGGTTGCGCATGGTGTGGTTGAAATTACGTTATTGGGACAAACGGTTAATTCGTATAAGGCGCCTGATCCCGAGGTTTTTTCTGCGGAGAATCCGTATGTGCGAAACTATGCGACGATTCCTCCACTCAATTTGAATCATTTTGCAGAATTGTTGTGGGAAATTAATCAGATTCCTGGCTTGGAACGTTTGCATTGGACAGCGCCACATCCAAATTCGATGACGGATGAGGTTATTGATGCCTTGAATTTGCCAAAGCAGGTCAATTATTTGCACTTGCCGGTTCAGGCGGGGAGCTCCGAAGTATTGTTTCGGATGAATCGCAAATATACACGTGAACAGTTTTTAGATGTTATTCAAAAAATTAAAGCGAAACGTCCAGGAATTGCTTTGGGAACGGATATTATTGTTGGCTTTCCGGGTGAGACGCTTGAACAATTCGATGAGACGGTGTCTTTATATCGCGAATGTGATTTTGATATTTCGTATACGGCGCAATATAGTCCGCGCTCTGGTACACTGGGAGTGAAGTTGTTTCAGGATGATGTTGAAAGAGAAGAAAAGAAAAGACGTTGGGGTATTCTTCAATCTTTGATGGAAGAAACAGCGAAGCGAAAGAATCAAGCATTTATCGGAAAGACGGTTTCGGTTTTGGTGGATGCAATCAAGAATGGTACGGCTTCAGGAAATTCTGGGGAGATGAAACGCGTTTCATTTCCGGTGAAAGAGGGGATTGAGATTGGATCTATCGTGTCTGTTCAGATTCGGATGGCGATGGAGTGGCAATTGTTGGGTGAGGCGGTTGCGTAATTTTTTTTATGTCTGAAGTTCTCCCGAAGGTCGTATGTGTGGTCGGGCCGACGGCTTCTGGCAAGTCGACTTTGGCGACGGCTTTAGCGCAGCGCTTTCAGGGAGAAATCGTGAATGCCGATTCGCGACAAATTTATCGGGGTCTTGAGATTGGGACGAGCGTCCCGGAAGATTTGTTGATTGTTCCGCATCATTTGTATGCCTTTCTTGACCCAGAATTGGCCATTACGGTGTCTGAGTGGCGCGACATGGCTCATGCTCGCATTGTAGAAATATCGGGTCGTAAAAAGCTTCCGTTTGTGGTTGGTGGGACGGGTTTATATATTCGCGCGATTGTGGATAATCCCCAGTATCCAAAGGTTCCGCCGCAAGAGGCTTGGCGTAAGCTCATGGACCAAAGACCTTTGAAGGATTTGGTGGCTGATTTATTAGCGTGTGATCCGGATGCAGCAACTTGTGTTGATTTAAAAAATCCTCGTCGGGTGATGCGAGCTTTGGAGGTAGCGACTATGACAGGAACGCCATTTACGGCGCAAAAAGCAATGGGTCCGCCATTGGTGCAGTCTTTACAGATTGGCCTGCGGCATTCGCCGGATGTGCTTCGAGCGCGAATGGAGTCGATGGTTGATGCGATGTTGGCACGCGGATGGCTTCAAGAAGTGCAGCGATTGATTGAATTAGGTGTTTCGGTGGATGCAATTTCGATGACGTCTATTGGATATCCTCAGCTAGCAAAAGTTATTGCTGGCGAGTGGGATCTTGCATTAGCGACAGAAGTAATTAAAAAAGATGTCTGGGCTTTTGCCAAGCGACAGATGACATGGTTTCGTCGTGATCCCCGGATTCATTGGGTGGTAGATGAAGCGGAGGCGATGGCCTTGGTTGAACAACATCTTGCAGCTAAAGAATAAAAAAATCGGGGTTATTCCCCGATTTCTTTTTTGATCATTTCTTCTGCGATCGTTGGATTGGCTTTACCTTCGGTGGCCTTCATGACGGCTCCGACAAACCATTTGAGAATGCCGAGCTTGCCTTGCTTTACCTGGGCAACTTGATCGGGCGAGTTTTGGACAATGCCGCGAATGATTTCTGCCAATGTCGCGAGATCCATGTTCTGGCCAAGATTGTTACGTTCCATGAGATGCGAAGGATCGTCACCCGTTTCAACCATCATGACGAGAAGTTTTTGTGCATTTGCGCTTCCAACTTCTCCTTTGTCGATGAGATGGAGAAATTCAGCAAAGTCTTCGGCCTCGACCTTGCAGTCCTTAATGGTGAGATTTTTCTCGGTCAGAATGCCTGCGAGTTTTGAGGTTAACCAACCGCCGGCTAATTTTGCTAAGGCTTTTTTGCGTTCGCTTAAGAGCTCGCCGCCTGAAACATTGGTGTCATCGGTGGCTTCCATCCAGCTGCCGAGTTCACCCATGACATGTTCGGCATATTCGTCCCACGTATTTTCGACCAAAAAGTCGGCATCAGCTTTGGAGAAGCCCCATTCTGACATGAGACGGGTGCGTTTGGCTTGTGGAAGTTCTGGCATACGATGGGTGAGATGTTCGCGAATAGCGAGTAAGTCTTGCGGTGGAAGATCTGGCTCTGGGAAGTAGCGATAGTCGGCATTGGTTTCTTTGAGACGCTGTTCAAAGGTTTGGCCTTTGTTTTCATCCCAACCACGGGTGGCACCAACGGGGACTAAGCCGGATTCGTATTCTTTTTTCTGACGTTCGATTTCGTAGGTTAGAGCGCGTTCAACCGCTTTGAAAGAGTTGAGATTTTTGATTTCCACTTTTGGATTGAAGCCGGGTTTGAGTGGAAGGTTGTTGTCATCAACCTCGATTAAAGAGATATTGGCATCGCAACGCATTTGGCCTTTTTCCATTTCTGCATCAGAGGCTTTGAGCGTGCGTAGGATGGCGCGCATTTCTTGCAGATAAGCCTTGGCTTCTTGCGGAGAGCGAATTTCTGGTTCACTCACGATTTCGATGAGCGGAGTTCCGGCGCGATTGTAGTCGACATAGGTCGCATGACTATCGGCGTCAGCGATATGGGCGTTTTTGGCAGCGTCTTCTTCAAGATGAGCGCGGGTGATGCCGATGCGAATATGATCGCGCGGAGGCTGCGCCTTTGGCACATCGAATTCGATATGACCGTGCTCGGCGATTGGTTCGTGGAATTGCGAAATTTGATATCCCTTTGGCAGGTCTGGGTAGAAGTAATTCTTGCGATCAAAAACCGAGCGATCGGGGATTTTGCAGTTCAAAGCCAAGCCAACCTTAGCACCGAGCTCAATCGCTTTGGCGTTTAAGGCTGGAAGGGCGCCTGGTTGGCCCGTACAGACCGGGCAAATGGCGGTATTTGGAGGCGCTCCATCGTCTACATTGGCACAGCTACAAAACATTTTTGAAGCTGTTTTGAGCTGAACATGGACTTCAAGGCCGATAATAGGGATCAATTTCATACAGGAGATGTGGCCAGCCTAGCACCTCTACCGGGTCTTTTCCAAGGCACGGAAGACCTTCACACCGTAGAGGGTTGTGAGTGGCAAAAAGGCGGCGCTGATCATGCCTTGAACTAAGTTTTGAATACCAACAATGAGTGGATCAGCTAATTGAGGTTCGCGGAGAGCGGTGAGAAAGTTTGCGGGACCCGTTGCAAGACCAATGACAAGGGTTGCAATAATCGCAATGGCGGCGATTCCAAGGCCAAGCACCAGATTGCCGGCAAACATGCGCCACCAGGTAGCCCACCAGCGGCCTTTGACTAAAGCGCGTGATGCAGAGAGTGAGGCGAGTCCGCGTTTGTTTTCACTTAAGAGATAGTATTGTGAAAATGATAAAGCCAGACCGAGATAGATACCCGGGACAATCAAGAGGAGGAGACCGCCGAGAGTGATAAAGCCTTGAAGCAAACCGATCCAAAGCATTGGTACAAAAAGAGTCCAGGCTTTCTTTTGAATTTCTTTTGAGAGATCTGGTTTTTTGCCATCTTCGATATCAAACATGGCTTGCATTAAGCGAATTCCGACCCAAACCGATACGACGGCAATAGCGATGTCGATGGGAAAGAGCCATATGCGAATGCCAGGGGCAAGCTTTTCGATAATGGAAAGGCCAAAACCCACCAGGCTGAGATATAAAATCCACATGGAGACTTTGGAGCTTTCATTCCAGGTCGCCTTGAACTGATTCCAGGACTCTCCGATGAGGGTGCTGACGCTTGGCAGGGGTTTATTCATATATCTCAAAGTATAGCGAAAAATGTCTAAAAAAACCACCCTTTGGCTTCATTTTGCCAAGAGTTCTAATTCTTGAATCAGAGCCTGGGTTACTTGGTCTTTGGACTGACATCCGTCTAGATGAATGATTTTGGTTCCACGACTGGTCCAGGGTTCGGTGACTTCGGGGAGTGCATAGCGGTCACGCAGGGCGTGTTGGAAGCCTTGGTCGTCAAATATGTCTTCTGGTTCGGTTCCGCGACGCTGGCTGAGACGTTGTTGGGCTGTCTTAGCGTCAATCTCTAAAAAGACGAATAGATCAGGAACGTGGAGTAGGGCGGTTTGATTGCCCGGGAGAGCGAGAACTTGGGCAGTGGTTAAGGGGTCAGGGTCTTGGTTGCGAAAACTTTGCAAGGGTTGATAGGCGAGCGAGGATGTTAGTCCACGTTCTTGTAAGACCCAACCCTGCGGATTGGTAGCTAAAAATGGATGAACGAGTTGCCGATTATGAAGATCACGATCTAAGGCATAGGCCGCGGCGGTTTGGTGAGAGGTATAGGTTGTGCCGACGGCTTGGACGATATTTCGGACGGCTGCCCCCGTTCCGACATGGGTGGGTTCGGCAGTAATGAGAACATCCGCATCGCCAATATCGCTTAGACTTGGGAGATAGTGATGTTGTTTTGACCAGGCCACGGCGTCAAAGATGCGCAATCCTTTGTAGATAAACCAGGCTCGAGCCGCTTCGGACAAGGTTGATTTTCCTGCTCCATCTAAACCATCAATGACGATGAAGTGAGCGCTCATACATTTGCTTGATCGGAGTGTAGCTTGACATTCTCTGTTAGGCTAGCTTATCGACTGCTACGCTTGAATTCATATGATGAAGCCCATCTCAGAGCGTACCCCCGATTCTCAATATCAGCGTTTACTGCGCGATATTCTCGAAAGAGGCGAAAGAACCAATAGTCAGCAGGGTGTGGATGCATTGACGTTGATGGGGCCAAATCCGCTTCATTTTAAGCTTGAGAATGGATTTCCGATTATTAATGAGCGTAATATGGCTCCTGGTGAATCAGAACGTTTGCCGGTTACGATTTGGAAACAGGCAATTGCCGAAATGTGCGGCTTTGTGAATGGAGCTCGGACTCAGGCGCAATTAGAGTCTTTTGGTTGTCACTGGTGGCAGTCGTGGGTGACGTCTGAAAAATGTGCCAAGCGTGGGCTTGAAGCAGGAGATTTGGGGCCTGGTTCTTATGGCGCGGCTTTTCATGATTTTCCGACGGCAGAGGGGGAGACGTATAATCAATTCAAGAACATCATTGAGCAGATTCGTGAATTTCCACATTTGCGCACTCATTTTATTTCACCTTGGATTCCACAGTATACGATTCGTGGAGAAGGGAAGCAGCAAAAGGTGGTGGTCGCGCCTTGTCATGGATGGATTCATTTGCGCGTGCTCGATAATAAGTTGACCTTGCACATGTTCCAGCGTTCGGCTGATGTGCCGGTTGGTGTGCCGGCAAATATGGTGCAATACGGCGCTTTACTCATGATGATTGCTCAGGCAACGGGAACAATTCCGTATGAGTATATTCATAGTTTTTCGGATGCACATATTTATGTTGACCAAGTTCCGGCGGTTGAAACCATGTTGGCACGCGAACCAAAGCCGCTTGCAACAATGAAGATTGATACCTCAGTTACAGATTTTTTTGATTTTCGAAAAGAGCATTTCACTTTGGAAGACTACACGCCACATCCAGGAATCAAATCAATTCCGGTTGCGATTTAGAGCTATGATTTCGATTATCGTCGCGGCATCGGATAATAATGTGATTGGGCATCTGAATCAGATTCCTTGGTATTTGCCGCGCGATTTGAAGAATTTTAAAGCATTGACCGTGGGTCATGTTGCGCTCATGGGAAGAAAGACATTTGAGTCCATCGTGGCGCGTATTGGGAAGCCATTGCCGGATAGAAAAAATGTGGTGATTACGCGCCAAGCGGATTTCGTGGCTCCGCCGGGCGTCATCATTGCTTCTTCTTGGGAGGAAGCGATAGAGAAGACGCAGGATGAAGAAATATTTGTGAGTGGCGGTGAAGCGATTTATGCTATGGCCTTACCACATGCAGATCGATTGATTTTGACGCGTGTGCACATGCAAACGGAGGGTGAAGTGACATTTCCGATTTCGGATTTTTCAGAATGGCAATTGGTGCATACCGAAGAATGGTTAAAGGATGAATTTAATCCTGTTGATGCAACCTATCAAATATATGAGCGACGTCGTGGATAATCGTTTTATCAATTTGTCATCGGTACGACGTGAGGATCAAAAACAGGTGATGGAAGAAATTCGGGATCAAGGTCATTGTCCTTTTTGTCGGGAAAACTTGGACAAGTATCACAAGAATCCAATCTTGAAAGAAGGGAAGTTTTGGCTGCTGACAGAAAACCAGTGGCCATATGAAAAAGTGAAGCATCAGTTATTGGCGATTTATAAAACCCATGTCGAGCATTTGACTGAGCTCGATCCTGAATCTGGTAAAGAATTGTTTGCGTTTTTTTCAGAAGAGGCAAAAAAACGACAAATACCTGGAGGTGGATTAGCGATGCGTTTTGGGACATCGATAGATGGGAATTATGGTTCAAGCGTGAATCATATTCATGCGCATTTGATTGAGCCTGATTTGGCTGCCTTGGATGAAAATGAAGCTTGGAAATTTAAATTTGGGCAACCGAAAAATTACATAAAGGAATGATTTTTTTCTTGGGTTAAGCAGTTGACTTTGCATCTTTTTTGTGTTGAATTGCGTACGTTCCTTTTTCTCGGCCAGACAAAAGGCAGGTGAAGATGTTTTCAGATCTCCCCGTGGTTAAGGGTCTGACACCGGATCAGGTGTTGACCCTTGTTAGTTGTCGTCGATACGAACAGTACCGTGAGATGCTTGCGGGATATCTTGCGAAAACGTGTCCATTTTGCGATCCACTCGATCCGATGCTGAATCGGGTCTTGCATCGCTTTGGTTCATGGCGAATGTGGCTAAATCCATTCCCGATGGCACATACTGCACTCCATTTGGTTATGTCGCCAGAACAGCACATGACCTCGGTTGAGCAGGTTTTGCCGGTGGATTTTGTAGCCATAGGTCAACTGTTTGCCTGGGCTCAAAAGGAGTATCGATTTACTGGCGGTGGTCTTGCCATGCGTTTCGGTTCACCCTTTGAGAGCTGCTGCAGCGTGCTTCATTTGCATGTGAACATTATTATTCCGGATAAGACCGGAAATGCGCAGGTGACTCTGGCAAAGAGTCCGGAAAAACTGCGTAAACAAATCGCGCGATTTCGTGTCTATCAAAAACTCGATACGGGAATCTCGCTCGAAGCTTTGTCTGTTGGGGAGCAGCAGCTTTTGGTTCAAGGTGGGTGATTACGTCTTCCTTTAGCGCCGCTCATCTTTGATGAGGGCTTTTTTGTTTATGGTTTTACGAACACGATTTTGACTCCCTGGCTTTTTAAGATGCGTTCACCGTCGAGTACCGCATAGCCATTACGGTAGAAAAGCTTTGAGATGCCTGAATAGGCGAGTTGTTTGGCGCAGGGAGGGCAGGGGAAGGTGTCGCAATAAACTTCGGTGCCTTGGAGGGAAATACCTTGTTTGGCGGCTTGAGCAACAAGATATGCTTCGGCATGAAGTGCGAGCGATGATTCGAGATGTATGCCAGCAGAAAAGTTTCCACGCGGGTCGCCCTCGTCATTGGCGATTTGTTCAGATGGGGTGTAGATATTATGCGCCTGCAAAACGATCTCTCCTTTTTTTACAACAAGTGCGCCGATACGTCGCCACCAGTCGCGACTTTTTTGCCCTTCGGTTTGCGTGAGTTGGATGTAGGTTTTATCAAAATCGGTTTCACTGATTTCAATGTCGGGTGAAACTTGGACGGGTTCTATGGATTTCTTTTTATCCCAACGTAAAAAAATGGTGTCGACTTGGATGGGATTATGCGTGAAATATGTTTGAACGAGTTCGGCGCTGAGATCGTCATCTGAAACGATGAGGGCTGTTTTTTCTTTCTGCAATTTTTGTATCGAAGCAATATCTAGAATATGAACTTGCTCGAATAGATTCCAGGATGTGATTGCGGTCTGAACAAGCTCGGGTTTGAGTTTTCGAATGTCCTTTGTGAGATGCTCGTAACTTGCGATGACATCTTCTCCAAAGAGGTAAAGCTCTTTTGCTTCGGGATGATTGATAAAAAAACGTCGGTAGCCTTCGTGAAGCACGGGAATATAAGTGACAATCACGGGAGAAGACATAGGAAAAAATTACACACCAGCTAAAGCTTCTTGCAGGGCTTTGATGAGTTTTGGAGTGAGTGTCCGTTCAAGTTTATTCGCCGTTTTAATTTGAAGATGGCGAATTTTGGCGCTGGTAGAGGTTGTTGCCATGCGATCCAACACGATTACCTGTCCGCAATGTTTTTTGAGTTCGGCCAATTCTTTTTTGGTATAGGTTTCTTTGGTCGCAATCAAAATGTCTGGTTTTACACTTTTAATCAAATGCCATTTTGGATCAGTGTGTTTTTTGAGCATGACAAAATCAACGGGACGAAGATGGAGTACCATTTCGAGACGTTCTTTCTCTGGAACGATTGGGCGCTCTGGGCCTTTGCGAGCCTGGATTTTTTTGTCGCTATCAATGCCTACGATGAGAACATCACCGCATTTTTTTGCCGCTTCTAAATACCGAGCGTGACCAATATGGACAAGGTCGTAGGAGCCTTGCGTCAGCACGATTTTTGAGCCCTGTTTTCGGAGATTGGTGACGACTTTGCTCAAGTGTTTGCGATCTTTGAGGATTCGTTCAGCGGTTCGCATATGGCCAAGACCTTATCAGACCTGAGGTAATTCCCCAAGTTCCTGCATCATGGTTTTGAGTTGGTTTTCTAGATGTTCTTTGTCACTGCCATTATCGATGGCTTTCCAGGCGCGTGCGGCAACCGAAGGAATGGTGATTTCGGTTGGCGCTTGTTCTTGGGCGGCGAATTCATCATAGGTCATGCC
>CAYRRZ010000004.1:0-43001 GCA_964426815.1 uncultured Gammaproteobacteria bacterium | reverse complement strand
TCGGCCTGATAGGTTTCGTGTAAAAAGCGGGCAGCGGTTCCTTTGCCTGAACCTTGGCGCCCAACGAGGCCGATGATGAGTTTTGGCATGTCGGTACGATAGTCTTGCTGGCTAACCAAGTCAAAATAAAATATCCCCAGATGGGGATATTTTATGTCATTTCTGAAAATTAGCCGGTGACTTCAACCTTGATGCCAGGACCCATGGTGGTCGAGATGACGACATTCTTGATGAATGTGCCCTTGGCAGAGGATGGTTTTGCTTTCTTGATGCCAGAGACGATTGCTTCGAAGTTTTCGAGCAAAGCCTTGCTGTCCATCGAGGTCTTACCGATTGATTGGTGAATGTTGCCGGTTGAGTCATTCTTGATGGTGACCTTACCCTTCTTCAATTCTTCAATCATCTTTTTGACATTTGGGCTAACCGTTTCGGTCTTTGGATTTGGCATGATGCCTTTTGGACCGAGGACTTTAGCGACCTTTGCCATCTTAGGCATCATGTCTGGAGTGGCAACAGCGACATCAAAGTCGACTTTGCCGGTCTTGGCGATTTCTTCGATCAATTCTTCAGCGCCGACAATTTCAGCACCAGCTTCGCGAGCTTCTTTTTCTTTGTCAGCTGGGACAAAAGCAGCAACGCGCTTGGCCTTACCAATGGAGTGTGGCATGACCATGGTTGAACGAACGAGCTGATCGCTCTTTGAGACATCGATGCCCAAGTTCATGTGAAGCTCGATGGAGCTATCAAACTTGGTAGCTGAGGTCTTTTTGGCGAGTTCAATCGCTTCAGCGACTGAGTAAGCCTTCTTTGGGACGATGAGCTTTTTGAGCTCATTGTAACGCTTTGAGTGCGCCATATAGTGACTGTGGTGCGGACGTCGTTTTTCTTCGACTCCCACGGTTATGTTTAGTGGGCTGAATATACAAAAAACCCGCCTTTTCGTCAAGGCGGGTCAGCATCAGGTCGTTAGGAGCTGGGTTCGAAGATAATTTAGAACGTCGAGCTCTTGCTGCGGCTCGATTGAGCCATTATCTATGTAGTAACTGATGAGATCCGGGAGGGTGAATACCGCATGTGTGCGTATGCCCTGGGCTGCCATGGTTTCGGTTCCGCCTTGGCAGCGGTCGACCAGGACTAGGATATCCATCACCTCGGCACCAAGTTCTTCGAGGGCCTGTTGTGCCTCGAGTTTGGTATCCGCGCCGGAGATGAGGTCGTCGATCAGAAGGCAGCGCTTGCCTTTGAGCTTTTGGCCGATCTGGTCGGTTACGATGCGACGCTTGCCGTCCTGTTCTATCTTTTTAAGGTCGAACAGATGGTCCTCGGGCTGCCCCATGAGGAGCCTGGCGAAGGCCTGAGCGAAAGGCGTGCCCGCATTGGGGAGCCCGATGACGAGGTCATAGCGAAGACTGTTGGTCGCCGCCAGACGCATCATGGCTAGGCCGGCACGCCGGTAACACTCCGCATTCAGTTTTCCTGGTTTGGGATTTTTTTCATCCCTCAGATTCAAGAAGACCGGCGACTTGGGTGCATCGGGGGACGTTTCGTGGAGCTTCAAAGTAAAGCTCCCGAATTGGATAGCTCCGAGACTGAAGAGTTGTGAAGCGAGCGTCTTTTCGGAATCAGTAAAAGGGCGCATGGGTTTCTCCGTGCGCCGAATGTACTGGTTTTAGTTGGATAAATCAACCCTTGGAACGAAAAAGATTGACGCGTTCCTTAAAGGTCGTTTGGCCGTTTTTTTCTTTGTTTAACAAAAATTTCTTTTTATTGGCGCCAAATGCATAGCCACCTGGTTTGCCATCTGCTCGAATGACGCGATGACAAGGAATATTTGGATCACAATTTTTGCCCATGATATTTCCAACCGCGCGAAAGGCATGTGGATTGCCGGCGGCTTTGGCTACTTCTTTGTAGCTCATGGTTTTTCCATCTGGGATTTTACGGACAATATTGTTGACGCGATCGGCAAAGGACTGTGGCATATGTTTTTATTGATTGTTTTTTATTTGGTTTCGATTTCGGCATAGGTTCCACCTTTGCCGTCTTCAATCGTTTTTAGTTTGAGTGTGAGACCGTAGAGCGTTTGATTTGGGTTTCGTTCGGTTCCAAGGGTGATGTCTTGCGGGGCAACACGTGCGACGAGATCGGTAACCGTTAAGGTTATGTTTTGTTCGCCAGCCCAAATGCATTGGACACCGGCGGGGCAGCGCGAATCCCCAAATGAAAGTGCTTTTACGCTCCAGCGTGGACTGGTTTGATTTGGGAGTTTGATCGTGACCGTGTCGCCTTTGAAGATTTGAAAGGTTTCTCCAAGGGTGATGGTTTCATCATTGTCGACGACGGGTGTTGTGCTTGGCGTTGTTGTCGAAGTTGGTGCTGTTGTGGTTGGTACTTGGGTCGCTGGGGGAATGGTATTGGTGGTCGTTGGGGTTTTGGTGTTGGTTTTGATATCGCTCACTGCCGGCATAGTCGGTTGATTTGGACGACGCAAGACAAAGAGCGCCGTAGCGCCAAAAATGAGTAAAGCGGCCAGAGCGATCAAAGCGAGAGCGACTCCAGAAAGCGAAGATTCTTTCTTTTCTGGTTCTTGAGTTGCTGGAGTTTGGTTTGGAAGGGTTTCCATAGGATTGGGGATACGATACCACTTAAAACGAAAAGCCGCCCCGAGAATGACTGGGGCGGCTTTTCAACTGGCTTATTCAACAATGGTGAGACCCATGTTCTTAGCTGTTCCTTCGACTTGGCGCATGGCCGCTTCGACGGTGTGACAGTTTAAGTCAGGGAGCTTCTTTTCAGCGATCTGGCGGATTTGAGCGCGAGTCACTTTGCCGACTTTGTCGGTAAGTGGCTTAGCGGAACCCTTTTGAATACCAGCAGCCTTTTTGAGCATTTCTGGGACCGGAGCGATCTTCAAGATGAACTCATAGGTGCGGTCTTCGTAGACCGTGATGATACATGGAACAACTTCGCCACGGCGGTCAGCGGTTGCATCATTGAATTTCTTACAAAATTCAGCGATGTTCAAACCTTGAGGACCAAGGGCGGTACCGACTGGAGGGGCTGGGTTAGCCGCGCCTCCCTGAATTTGGAGCTTGATAAGCGCCTTAATTTTTTTTGCCATAGATATGTGATAGATGGGTATTCAGGTCCGACGAGAAGCGCATCGTGCCTGTTCCCCGGACGAGTTGCCTCGTCCTGATCGGGTTTCTTATACCTTTTTGATTTGGGTAAAGTCAAGTTCGAGTGGGGTTTCACGACCAAACATCGAAACCAAGACTTTGACCTTGCCGCGAGAACCGTCAATTTCATTGACCTTGCCTTCAAAGCCTTTGAAGGGACCGTCGCCGATTTTGACTGGAGTACCAACCTGTAAATCGATCGAAAAAGAAGTTTCTTCGTCGGTGGACATCTTTTTCAAGATAGACTGAACTTCTTTATCGGAGAGTGGGGTTGGGGTGGTGCCGGTACCAATAAATCCGGTCACATTTGGGGTATTGCGGACGACATACCAGGAGTCGTCAGTCACGGTCATTTCAACCAAGACATAGCCAGGATAGATTTTTTCCTCAACGAGCTTGCGCTTGCCGTTCTTTAACTTGATTTTCTTTTCGGTTGGGACGAGGACATTAAAAATGGTGTCCTGCATGCCCATGGTGGCAATACGGCGGCGGAGGCCATCAGCGACATTTTCTTCATAGCCAGAATAGGTATGAATCGCGAACCAGCGGCGGCCGTAATCTAGGGTTTGTTTAGGCATATAACAAAAAGTGCGTTGAGGGATTAGAGGCTAGGAGTGGTCGCTGGCTTGGTGTCAGCCGAGGTTCCGGTGGCTGTGACATCTGGGGTGATTGGCGTCACTTGGATATCAGCTGGTTGTTGAGTTTGGGTGCTTTGGCGAGCAGAGATCGTGACTTCGACCAATTTGGTCAAGCCAAAGTCGAGACCGGCAAAAAAGACAGCGATACCGACGCTGAGACCGATAACAAGACCGCTATAGCGAATGGTTTCTTGGCGGGTTGGCCAGGAGACTTTTTCCATTTCAGCCTTAGCTGAGCGGAAATAGGCGATGGTTTTTTGGAGTGGGTTCATAATTCTTGTTTCTAAAAATCCCCTTGGCGGGGGATTTGATACTGGGGAATATAGCAGGAAATGGAGATTTTGGCAATGGGCAGCAAAAAACCGCGTGGAGCGCGGTTTTTTGAACCTTAGATGTCCAAACTAGCGTTTGAGGCGTGGGTTTGGATGAATTTTTTGCGAGGGGCAACTTCGGTACCCATGAGGGTGTCGAAGGCTTGGTCGGCTTGGACGGCATCATCGGCATTGACGACCTTCATCATGCGGCGAGCTGGGTCCATGGTGGTTTCCCACAATTGTTCTGCATTCATTTCACCCAACCCTTTATAGCGGGTGATACGGATGCCACCGATATTTGCCGCGCCTTCGGCCTCGTCGGCTTCTTCGGCAGCGGCTTCGATTTCAGCTTCAACTTCTTTTGCATCCTTCTTTTTGCCCTTGGCGCGTTCGGCTTTGAGCTTGAGGAGTTCAGCGATGTGGGTGTCGCGTTCTTCTTCGGAGTAGCAATAGCGAATCTCTTTGCCCATTTCTAAACGGAAGAGGGGAGGTTGAGCAATGTAGATATGCTTCTTTGCAATCAATTCTGGGAAGTAGCGATAGAACAGGGTGAGCAAAAGCGTGCGGATATGAGCTCCGTCCACATCGGCGTCGGTCATGATCACGATGCGGTGATAGCGCAGCTTTGAAATATCGAACATCTCGCCGATATTGGTACCAAGCGCGATTAAGATGTTTTTTACTTCATTATTGGACAGCATTTTGTCCAAACGCGCACGTTCGACATTCAAGATTTTACCCTTGAGTGGCAAGATGGCTTGGAATTCGCGATCGCGACCTTGTTTGGCTGATCCTCCTGCAGAGTCTCCCTCAACAATATAGAGTTCAGATTGGCTGGCGTCGCGTGAAGCGCAGTCGGTCAATTTACCCGGAAGGGTCATGCCTTCGAGCGCACCTTTGCGTAAAACGGTGTCACGAGCTGCACGAGCAGCAGCGCGAGCGCGTTGAGCTAAGACACATTTGCCAATGATGCCTTCGGCATCACGTGGATGTTCTTCGAGAAAAGTCGCGAGAGCTTCATTGACCACGGTTTCGACATAGCCGCGAATTTCGGGATTGCCGAGCTTGGCCTTGGTTTGACCTTCAAATTGTGGTTCTGGAAGTTTGACCGAGATGACGGCGGTTAAACCTTCGCGCACATCTTCACCGGACAAATTATCATCCTTTTCTTTGATATAGCCTTTGGCACGAGCGTAATTATTCAAGACGCGCGTCAAGGCAGAGCGAAAGCCCATGATATGGCTTCCACCTTCTGGATTGTAGATGTTGTTTGCAAAGGCAAGAACGGTTTCTTTATAGTCATCGGTATATTGAATACCAACTTCGATATTCACAACATCGACATCTTTTACGACATAGAAAATCGCATCATGTTTGATTTGCTTGGTGTGATTCAAATGACGGACATATGAAGCCACGCCACCTTCAAAGTAGTACCCATAGACATCATGTTGACCCGGTTTGCGTTCATCAATGATTTCAACATGAATACCCTTGGTTAAATAACACTGCTGACGTAAGTGATCGAGAATGTATTTGAGATCAAACTCAACCGTCGTAAAAATGCTAGCATCCGCCGTAAAGGTGATCGTGGTACCACGATTTTTGCTTTTGCCAACTTGTTTTACAGGGCCTTGTGGAATACCGCGCTTATAGATTTGGACGAATTCGCCGCCATCGCGTTCGACGCGGGCTTCGAGTAAATCGGATAAGGCATTCACAACGGAAACACCGACGCCGTGTAAACCACCCGAGACTTTATAACCACTGGCTTCACCGCCGAATTTTCCACCCGCATGCAATTTGGTGAGCACCAATTCGAGTGCGGAGACTTTATATTGTTTATGAATATCGACCGGAATACCGCGGCCATTGTCTTTAACCGAAACGCTGCCGTTTTCATTCAAGATAACGGTGATTTTATTGGCATGACCGGCCATGGCTTCGTCGAAACAGTTGTCGACGACTTCCCAGATCATGTGATGTAAACCTTCAGGGCCGGTTGAACCGATATACATGCCCGGGCGCTTGCGCACCGGGTCGAGGCCTTCGAGAACGGATATGTTTTCCGAACTGTAGCCAGATTTTTTCTTGTCTTCAGCCATAGATTTGAATAGGTCAGATAGTAGCGGGTGGGGGAGGATTGAGCAACCGTGGATTGTGGAGCTTGGTTCGGTCGTGGTTTTGTTTTCGTGTTACACTTGCCTCTGGTATGTCCGATTCACCCGAACAGCGGATTGGTTCTTTTACGCAAGGCGAATTACAGATCGCGTCTTGGTGGGTGCGACATCGTTTAGAATTGCGTCGTTTTGGATACGGCTTTGTGATTACGATCTGCGTGTTGTTTTGGGGGTATGCGATTATCGGTTTGGTTGATGCATATGTGATTTCGTATCCGCGTGAATCTCGTTTAACGCGTCAGGTCGCGATTAATCAACAATTGTTAGCTGAATTAGAAGGGGATCGTCCGCAACAAGTGAATTTGAGTGAGGTTTCGGTTTTGAATTCGACGGCGGATCGCTTGGATTTGTCGGTTGAAGTTCTTAATCCAAATCCGCAGTGGTGGGGTGAGTTTATGTATCGTTTTAATATTTCTGGAGAAGAAACGCCTTTGCGTAAAGGCTATGTTTTGCCTTCAGGAAAACAGGTTTTGTCAGAATTAGGATATAAACCGCAATCGCGTGGTGGGAGAAATGCGACGGTTTCGATTGATGCTGTGCGATGGCATCGCGTTGATCCGGTTTTGACGAATGGGGATTATCCAAGCTTTTATAAAAATCGATTTCAGGTGAATGCGGAAAAGGTTCGGTACGATACGGACATTTCATTTAATGGAAAACGGGTTGGTCAAACGAGTTTTACTTTGGTGAATTCGGGTGCATATGGCTTTTGGGAGGTCGAATTACTTGTTCGATTGTATCGAGGTGGCAGCATTTCTTCGATTCAAACCGTTAAAGCGCAGCGAGTGAGCCCTGGGGAGAAGCGTGAGATGCAGATTTTGTGGCCGGATAATTTAACGGGAGTGACAAAGACTGAAGTGATACCGCAAGTAAACATCATGGAGCCGAGTGCTTTTCTTGATCCGAATTTTTTTCAACAAAAGTAGGCCTTCCGTCTCGCACGTGTTTCGGTTAAGCTGAAGACATGCGACGTTTTTTTGATGTATTTGTTCGTTTTGATTGGGTGCTGCTGTTTGCGGCGGTTGCTTTGTGCGCCATTGGCTTGCTTGAGATTTACGGGATTAATGCTTCACGTGGAGCAACGGATATTTTTCAGTTTAAAAAACAATTGATTTCGGCGTGTTTGGGTATTGTGTTGGCTTTGAGTTTTGCCTTTATTCATTTTCGAGAATTGCGCGCTTTTGCTTTACCGGCTTTTATCGCTGGTGCCGTGTTGCTTTTAGCCTCTTTGCCCTTTGGATTGAGTTTGAATGGAGGTGGTCGATGGTTTCAGATCGGGTCTTTTTCATTTCAACCGGTTGAATTAGCAAAGATTTGTTTTGTGGTGTTTTTGGCATCGTATTTGCCACGGTATACGCGACATCGATTGACGTGGACGGCTTTTATTGGAAGTGGGGTGGCTTTGGCTTTGTATCTTGGGCTTGTGATGTTGCAGCCGGATTTTGGTTCGGGGATGGTGTTGGTTGCGATTTGGTTGGCTTGTGTCTTGTTTTGCGGTTTGCCTCGACATGCGTGGTGGATGATGGTGGTAACGGCGGTTATTGCTTTGCCTTTGCTTTGGACCTTTGGTTTAAAGACCTATCAAAAAAATCGCTTAACAGCGTTTATTGATCCAAAAGCGGATGCGCGCGGTGCTGGCTATAATGTGACTCAGGCTCGGATTGCTTTGGGTTCGGGAGGGTGGTTTGGCAAGGGGATTGGGGAGGGGTCGCAGGCTCGTTTGCGCTTTTTGCCTGTTGCTACCTCGGACTTTATGTTTGCCGTGATTGGCGAGGAGATGGGTTTTGCTGGGATTAGTATGGTTTTAGGCTTGTTTGGTTTGATTTTATATCGATTATTGCGGATCGGAATGATTGCAGAGGATTCGTCTTCGGCGGTTTTATTGGTTGGTTTAGCGGCTTTTGTGGCTTTTCATTTGTTTGTGAATGCGGGGATGAATGTCGGGATTTCGCCGGTTACAGGTATTCCGCTGCCTTTTGTTTCAGCCGCAGCTTCGTCCTTGGTTATGATGTTTTTAGCCATTGGTTTGGCTCAATCGGTGGCTACCAGCGCCCGTTTTGTGGCCTCGGATTAAATGGGCTTTTTCATTGCCCAAAATAGGATAAACAGGTAGGATAGGGATATGGATATGCCACTCTCTCAAAAACTGTTGGCTCATTGCCCCGTTTGCCGAACGGCGTATTTGCCTGCCGGCATCCGTTTGGTGGGTGAAAAAGGCATGACTCGGGTGTTTCATTGCTCATGTACGAGCTGTAAACACGCTGTTTTAGCGGTTATTTTAGAGACGCCTGGTGCGGTGAGCACGGTTGGTATGGTTACCGATCTTGAATTGCAAGACGCCCTTCGTTTTAAAGATATGGTTCCGGTTTCAGCGGATGAAGTTTTGCGCCTCCATATGGAGCTTGAAACCGATGCCGCGGGCTGGGGTCGTCGTTTGCTTGACAGAAAAGCCTGAAATAGCTATCCTTCGCCCACATTAAGCTAAATTATGACACACGCCTTAGCTGCCCAAACCCGCGCCGAAACTGGTCGCCGGGCTAAAAACGTCCTCGCCCAGGGAATGATTCCTGCGGTTATTTACGGACATGGTACAGAACCACAAGCGATCAAGGTGAGCCAATCGGAATTCCGAAAGGTTTATCGTAGCGCCGGTATGTCTTCCTTGATTGACCTTACGATTGGTTCAAACACCGTCAAGGCAGTTGTGAAAGAAATGCAGGTTGATCGTGTTCAAATGACTCCTGCTCATATTGATTTTCATCAGGTGCGCATGGACCAAGAAATGACAGCCGAAATTCCATTGAAGTTTATCGGTGAATCAGCTGCCGTTAAGGTATTGGCTGGTACATTGGTTACCAATGCTGACTCGATTGAAGTTTCTTGTTTGCCTGCAAACTTGCCTCATGAAATCGAAGTTGATTTGTCTCAACTTGCGACATTTGATGATGCAATTACTATTGGTTCGCTTAAGATGCCAGCTGGTGTCACAGCAACCCATGAAGCTGATAGCGTGATTGCAACGGTCGCTGCGCCTTTGACTGAAGAACAGCTCAAGAAGCTTGAAGAGTCCGAAGTCGGAGATGTTACAGCGATTAAGACGGAAGCTGAAGAAAAGAAGGCTGCTGAAGCCGCTAAGAAGGCTGAAGAAGAAGCAGCTGCAAAATAATCGAAGACGCCACATGCAGGAGGAGCTCGTGGCTTGGGTAAAACGGTCCTGGAAGCCTTTGGCTGCTGGGGCCGTTATTGTTTTTGTGATTATTGGTGGACTGGTGTGGTATGCGGTTAGCGGCGTAGGGAGAAAAGGCGGATCTGTATCATCGGGGCAACCTTCAAGTTCAACTTCGACGCAAGGGCAGGTGGTTGAAATTGGTTTAAAGCCACGCGCTTTGGATGGTGTTTTGGTTGATCCCTTGGCTACGCAGCTCTCGAGCTTTGCCGTCATGATTGATAATCATCCAGATGCAAAGCCGCAATCTGGTTTAGCGGAAGCATCTTTAGTGTATGAAATTCCGGTAGAAGGTGGTTTAACCCGCTTTATGGCTGTTTTTGATGCTTCATCCACGGTTTCTCAAATTGGTCCGGTGCGTAGTGCGCGTTTATACTTTGAGGAATTTGCTCGAGGTCTTGGGTCGGTTTATGCCCATGTCGGTGGAAGTCCAGAGGCTTTAGAAAAAGCCAAGTCATGGAAAGATTTTAAAGACTTGAATGAATTTTATAATGGATCTAGTTTTTGGCGCGGGAAAGCACGAGTAGCGCCGCACAATGTGTATACCAAGATTGAATTATTGCGCGACGCAGAACAGAAAAAGAAATGGACAAGCGGACAATTTATTTCTTGGAAATATACGACAGAATCTGCTTCGTCTAGCACGAAAGCTATTCCGGTGCCGACAATTACATATCCAGCCGAGTTGCCTATTACCTGGTCATATGATGCCACTTCAGGAACCTATGGACGCAAGGATGGCAAAGTTGTGAAAAAGGATTTGGAAGGAAAAACAATTCAAGCATCCAATGTGATTGTTTTAGAGACGACGGGTGAAACGATTGATGATTATGGTCGTTTGGCGATACGAACAACGGGCAAAGGTCCGGTAACCGTGTATCGACAAGGAAAAGAATTGAAGGGTTTATGGAAGCGTGTTGATGGGGAGCATATGCGATTTGAGACGGTGGATGGTGCGGATCTATTGCTTCAGCCAGGATCGAGTTGGGTGCAGGTTGTGTTGCCGGGAATGGTGTCAGCTACATCTTCATCCAGCGTTCAATAACTATATGAAACAATCGAGTTATCATGTGACCGGCGGTGTTCCACTTGTGGGTAGCGTTACGATTCCGGGCGCAAAAAATGCAGCTTCAAAAGAAATTGTGGCTTCATTGTTGGCAGATGAGGTGGTAACACTAACCAATGTGCCACAGATTGGGGAGACGGATTTAACGGCACAATTGGCTGAGGGCGTGGGTGCAAAAATTCGTCGTCGTGGTTCTAAACTCGAGATTGATCCGACGAGTATGACGACGTCGCAGGTTTCGACGAGTTTTAGTCGGAAAAATCGAATTCCTATTTTATTACTTGGTCCTTTGCTTCATCGTTTTGGTGAGGCGGTTATTCCTGCACTCGGTGGTGATGCGATTGGTGCGCGGCCGGTAAATTTTCATTTAGAAGCTTTGCAAAAAATGGGGGCTGAGATTGTGCATGATGGTGAAACGTATGTGGCTCGTGCGAAGCGCTTGCAGGGTCAGGTGATCGAATTACCATACCCATCCGTGGGCGCGACTGAAAATGTGATGTTGGCCGCTGTGAAGGCAAAGGGGACCACCGTGATACGGAATGCGGCTGTTGAACCAGAGGTTGTTGATTTGGCGATGTTATTGCAATCGATGGGGGCGATCATTCATCAAGATGTTAATCGTACCTGGATTATTGAAGGTGTTGAGAAGCTACATGGCACGACCCATCGTATTTTGCCGGATCGTTTAGTGGCTGCCTCATTCGCGGTTGCGGCTGTGATGACAGGAGGCGATGTTTTTGTGAAAGATGCGCGTCAGGTAGATTTACTATCATTCTTGAATGTTTTGCGTCGCGTTGGGGTCAAATACACGATTCAAGATGATGGAATTCGGTTTTTTGGTGGTTCGGAGTTGAAACCAATAGCCGTTGAAACGGATGTTCATCCAGGTTTTATGACGGATTGGCAGCAGCCATTTGTGGTGATGCTGACGCAGGCGAATGGCGTTTCAATTGTGCATGAAACGGTGTACGAGGATCGTTTTGGGTATACCGAAGCTTTGAAAAAAATGGGTGCAAAAATTCAATTGCATCATGAATGCTTAGGTTCTAAGCCATGTCGTTTTGTGAATCGGGATTATCGACACAGCGCTATTATCGTTGGACCAACCAAATTAAAAGCAGCAAATATCGTGGTGCCAGATATTCGTGCAGGTTTTTCGTATTTATTAGCGGCCTTGATTGCAAATGGAACTTCGGTTTTGACCGGTGTTGATCATTTGGAACGTGGGTATGAAGACTTGATCGGAAAGATGACTTCGCTTGGGGCAAAAATTCAAGTTAAATCAATTTAAAACAATTGAATATGGCACACGCGATCTCGCTTAGCGAGATCTTGTTGTATCTCAGTTTTTGCTTGTGGGAGTAAACGGTGTATTTCTTTCAGGAGTTTTTGGGTTTGCGGTGGATCGTATTCGAGAAGAATGGAGATGTGTTGATAGCCCCATTCTGAGGCGTGACGAGCGATTTGTCCGAGAAGCTTTTTGATCAAGTCTAAACCATCTTTACCAGAATAGAGCGCGCTTTTTGGTTCGTATTTGGTGATGTCTGGCTCGAGTCTTTTTTTGTCGCTTGTTGGGAGATAGGGGAGATTGGCGCAAATCAGGAGTTGTTCTGCTGAGCCGTGTGATTTTAGCCAGCGAAATGCGTTTGGTTGCAGGAGGTTTTGTTGTACGAACGTTATGCGTTTTATAACATCATGAGTCTTTGCATTTTTTTTCGCTATTGTTAACGCACGCTTGCTTGTATCCGTTGCAAGGACGACGGCGTTTTGAATGCGTGAAGCAAGTGTGATCGCGATCGCGCCTGAGCCAGTTCCGATATCCCAAATGACGGGTGTTTGTGGGTTTGAGTCAGCGTGTAGTTTGAGCGCAGATTCGATGAGGGTTTCGGTGTCAGGTCTTGGGATGAGAACGTGTTTATTTACGAAAAATTCTTTACCGTAAAATTCTTTTTTTTCAAAAAGATAGGCAAATGGTTCGTGTTTTTGGCGTCGTTTCAGAAGGTGTTGGAACTTTTTATATTGTGTTTTTGTTAGCTCATATTCGGGATGAGTGATGAGCCAGGCGCGGTCGACATCTAATAGATGAGCGAGAATTGCTTGCGCTTCAAAAAAACCAAGGTCGCGATCATCGTCGCAGACGATGCGTTTTGGTTGCAGGGTAGGGGCAGCTTTAGCGATCAGTTGGCTGAGCATTGTCGTTGGCTGGCCGGTTTTGAACTTGGTCAAGGATGTCTTTGAGTTCGTCGGCTTCATACAGTGTTCGCATGATGTATCTTAGAATTTTGCCTTGCAAGTTTGGGCTTATGCGGCTTTCTGGGCCTCCCGGAGGCATGCCGTCGCGTTTCCAATCAAGGTATTTTTGTTGTGCTCCTCGAATTTGAATTTTTACTAAAACAATATCCCGTATATTTCTCTGCTTTAAGAGATCGGCATATTGTTTTTTGGCACGATCAATTTTTCCATGTTTTCCGCGGGCTACTCGTGAGATGGTGAATTGAATGCCGACGCGATCTATTTTGCTTAGCTCTTCGTTTTCGACATCAACTCCCGTTGCGTGTAGGCGACGATCCGCAATGAAGTCAATTTTTTCTTCGACATCTTCAAAGGCGCTGGCCGGAGTTAGATGAACGTCTAGTCCGAGATTGACGCAAGCTTTGCGTACAATGTTTTCAACAAGTCGTTCCGCGATCCAGCCGGGTTCGTGTTCTCGTTTGGCATTTTCTGTAAACCATTTGAATGATTCTTTGCGTTCAGCCGGAACCAAGCTGCTTGCGAGCGCATCTTTAACGATTTGATGATTGTAGATTTCTCGTATCTTTCGTTTGGCGGTTTCTACAAGAAAGCGCTTTTGAAGATGTTTGGGTATTGTTTTTGGATCGCAGGTATATTGAATGCCCCAATCTCCATCATAGAGCAGGTCACCAAGTGTCATGTAAAACGGTTTACCGACCGCATCATGGGTCACAAGTCCGCCATCTTTGAATTCTACGAGTTGGGCTTGTTTTGGGATTTCGGGTGCATGGAATGGATTGTCGAGAAGCGCGAGCTGGGTTTCGAGTTCAGCCATGATGCGTTGTTTTTGAATTTGCATTTCAAAAATGCGAGCTTGGACATGGGGTTCGGTTCCGCGGCGATCAGCGGCTTGTTGAATGGTTTCATTCACGACACTTCCGGATTTTTCCGGGCGGGGTTTTAATGTGTCTTTTGCTAATTCGCGGAAGTCTTGTAGGTTTTTTTCGAATCCGGGTTGCATGGCTTCAAGTATACCAGTTTTATGGACTTTTTATGGCTTGGGGCTTTTGGGTGAGGCGGTTAGCGGGGAACTTGCCAAATGATGTGTTTTTCGATACTCTTCGGCCACAAATGCAGAGGTCATGGACGCATAGCTCAGCTGGTTAGAGCGCACGATTCACATTCGTGAGGTCCCAAGTTCGATCCTTGGTGCGTCCACCAGCAAAAAATCCGATGCAAATGTCGGATTTTTTGTTATAGTGAAAATTTATGTTTTTACATCAAGACATGTGGATAAGCCCTGGGATCCGAAGTATGGTTTGCGGAGACGTCGCAGTATAAAGAGGGGGGGGTGTCATTTCATGTCACCCCCGGAACCAAACATCGACTGAAATCGGGAGCCGGTGGTTGCGATATCTTGGAGGTTTTAACGGCGTTTCCGGATGATGTGGTGCGACTGGAGGATGCGTATGAGAGAATTGTCTAGTTTTTGCCGAAGAACTTTTTGAAGAGCTGGAAGGATGGGAAAGAGGGGAGGGAGAGCGAAGACCACCAGGAAAGTGGCTTTTCAACTTTCGGTTCGAATGGATTTTTTGCTTTGAGTGCTTCTTGTTCTAGACGCTCTTTTTCGATGATCATGGTTTTTAATTGTTCAACACGGTCGGCCTGAGAGCTGAAGTGATAGTCTAGTTTTTGTTCTTCAGGATTTTTTGGCCAGCGCTTTTTTATGAATTGATCGTTCAGGGTGTCAGTACCACTTCGTGCTTCAAAGAATTGGTTTGTAGAAAAAAATGTTCGGTAGGTGTGGCCAAGGGCGAGAAGTTCTGCCAACATGGGATGGAGAAGCGATTCTCTTGATTCACGCGTGCGTCGGTCTTTTGTTCCGAGGCTTGCTTGTCCGTTCACTTGTTTTTCTATGACCTCAAAAGCTCCGCGTGATTCGAGATCGGCAAGGCTGGGGACTGAGCCAAGATATTCGCGGAGTGCTTGTTGAAATCGACTCGGCGTATTGATTTCGGGAGGGAGATTTTTAGATACTCCGGCATAATATTTCAATGCCTCAATATCTTCGTTTGACGCGAGTAATTCTTTAGTGAGAGCTGGGTTATTTTTGAGGAAAATGTGGAGAGCTTTTCCTCCGGGTAGTTCGGACAGACTCGATTCGTCTATTTCCACACTACCATCGACCATTTGGATTTGGTTTTTTTCAAGTGCCTGGAGAAATGACTTTGCGAGAATGCGATTGAATCGTTGTTGGATCTGCATTCTTTTTGTTTGGTCCTTGCGTGCGATATCTAGAACTTCTTTTGCTAGGACTTGTTTTTCTTGAGGTAGCTCATTGATCCATTTGAGGATCTGGTTTCGGAGTGTGATGATCTCTGCAAGATCCTGCTCTCTGCGTATTGCTGCGCCTTCGGTTACCTTGCCAGCGCGGCCATCCATAAAGCCATCGATGCGAGCCGAGGTTAATTGGGTTGGTATGGAGCGATTTGTTTTGAGGCTTTCCTCTAATAGGAGTCCGTCCTGCATGCGACCAAAGTGGTAGATGAGGCGGATGGCTGTGTCCCGGTCTTCATCTCCGATTAATTGCAGGTTGCTGATTTCATGGAGTTTTTTATATGCGCCGAGACGAAAGCAGATTTGTGGGGATCCATGGATGTATCCTTGGTTATAGTCGATATGTCGACTCGAATTTGCTTGGCTGACATATTCTTTTGAGATTCCACGCGGAAGATCAGCCATCCCGTTGAATACGTATGAAAGATTGGGATTGCGCGCAAACAATGCTTGGATGTGTTTAGAGGTTTGGGTGTTTTCGGGCAATGTGTCAATGTCATACATGGAAAATGGGATCTCTTCTCGACCGGCAAAGCGGGTCAGGGCCATATCTGCACCGATGGTGCGTGCGCTGCTGATATTCGCTCGTCGATACGGCGAATTTTCGAAATCCATTTTTGTTGTATCGATGAGAGCCACTCCAACTTTTTCGGCTTGTTTGGCAGCTAATTCAAGAACTTCTCGTTGCTCACGGTCAAGCGTGTTGGTAAAAATATTTGTTAATTCTTGCTTGTTTTTTTCTTTGTCCGTATCGGACTTTTTCGAAAGCCTCTGAACGGCGACGATTTTTTTTAAAAATGCAATGACTTCCTCGGTTTCAGCACGTTTGGCGCTGTTGCGGGCACTTGCCCCTGGGGCCCATTCTTCTAGGCGCTCGGTTTCTTCGCTGTCCTTTTCGGCTTCGATGCCACCATTGTTTGCGATGATTTCGATTTCGATCGCTTGTCCAATTTCTTGCTTTTGGGAAAACATGCCGCGGAGGCAGCGTAAGAGCTGGCCATTTTTCCATTCACCACGGACAGGGATGGAATAGATGAGGGCGGTTTCTTTGAGTGGCGGATTTGCAATGAGCTCAGGAATAGTTGGTGCTTTTTCTTGTTTTGTGATTTTGGGAGGAATGTTTTGTATTTGTTCTTTCATATTGAGAAGCTATCTTTCATTTTTCCACTTTGAGAGAAAGTCGGAGCTGGACCAGAGCTTGGGTTCGCCGATACCAGTTTCGATGCGGATGCCGAGTTGTTGGCAAATATCCCACTCGGGGATGGTTTCGGGGGAGCAGCGGTCACCGCCTTTTGTAAAAACATGAGGTCGGAGTTGTTTTAGAGCTTCGCGGACGGTTTGGTCCCCTTCAATTTCAAAGGGAATGACATAGTCGACGCCGCGCATATACGAAACGATGCGACAGCGGGTTTCGAGGTCTTGAAAAGGTTTTCCTTTTTTGTTCGTGAGAAAGGTATCGCCATTCACGATAGCGACAACGGTATCTCCAAATTGTTTGGAGGCTGCCAGGCAGCTTAAATGGCCTGGATGGATTGGATCATAGCCGCCCGAGGTGCAGACAATGGTTCCGCATTGATCGCGAAGAGCGTCGAATTCAGCAAAGCTTAAAATGGGGGCCGGAATGGGCTGGGCGACAGGCATAGGTCTGTAGTCTGACAGGCTGTATTTTTTGCGTCAAAGTCGTGTTACACTCCCGTACATGTCCTCATTTGAATCTTGGTGGAAGCGTTTTTTGCCGCTTCGGCAAACATCGCCGATTGATCGGTATCGGGTTGATGTCGTGACATCGGCTCCTGAATTAACGGTGGCCGAACTCGTGCCGCTTGAGATTCGGTATGCGTTGGCTCTGCGCCCATCGCGTTTTGAGGCGTTTCGAAAGTTGTTGGATGATGGATATGGTATTGGGGTCCGGGTTGTTGAAAAGACTCCGGAGCGTGTTTTGCAGGCCGTGGATCGTATTTCGCGGCATACGCAACACAATACGATTTTGCCTTGGTTAGAGATTTTGTTACGTGAAGAGAAAATTCCGTTGTTTTCAACGGCTGAATTGGAAGCAACAGAAAAAGCAGGGGTGTTTTTGTATGAAGAAATTAAGGTTATTTTGGAACAACGATTTGAGTTTCGGAAGATTATCTTAGTTGATTTACGTAATCAGGGTGTTGGGGATGAGCAGAGACGTTTCATGCAAGAAGTGAATGAAGATATTTTTCCATTGGCGATTGATGCGATTGTGCATCGGGTGATGTTTGATAATGCGCATAGCCGAACGGCTGTAGCTCAAACCATTATCAAATCCCTTATTTTTATTGGTCCTTGTGCGCATGCGCTTGAACATGTCTTATCTGGTTTGGGCAAGGTGTTTGCGGCAAGCGCAGATGATGTGATCGCTGAGGTTGCTGAATTATTTGCTTTGCGTGGTTCTGGATTTACGTGGCGTCAGTTGGCGGTGCGCAGCAAGATTTTGATTCCAGTGTTTATTTTGGCGACGATCGGTGCTTTTCAGGTTGAGCCTTTGATTCGAGCTGGGCAAATTCGCTTAGCAGGTGTGGTTTTTGGTTTATCGGCTGTTGCACTTTCACTTACCACGGCGATTCAGTCGATTTTCTTGTATCGACATTCGTATGAGTCTTTGGTGCGTGAAGGGAAAATCGCGCTATTACCGGGGCAGAGCGTAACAAGTCTAGCCTTGAGACAAGATTTTACGAATCCGGCACGTTTGGGGTTATTTGTTGGCGCGGTTTGTTCGCCGATCATGGCTGCTTTGATTTTTGGTTCCTTTACTCACTTGGTTGAAAATGGCTGGGTTTTGGCTTTACTTGGGTCGGTTGAGTCCTTGGTCGCTGGTGCGGTGGTTATTGCTTCGGCTTCATTTGAGCGTTCTTTGTTCCGTTTTAAGGTGCGAAGAGCTTTGCATACGACTCTCGACAAGGGTGCTCATGTGGCGTAATCTATCCCTATGTCTTCTCGATTTTTTGGCTCAATGAACGGAAAACCGGCGGCCGCTCTCGGTTTTTTGTTTGAATTGGTTCAAGTGGTGGCAATTTCGCTCGCCATCATCATTCCGGTTCGGTATTTTTTGGTGCAGCCTTTCTATGTTAAAGGTGCCTCAATGGAGCCAAATTTTTACGATCATGAATATCTCATCATCGATGAGCTTTCTTATCGGTTTCGTGATCCGCAAAGAGGGGATATTGTGGTTTTTCGTTATCCAAATGATCCAAAACAGTATTTTATTAAACGCGTCGTGGGCTTGCCTGGTGAAACCGTTGAGGTGGCGGGAGGTCAGGTGAAAGTCTTTAATACGGCTCATCCAAACGGGGTGGTATTGGACGAAACAGGATATTTGGAGAAAGATACCTTTACAGCCAATACGCGAAATGTCACTTTAAAGGCCGATGAGTATTATGTCCTTGGGGATAACCGAGGCGTGAGTCTTGATTCCCGCATCTTTGGTCCGATTCGTCGAAGCGATGTTGTCGGTCGTGTCTGGCTTCGAGGATGGCCGCTTGACCGTTGGCGTGACTTTGAAACAAAACCCTATCCATCTCTGTAATTCTTATTTTGTATGCCTACCACCAAGAAACCAGTTGCAACCGCAAAGCCAAAAGAAAAGCCAGCTGCAAGCGGCAGCAGTGCTGCAAAAAAAGCTCCACAACCAATTAATTTGGTGCGTGGCATGAAGGATATTCTTCCTGCTGACCAGCCGCTTTGGGAAAGAATGCGTGATTTAGCGCGTTCTTTGTCTGAATCATATGGCTTTGGTCGTATTGATACGCCGATGATTGAAGAAACGGCTTTATTTGTTCGTGGTGTTGGTAAAATGACCGACATTGTCGAAAAAGAGCTGTACTCATTTGAAACGACTGGAAAAGAAGATGTTGCTTTGCGTCCAGAAGGAACGGCACCAGCTATTCGTGCCTATATTCAGCACGGGATGTTCAATTTGCCGCAACCAATGAAGATGTATTATGTCGGACCAATGTTCCGTCATGATCGTCCTCAGCATGGTCGTTATCGCCAATTTCAGCAATTTGGCTGTGAAGTGATGGGGGATACGAATGCGATTGTTGATGCACAGCTTATTTTGATGGCACATTTGTTTGTAAAGGAATTGGGGATTGATGCCACGGTGCATATCAATTCGATTGGGACGCCAGAAGCTCGGGCAAACTATAAGAATGCCTTGGTGAGCTATTTCCGTTCTAAAAAGAGCAAATTGTCTGAAGAAGATAAAAAGCGTTTGCTCAAGAATCCAATGCGTTTATTGGATTCCAAGGAACCAGGCATGGCTGAATTAAAGGCAGAAGCTCCACAGATTGTGGACTGGTTGGATGAAGAATCGAAGACGCACTTTATGCGCGTGCTCGAATATCTTGATGAATTGGGGATTCCATATCAGATGAATCCACATTTGGTGCGTGGTTTGGATTATTACACCAAGACCGTGTTTGAAATTTTCCCAAATTCAACGGATGAAGAAACGGCTCAATCTGCTATTGGTGGCGGTGGTCGTTATGATGGTTTGTGTGAAATGCTCGGTGGTCGTGCAACGCCTGCCGCAGGTTTTGCCTTGGGCTTGGATCGTTGTTTTAACTTGATCAAGGATCAGCAGCCTGAAATTTCTCAGGATGTGGATGTGTTTATCGCTCAATTGGGTGATCAGGGGCGTAAACGCGCCTTGGCCGTGTTTGAAGACTTGCGTAAAGGAGGGGTGAAGGCGGGTGAAGCTTTTTCAAAGGATGCGATTAAGGCGCAGATGGAAATTGCAAATCGCCGTCATGCCAAGTTCGCGATCATTATTGGTCAGAAAGAGGTTTTGGACGGAACGGCCGTTTTGCGCGATATGGACTCCGGAACCCAAGAAATTGTAGATGTGCGCAAAATTGTGCATGAACTCAAGAAAAAGCTTGGAAAGGCCTAAGAATTGACATTTTTCGCTGATTCTTCTATAGTCCGCCGTGTCGAACTCCCTTCGGGGAGAACAAATCTTGAAGGAAAGGTGGGTCACAAAATCTATGGCAGAAGTTAAGCGCAAAAAGGGCGAGACCTTTGATGCCTTGCTCCGTCGTTTCCAGCGCCGCGTTCAAGCGAGCGGAAAAGTCCTGCAAGCTAAAAAAGTCCGTTTCTTGAAAAAGGACGGCAGCCGCAACAAGCGTCGCGAAAGTGCCTTGTTCCGCGTTGCAAAACGTTCGGAATATGAGTATCAACTCAAGACCGGACAGTTGAAGGACGAAGTTCGTCCACGTCGTTAAACAAAAACGCTTCCCAAAAGGGAAGCTTTTTTGTTAAGCTAGTACAAACACTATGAAGACGCTTGAACAACTGGACGCTGACTTTAAGGAAGCAATGAAGGCCAAGAATGAATCGGCTCTTTCGACCATCCGTATGGCAAGGACGGCAATCAAGAATAAACAGATTGATGCCATGGGCAAGGAATTGACCGAAGAAGAGGTGCAGGCCGTTTTGCGCACCATGATTAAACAGTATAAGGATGCCTTGCAGGATTTTGAACGAGCTGCCCGAACCGACCTTGCGGATAAGCAGCGTTCTGAGATCGAGTTGTTGGAACGATATCTGCCACCAGCAATGAGTGCGGATCAGGTTGAAAGTTTGGTGCGAGAGGCGATTGCAGAAAGTGGCGTTACGCAGATCAAAGATATGGGCAAAGCCATGGGGCTCGCGATGAAGAAAATTGGGAGTGGAGCTGATGGGGTCGTGGTGCGTGAACTTATTCAAAAACTGCTCTCGTAAGGGAGCGGTTTTTGGTATATACTCATCCCATGCGCACATCGCGTGTTATCACCATGCGGAAAACTCTTTTGTCCCTTGTATTGATCCCGATTTTGGGATTTGGTTTTGAAACTTCTTTTGCTTCGGCTCAGTCCATTGCAGGAGCTCAAAACAATGCTCAAATTGTCGCTGAGGCGGCAGGGGTGGGTAGCACGGATCTTGTGACCATTATTGGTCGCATCGTGTATATCTTTTTAAGTCTTTTGGGAGTCATCTTTTTGATTCTCATGTTGTATGCGGGGTATTTGTGGATGACGGCGGCTGGAGATGATAAGCAAGTTCAAAAAGCAAAAGATATTATTCGCAATGCGGTTATTGGTATTGTGATTACCGCTTCGGCTTTTGCGATTACAAATTATATTTTTGGTTTATTGACTGGTCAGGGATTTTTTGGTGGCGGTGGTTCTGGTGGCGGTGGGACAAAACCGGGTGGTTTGGTTTTGAGCTCGGGTTCATTGGGTGGTGGCATCATCGAATCGCATTTGCCAATGCGAAATGCATTAGACGTGCCTCGCAATACGCCAATTATCATTACCTTTAAAGAAGCGATTAAACCTGAGTCCTTTATTGAAGGCTGGACGGATGCGACGAGCAATACGTCTAAGGGGTTGAATGCAGCGAATGTGAAGATTTATCCAACTGAGGTTGGTGAAGCGGGTGTTTTGACCAGCGCTAAGGCACGTGTGACTTATTTGGCTGATTTAAAGACCTATGTCATTCGTCCGGTTGAATATTTAGGAAGTCCAATTAAGAAAACGGGTTATACCGTTGAATTAAAAGGTGGCGCTTCGGGTATTCAAAAAGTAAATGGAGGTGCGGCTTTTGCTGGTGCTTTTAGCTCCGGTTATATTTGGCCATTTGAAGTTTCAACTGTGGTTGATTTAACTCCGCCAAAAGTGGTTGATGTTGTTCCAGTTCAGGCGGGTCAATATGCACGTAATGTCGTGATTCAAATCAATTTTGATAAGGCGATGGATCCGACGGCCGTGAGCGGCAAGACGGCGAATGGTTTTTCAAATATTGAAGTTTTATCAACACCATCCGGTGGCAATGTTCCTGGTCCGGTGAATGGTTCATTTGATATTTCAAACCAATATCGAACAGTTGAGTTTACGACAGAAGAAAAATGCGGAACCAATTCTTGTGGTCAAGATGTCTTTTGTTTGCCAGGTGATTCATCGATTCAAGTGGTTGCAAAGGCAGCTACCTTGGCAAATGCAGATAGTCCACAAGCTGAGTTGACGAATAATGGGTACAACGGTGTGGTAAGTGTGGCGGGAAATTCATTAGATGGAAGCAAGGACGGAAAAGCCGATGGTCCTCCTGGGGATAACTATTCTTGGCAATTTGGTACCACGGGTGATGTAAAATTGTCTCCGCCAAGAATTGAGGCAACCGTTCCAAATTCAGATCCACAAACAGGTTTGAATTCAAATGTGCCTCTTGATCAGCCGGTTGAAGCTAAATTTGATACGCGTCTTCGTTCCTCATCTTTAAACTCTCAAACGGTTACGATTGATGCACATGGCAAGGATGAGACCAATGTCGATACGTTTTGGTGGACGGTTGGTATGAGTTTATTGAAGCAGGATGGTAGTACATATGATCCAAAGCAACCGAATGCGGTTGAGCCTCCGAAGTCTGGCGCTTTTGTTCAGCATCGCGTGTTTCTTCCATCAGGTAAAGCTTTGGCGGATTTGAATTACTATGATCCATATGTGTCGCATGGAGTGCAGGATGTTTATCAGAACTGCTTTAATCCAGCGGCAAAATGTGGCGCATTAGATTATTCAGATATGTTGAGCCAGGGTCCAAATTGTTGTAATAGTCAGGCTTCTAAAGGTGAGTGCAAAACTTTGCTCCATCCGTAATCCTTTACTTTCATGCTTCGTCGCTTTCTCCTCTTGATTGCTCTCGCGCTCCCATTTGCTTTTGGGGGCTTGAGTGTTTCTGCGCCTCCAGCACATGCGCAAGTTTCCACCGGACTTGAAGAAGTCGGTCAAACGATAAAGTTATCGAGTGCGGATCCGCGACAGATCGTTGTTCGTATCATTAATATTGCGCTTGGTTTGATTGGGATTATTTTGGTCTGTCTTATTTTGTACGCGGGTTTTTTGTGGATGACGTCGGGTGGCAAGGAGGAGCAGATTGGTCGAGCCAAAGCGATTATTCGCAATGCGATTATTGGTTTGATTATTATTTTGTCAGCCTGGGCGATCACGAAGTTTATTATTGAGCGTTTACTTGGTGCGACGGCTGATGGAGGCGGCGGCGGTTCGAGTGGTGGCTCTGGTTTTGGTGGTGGTCTTGGAGGCGGTTCTGGATCAGCGAGTTTTCAGGTTTTGGCCATTTCTCCAAAGGGCAATGTTGCTATCCGCAATATCGAGGTGAAGATGTTGTTTACCAAGCCAGTTGATGATCAGACCACGGCGGGTATTACGGTTAAAGCAATTGATGGAACGCCTGTTCAGGGAACACTTAAGACAAACGGTTCTTTGGTTACGTTTACTCCAGCTGCAAATTGCCCTGCGCCAAATCAAAATCGGAAGTGTTTTGAAGCAGATGCAAGCTTTACGGTCACGATTCCGACGAATGTAAAATCATTGTCGAGTCAGGCTTTGGTATGTTCGGCCTTTGCCCCATGTACGGCTACATTTAAGACGGGTAATACGGTTGACACGCAAGCGCCGAATGTTACTTTGACTTATCCGTTTTCTGGGATGTCGGTTTCGGTAAATTCGATTCAGTCTTTGCAGGCTGCGGCAACGGATGATGCGGGGGTTTCATTAATTGAATTTTATGATGCGGCTGGAAAAGTGGGGATTGATGCGGCTTCGGGGACACCGATGTCATTCAATGGCGAGTCTGATTGGGATACGGCTGGCGCAAACTTTGGCGACCATGCATTGACTGCCGTGGCATATGATATTGATGCAAACATGTCTACCAGTGGCCCGGTTACGGTGGTTGTTCGCGCCGAACACTGTTTTAATGGTCAGCAAGATGCAGGTGAGACCGGTTTAGATTGCGGTGGAGATCCACAGGCTTCTGATTTTTGTGGGGCCTGTTCGGGCGGCAGCTGTTCAAAGAATTCCGACTGTTCATCTGGTTTTTGTCAGGGAAATATCTGTGTTGCACATCCGGTGATTAGTACGGTTTCGCCTTTGAATGGAAAACCAGGAACTTTTGTGACCATCAAGGGAACGAACTTTGGTTTTACCGAGGGTGAAGTCTTGTTTTTAGGTAATCCAGCTGATCCAGCGGATGATAAGGTTGCAAAAGCGCCTTCGCAGTGTTCGGTTGGTGGCGGGACTTGGGGCAATGTGCAGGTCGTGGTGGCTGTCCCAGATGGGGCGGGGAATGGTCCAATTCAAGTAAAAAATGTTTCGAGTAATTTGCTAGATCGAACTGATGATGCGATTGGTCCAAAGATTCCAGATTTTGTCGTAGATGATACCGAGCATCCTGGTTTGTGTGCATTGAAGCCAAATAGTGGCATCGTGGGAACCGAAATCGAAGCCCAAGGTCAGGGATTTGGCACAACGGCTGCGAAAGTCGGATTCGGTGCATCAGAATTAACTAATACGATTCAATGGACGGCGACCGCGGTTCGTTTTAAGGCTCCGGTGACCAATTCGGGTCCACAAGCCGTGACGATTAAGACGCCGGCTGGTGTCAGTAATCCTGTCGACTTTTTGGTTTTGGATAAAAACCTGGGTGCTCCTCCCGTCATTGCGAGCTTGAGCCCTGAAGTTGGTCCAAAACAGGAATATGTGACTGTGCTTGGAAAGAATTTTGGATATTCAAAGGGTTTTGTCTTGTTTACGGATCCGGTTCAGCAATTGGAGGCAGTGGGCGATACGAGTTTTCCAGCTGCTTGTGCGAATGGATTCTGGAAGGATGACAGTGTGATTATTAAGGTTCCGCAATTCTTTAAGAATAATCAGGCTGTTGGTAATGGGGTATATAAAGTGACGCTTCGTCGCGCTGATAGTGCGATTTCGAATGCCGTTAACTTTACGATTCAAGATGGAACACCAAAGCCGGGTATTTGTGCTTTGAATCCTTCGATTGGTCCTGAAAAAACAACGATCAAGATTGAGGGTGAGCGTTTGGGTGCAGAGAAACCAGCTGTCTATTTTGCAGCAGCAAATGGACAAACGGTTCAGGCGGCGGTTGAAGATAACTTTACCAATTTGATTGCGAATACGATTGTTCCAAAGTTTGCGATTACTGGTTCAATGTCGGTTAAGGTACAGGGTCAAGAATCGAATAAGGTGAATTTTCAGGTATTGAATTGCAATCAAGCTCCAGGTGTTTGTGGTCCAGCTGATGCGTTTCAGTGCTGCCCATCTGGCGCTTGTAAGCCAGCGAATGAATCTTGTGGTGCGAAGTCTTTGACGGCTCAATATGCATGGCAGACGTCTACGGGTTTGATTCCGGTTGCGCCTCGGGTGATTGAAGAATGTCGTCCAGACCTTGCTCCGGCTCCATATCCATCTCCATCTCCTTGGTTGGGTCGTGCTGGTGGTGACCAAGCTCCAACAGATTCGGCTATTCAAGTGCGTTTTTCACGTTTGTTGAATGCTTCGACGGTTGTTCCGAATAATTTTCAATTGTTAAAGTGTACGGGTAATGGAAGCGACCCTTGTACGACGAAGGTCGCTGTTAGCTACATAGGTTTGAATTTGATTCATGCTGGAAATAACCAGGACATTGTTAAGTTCAATAAGAATGTTGCTTTAGAAAAGAACACGACGTATTTGGTGCAGATTTTGGCTAAGGTGAAGGCCGATGGTCCAGATGGTGCCATGATGGAAGTTCGCAAGGATTGCGGTGTGGCGGCAAACAATGCGGATATCGGATACTGCTTCCGCTTTAAGACGCGTAATTCGGATGAGCCGAGTAAGATCAATGAAGTGAATGTCGCGCCAAGTTCGTATGAAATGCATGATGCCGGCGAGACGACGGATTATCTTTCGAGCCCGGTAAATGCAGATGATAAGTGTGTGTATGTTGAATGTACGACCAAGCAATGGAGCTGGTATACCGGTAGTTCAGAAGCAAATGAAGACAATCGCGCATCGATTTCGAAGAATCCAAATCAAAATTTGCAGGGTTGCGTTCAAAAAGGAATCGCTTTGAAAGAAACGGGTGATGTACCAGTAGATGTGAACGCGAAATTATTGCAGTCCACTCCAGTTGTCGGTACGGGTAAATTATTTGTGAAGTTTATTCCTCCTCGCGTTTTGGCATATGGTCCAAACTGTGATTTAGCTTGTACGAATGCGTTGATTTGGGCTAATTTCAGCACGACATTGGACCTTGCGAGTGTGACGGCAGTGGGAAATGTGGTAGTGCATCGCTGTTTGAATGAACAGTGTAATCCAGCTGATTTTTCGGCACCGATTGCATTGAAGGCGGTTAAATTGGTGGCGCCATCTGGCGATACGAAATTACGTCGTCTTGAAATTGAGCCACAGATCGTGATGGCACCAGGCGCGTTCTATCATGTCTTGCTTCGTGGCGGTGCCGGACAACCAAATGGAATTAAGGGGTTAAATGGTGTTCCGATGGATGGTTTGAATACGGCTGAAGGTTTTGCGTGGAAATTCCGAGTGAAGCAAGAACCGGATGCATTCTGTGTTGCTGATCGCGTTGAAGTGGTTCCAGAAGAAAAGTTTGAAACACGTGTTGGTGCATCCCAATTATTTAATGCAACTCCATATGGGAAGCCGGATGCCTGTAGTTCGCAGGGTCAGGCTTTAGTTCAAACGACTCAGGCAGCATGGACCGTTGCTGATACTCAAGTCGCAACGATGTGGAAAGCGGGTAAGGTAAATACGGGTGCTGCTTTACCAAATGGTTGTTCAGGTACGTGTTTGCTGGCTGGTGCACCATTATCAGTCAAGGAAGCGGCGGCTGTGTGTGGAAATGGCAAGATTGAAACGACAAATGGCAAGTATTGTAAAAATGGAAAAACGCCAGCTGGTGATAATTGTCTTGTGCTTGCAGCTGGTGCAAAGGGTGGTGAAGAATGTGAGCCAGGCTTTGGTAACTTAGGTGCAAAATGTGATCCAAATTCCTGTTTAGTGGTCGCAGATCCAGGTTCGAGTACGTGTGGAAATGGCATCGTTGATCCACAAAAGGGAGAAGAGTGCGACTACGGTCCAACGTGCGTAGGAGCATCTCAGCCAACCAATGGTCAGCCTGCGGTTCCTGAATATGCTTCGTGTTTATTGCAAGCTCAAAAGGATGCCTGTATTGCCGCGGGTGGTGATTGTAAGATGCGTCAGGTTCGTGGTTGTAGTGATAGCTGTAAGCATCTTGGTGCAACGGCAGGAAACAGCTCATGTGGAAATGGAGATGCTTTAGGTGATGGAAAAGATTGTGATGATGGAAATTCGGTTTCTGGTGATGGGTGTAATTCGATGTGTTTGCATGAAGGTTCAAGTTCGAAAACGGTTTTGTATGCGGTATGCGGTAATTTGACTCTTGAACCAGGCGAGGCTTGTGAAGCCACGGGTGTTGATGCGCAAAATAATCCGATTTTTCCAGCAGGCTGTAATACAAAAACCTGTTTGCATACGGGGGTAGCTGCCTGTACGGGTGCAAATCAATTGAATTGCTGTGGAAATGCAAAACCAGCTGAATTGGGTAAGGACTGTGATGATGGAAATTCGGTTTCTGGTGATGGGTGTAGCGCGGCTTGTTTGTATGAAGGTTCATCGCCATATTATGTCGATGCTTTTGGGAAGCCTGCGCCAAGTTTCTGTAGCGATGGTGTAAAGGCTCGTGGTGAGCAGTGTGAAGCTGTTCAGCCGGGTGATTCGTATATTGATCGCACCCAGCTCGCGACCGTTGTTGGAAATGCGCAAACGGATGCAGATGGCATCATGAAGACGGATGTAACCGCGAATGTTGAATCTAAGGATGGAAAAGCGGTATATGGGTTGCAATGTGGATTTACGGATGAAGCAAGTTGTGATGCGGGATATGGTTTGGATGATGCGGGATGCTGCCGCCCACGTCCAAGTGTGGTTACGCCATACCCACCAAAGAATGCGACGGGTGTTTGTCGGAATGTATTGATTAGCGGAACCTTTAATGAGGATATTCAGGCTGTTTCTGCCTTGAATAATTTTGAAATCACTGAAGATGCGGGTCAGGCGGTGAGCTGTCCACAGGGAACGACGGAGGTTTTGGTCATGAAGTCATATGAACCTGGCTTTTGGGGTGGTATGCAAAAGTGGTGGGATTCTTTTGTGACGTGGATGACGGGTGAGCCGGTGTATGCAGAAAAATGGTGTAAGGGGAGTGTGACGGGTCAATTGAAGTCAGCCAATGGCAAGGATGGAAAATTGTTCTCATTTACCTTGGATCAGGCTTTGAAGCCAAATACGCAGTATCGTGTTCGCTTTATGGGTGACAAGGATTTGGCTGACAATGGAAATAAGCAAAAGAAGGAAGGTATCAAGACGGTGAAGGGTGTCGTTCAGCAATTTGAATCGCTTTCAAATGGGAGTTTGACCTGGGTGTTTAAGACGGGCGATAAGGTGTGTGCTGTGAATCAGGTTGAAGTGAAGGATACGACACAGCCAAATGATCATCCGTTCTTGTTTGTGAATGCAAATAATCAGGAAGAGACACGTTCATTCCAAGCAGCTGCACAATCGGTTCAGAACGGTCAGCTGGTGCCATTGTCTCCTGTCCAGGGCTATGATTGGAAATGGGATCACTGGACCTCGAGTGCTGAATTGAAAAAGATCGTGATGCTGAATTCGGATGCTGGTTTTGATAAGGTTGATGCGGTAAGTGACGCAACCTTTAAATCAGGTAAGTTGAATGGTGTGTCTATCTTGACGGCTCGCATGAAGGTGGCGAATGACACGATTAATGTGCCTTCGACCAAGGATTTGGCTGTTGAAGGTGTGGCGCCGGTGGCGGTCATGATTTGTCAGAATCCATGGCCTTCATTGAACGGCGTTGCGACCTCGCCATTCCGTGACATGGCAAATTCACCAAGTAAGGCTGATTTGGCGAATGCAACTCAGATCGTTGGTGATCCATTTGCTTCTCCGATGAATTTCCTCATGATGTATTGTCGTGATGCAGGAAGCGGAGAAACGGATTTGGACGATTTACCTGCTCTGAATATTACCTATGTTCCAACATCTCCGTTGGATGCAACCAAGGGCATTCTCCGTCAGTACTTGATGACATACCCAGATTCTGAACCGACATTGAAGCAGGATGGTATTGGTATTCGTGTGTATAAGAATCCATTGCATCTGTCTCCAGAAGAATGGTATTCATCGCAGGGTTTTGGTGGCGGTAGTCCAAAGTCAACTCAAATTGATGGATACCCAGCTTTGGTTGATGGCAATACAACCTATATCGCGATTGCAAATCGTCCAGGTGTCGATAGCAAGATCTTCTCGAATATTTTGGTGTTCTCGTTTAATCCAAATGCGGGAAAGATAACGCAGGATATTGCAAAGCAATTGTTGGATTCAATGACCTTCAATATCAATCTGTTGCAGCAGGGGAATGTGTGTTTGAATCAAGCGACGAATAATCTGTATACCGTTCCTGGATACAATGATGGAAAACCATTGTTGTGTACGGCAGATTGGGATTGTTTGAGCTTTGGAAGTGAGACGGTTTCTTGTGAAAGCCAGAAGTCTAAATTAGGACGCGATACCATTCGTATTGGTGATTTTTCACGCATGTCCAAGAATTTGGAGAATGGAAAAGTGGGTGTCGATGCAACCTATCCAGCGCTAAAGACGGGTACCTTCCTTCCAGGTCAAAGTAATTCTGTTTGGTCTTCTTGGTCGCAGGAGTTGGGTGGGGCTTTGGGCGGTGCAGTTGATCCAATCAATCGCATGATTGCCTGTGGACGCTGTGAAAAATCTGTCAGTACACCATGTAGTTCGAATGCGGACTGTCCTTCATCTGAAGCTTGTCGCGGTGGTCGGGTAGATGCGACGAATCAGTTTGTGTTTGATGATAAAGTTGATCCAGCTTCTTGTTGGAATAAGACGGATGGCACCTTTGCATGTCCTCGTATTGGCGCTTTGCCAAGCGGCGTGTCACGTTTGTATCTGTATCGCGCACTGAATGCGGGTCAGCAATATGAATTGAGTGCTGAGTTTGAAATTCCACCTGCGAATGTGAATTCTTGGTGGGATGCACCACTTCCTGACGCGGACTATCGTTGTTTTACTAATGATTCAGCTCGTGGTCGTATCTGTGCTGGGGCAAATGCAACGGGTGATAAGTCTTGCCGCACCTGTACCAATCCAATGGATTGTTTCAAGTGTACGAAGTCTGGTGTTGAATGTAGTCCAAATGATGCAAATGCGTGTAAGACGATTGCTGGTGATAGCTGTGGCGAAGTGCAAACGGTTCCTGGCGTCTGTCAAAAGACGGGCGGTAATTTCAAGTATTCCGATATTTGTAAGAACACTTTGTTTGGTCAGACGGGTGTCTGTGGCGATGGCATTGTCCAACAAGGCGAAGTTTGTGAAATTGGTCAGACCAAGCAAACGACGGCTTCTTGTCCAGCGAATCAGAGCAAGACGCAAATTTGTTCTAACACGTGTCAGGGATATCAGGATGATCCAAAGAATCCAAATTGTACGAACTTAGTTCAATGTGGCAATGGCAAGATTGATAAGATTTGTTCTTGGATGCTTCCAGGTGCGCCGGCAAATCAGACCTGCAGCAAGGATCAAGATTGTGTGTACAAGAATGCATTTAATGTAAATGTGCAGGGTTCATGTACGCCAAAGGAAGTGTGTGATGATGGTGTGTTGAACGGAACTTATTCACACTGCAATCCATCCTGTACCGGGTATGACAAATATTGCGGTAATGGCAAGGTTGAACCAGGCGAATTATGTGATGAAGGTTCTCAAAATGGCGTTTGGAATGGAACCTGTGCCTTGGATTGTAAGGGCCCTGGTCCGAAGTGTGGTGATAAGGAAGTAAATGGAGATGAAGCTTGCGATGGAAATTCACAAACTGAAGCGGGGGCTTTATGTCTGTCGGGTATTCCGGGTAAGCCATGTCAAAACAATGCAGACTGTTCAATCCCAGGTACCGCAGGTATTTGTGGTGGTGGTGTGGCTACGCCGATTAATGCAGCAAATCAGTTTACGACTGCTCCTGGTCCGGTGTATCAGTCTTGTTCTGGAAAGACGGTGACAGATCAAAATGGAGTTGTCCGTCAGACCCAACATGTTCGTGGATGTATTGCGCCAGGTGCACAGAACATGTGTAAGTTCTTGGATTGGTCCGCTTGTGTTGCGATTGGTTCTTGTGGCGATGGGATTAAAGATGCCGGTGAAGCATGTGATGATGGAAATACGAATAATAATGATAGCTGTACAAATTCGTGCAAGCAGAATTCTTGTGGAGATGGCTTCATTAATACCGGCGTTGAAGAATGTGATAACGGGGCAAATAATGGCAAGGTGATGTGTAATGCGGATTACGGTTCTTCCTGTTTGGACTGTAATTCTTCCTGTAAGTTGTTATCAGCTCAAGGTGGTTTTTGTGGCGATGGCACCAAGAATGGTTCGGAGCAGTGTGATGGAAATACAATCGTCACTCAGGCCGGTAATTGTCCTCCAGGAACGCCTTCGTCTCTGTGTACGGCTATTTTCTCGAATGTCTGTATGAATCAGCCATGTATGGAGGCAAAGGATTCGAGTGTGTCCTGTACCTCCCTTGGATATGACTTCTCGACGAATCCACGTAATCCAAAGATTGTCGGTCCAGCAAATCCACCAGAAGGTGTGACGGTTGATACGGGGTATCAAACAAGCGTGTGTGGCGCTTTAACGGGCATGACTTGGCCGGTTTATCAGATGTATAAAGATTGCGCAGGCTTAGCTTGTAAAAAAGTGACAGTTCCAGGACCAACTCCACAATTCGATACGCTTCAGTGGAAGTGGTCAGTTCAGAATATGCCAGCTACGTCGGGTGACTTCTGGAAGTGTGTGGCTGAGAAGGGTCCAAAATATGGCATTTCGATTACCTCGGATTCAAATGCGCAAAAGCCAATGTGTGGATTGTCTTGTGCATTCTCCGGTTGTGGAAAGTGTTCAGATTCATCGGGAACGGGCGTGATTAAGGGCTATGTGTATGACGCGGTCTATCAGCAGGTTGTACCAAATGCACGTGTAAGCTTGATGAGTAAGGGTGTGAAGGTGGATGAGGTGTATACCAATGAAGATGGCTACTTTACTTTTGGGATTTTGAACAATCGCGCTGAATGTAATACGTATCGTTTGGTGATTGATATGTATCAGAATAATCCATGTACGGATGCGCCAAATTCTGGTGGTGTTAATTGTCGTGCTGGGGTAAATGCGCCATTTACCTATCCAATTACGATTGATGAAGGTCAATTAGGTGGATATTTCCCATTCACGTCAGAAACCTTTAGCGTCAATACCTTTGATCAGATCTTCAATGCAAATCAGAATGAGCCAGCTCACGTGAATATCTTCCCTCGTCCAGCATATGGGGATGCCTATACCGCTGTGCTATGGAAGAATGGAAAGAATCCAAGCTTCTTCCAATTACATACGATTCTTCCAAAGAAGTATGCATTTAGCTTGCCATATGATGATCCAGGACAGAATGGATACTGCAGCTTCTCAAGTGATCCAAATGCCGTGTGTCCTCCAGACAAGAAATCGAAGCTCTGTAATTACGATAATCGCCCAGATGGTTTTGCCGCTTGTGCGCGCGATGTGAATCCTCGTGCTATTGGGTACTGGAACCGAAATACGGCTCCGTATACGCGCATGATTTGTATTCATCATCCAGGTGATCGGAGCTATGGCTGGAATTATGATGCTGCATCGGGTGGCTCGATTAACGATTGTCCAGTTGAAGGAACGAATGCGTGTAATTCAAATTGTTTGGCTGAAAATAAAAAAACAGCTCAACAGTGTAAGGATTTCTGTGGTTTAGGGGTCAATACATTAGGCCAAAGCAATTTGTTTCTAACTGGTCCAAAAGCGGGTCAATCAAATTGTAGTGCTGATCCAAGTTGGGAGTCCTGTTATGGTATCAATGGTCCTCCGATTACGACTTTGGTGAATTACAAGCAGTTTGCGGTGAATAATCCATCGAATGAACCAGTGCGCTTTGTGTGGCAGGGGACGGGGGATGCTGCTTCATCGCTCGCCGCAAATGGGGGAAAGGTATATCTCGCAACAGCTGATTTGTTGACCGAAGTCTCGCCGATTTCTGCAGGTGCCGGCGCCTTACACATTGCTGACTTAAGTCCTACGACAGGTATCTTTACGGTGATTAACCAGAACAAGGGTGCAGATATGCATGCACAAGGCGAAGCTTGCTATAACTGGACCTATCAGTGCGCCTCATATGGGACGGATGCGCTTCAGAAGCTTAACTGGTAAACTGTATGGAAATGAAACGAAGCGTAAGCATTGTCCTTGGAATTATTGTGGGGGTGGCGGTCTTGGGTGGCATTGTGCTGTATCTTCGATCGCGCAATGCCCCCGAGGCTGAGCTTGTTCCAATTGCGGGAAGTTCAGCGAATGGTGCAGCTCGAACAAAACCAGCGAATACGCCGGGAGCACCAAATAAGGCTGGTTCGAGAGATAATGGGTATACACCTGTTCCATATGACCAGTTGCCATATGGAGCTCCGCCGAGAGATCCTTCGGTGCCAATACCGACAACTGCGCCCGCAAATGAGCCCGTTCTTTCTCCGCAAGGCCTGTCCCTTCCTAAGTAATCAATTGCGTACATATGTTTGACTCCACACCCAACAATCTTCCGCTTGAACCAACCCAGCCACCGGTGCCACCACAGGATCCGCGTCCCGTGCCTCGTGCGAATGCGGTACAAACGCCGAAGCCAATTTTAGGTAGCGCTGCAGGTGTGCGTGAGCCGGAAGATATTTTTTCGAATGTTCCTGATGCGTCCGCAGGACCGCGTGGTTCAAGTGTGATGGAGGACATTCCAGAACTTCAAGATCATCCAGCTCGTCCGTTGGGTAAGATTTTGGTGGGTGTGTTTGCAGGTCTTTTATTGTTAGGTGGTGTTGGAGGCGGGGTGTATTACATGCTTGTTATTCGTCCGGCCGCTGAAGAAGAAGCGCGGGCCGTTGCTTTGGCAAATGCGCCAAAGACGCCAACGAATCAAGTGGCGCAGCCATTGGTGAATACGCCTCCGAACACGACGGATCAGGTTCCGAATCAGCAAAATCCAGATACCAATACCATTCCAACTCCAGATACGAGTGGTGGTCAGGTGCCGCCAACGACTCCGCCAAATATTCCACCTCCAACCCCAGTGGTTCAACCAACGGAAACAACTCCACCTCCTGTCGTGACTACACCGGTAACGGATGCGGATGGGGATGGTTTAACAGATGCTGAAGAGGGAGTTTTGGGAACCAATGTTTCTGTAGCCGATACGGATGGGGATGGTTTTCCAGATGCAGCTGAATTGGGTGGTTTGTACAGCCCAGTTGAAAAAGGTGGATCAATCATGTCGATGCCTTCGATTAAGGTTGTGCGCTGGGCAAATGTGACGTTTTTGATGCCAACGGCTTGGAACTTGATTGATCAAACTGCGGTGACGGCAACGATTCAGACTCAAGCTGGGGAGCGATTTATTTTGACGATGAATGATAGTGGTGTTCCGAGCTCGATTTCGGGAACATCGTTCACGACGAAAAACGGGTTTCAAGCAATAATTGGAAGTAATGGTCTTTCTGGAGATGTGAAGTTGAAAAATACGCGCTTCGTTTTAACTCCAGCCGATCCAACCATGTCGCCAGCCTATCGAACGATTCTTACCTTGATTATTCAGTCGGTTCGTTTAGCTCAGTGATCTTTTGTCTATGTCTGAAGCACCTCTTTCAAATACACAAGCGCCACAGACGGGCGTCATGGAACCTGAGATCCACGTGATCCCAGAAAAGTTTTATGGTGCGGCTTTAAAGGCAAAGATTCCGGATCAAACAAAAAAACCAGATGGGCTTGACCATCCTCCGGCACAGCATGGGGTTTTGATTGCGGTTTTGGTTTTGATTGTTCTGTTGATTGCTGGAGGAGCTGGTGCTTTTTTGTATCGCGATCAACTATTTCCGAAAAAAGTAGCTCAGCCTCCGGTGACACAAAAACCGCCTGATATTCCACCGCCTGTGACCGCGCCAGATGCACCGACGGGATTAGTTGCAACGTCAACAAATCCACAGACGGTTAGTTTGTCTTGGGTGGACAATGCATCGTCTGAGTCTGGGTTTCGCATTGAGCGAGCCGAGGCGGATGGAGCATTTTCTGAACTGACGGGATTGCCTCCAAATAGCACGTCATATGTTGATGCGTCGGTGCAATCGGGGAAGAATTATCGCTATCGGGTGAGTGCGCGTAATACGGGCGGGGATTCGCCAAGCACGGCTGAAGTTGTGGTATTGGTTCAATCGCCTCCGCCACCAGCTCCTCCGGCCCCTAAATTGCCTCCTGCAGGCTTGGATACGGATTCAGATGGGTTAACTGATTTGGAAGAAGCTTTGTTGAATTCAGATCCAAAAAATCCAGATACCGACAATGATGGTTTTTTGGATGGAAATGAAGCTTTTCATTTGTATAATCCAAATGGTCGTGCGCCAGCTCGTTTACTAGATGCAAAATTGGTTAAACAGGTTGATGCAAGTATTGGTTATTCTTTTCAACTTCCAAATAATTGGACATTTACGCCAAGTATTCCAAATGGGAGTAAGGCGAGTGTCAAAACAGCCGGCAAAGAACATTTTGAGATTACGGTAGAAGATAATTCAAAACAATTGTCGATTTTGGATTGGTATTTGCAAAAGAATCCGGGGGTAAAGCCTGAACAAGTATTGAAATATCGCACCAAGCGTGGATATGAGGGCATTATTGGTGCTGATTTACTTACGCGGTATTTGCCATGGGGCGACAAGATCTTTGTGTTTAATTATGTGCTTGAAGGCGAGCCATTTATCAACTATCAGACCTTGTTTTCTCTCATGATGAATTCTTTGGAGTTGCGTGGTTTGCCACAATTGGCTCCGAATGTGGTTTCGGCTGAGCCTTTGCCATTTGAGCCGGCGGCTACCACGACGGGCGTCATTACGCAGCCAGAGTCGGTGACCTCGACGACGAGTTCGAGTGCGGGCGTAATTCTTCCTTAATGGCCATGATTGAGGTTGTCACAACGGGGCATTTGCCCCCACGTATCGGTCAGGCTGTTTTACAAAAAGCCTGCCAAGTCACGGCGCGTTTGGCTAAGCAGCCAAATAGTGGACTCGTGAATATTTCGTTTGTGTCCGATCAGATCATGCGGCGCTTGAATAAACAGTATCGAAAAAAAGATAAAACCACGGACGTCTTATCTTTTTCAGAGCCAGAGATTCCTGGCGTGAAGCGTAGCTGGGGAGATATTTTTGTTTCTGTCGCCTATGTTCGTGGTGAAGCAAAGCGACGCGCGATTCCATTGGAGGAAGAGATTTTACGCGTAGTGATTCATGGAATGCTTCACTTGATGGGCTATGATCATGCTACGGATGACACAGAATTAGAGATGTTTACACTTCAAGAAAAAGCGCTTGCGAAGATTGAACTTGTATGAATATGACGCTTCGAGAGACCCAAAAAAGTTTTCAACATGCTTGGGACGGCTTGTGTACGGCGTTCCGCGACGAGCGGAGTTTTCGCATCCAAATCGCCATATCTTTGTTGATTTGTATTGCAATTGTATTGCTCCCATTGGAGCGTTGGGAGCGCGTCATGCTTCTCATGGCCACAGCCCTCGTCCTTGTGTTAGAATTAGTGAACAGCATGGTCGAACGGTTGGTTGATCTGGTGAAGCCTCGGCTTCACTCGTATGTAAAAGAGATTAAGGATTTGATGGCAGCGGCCGTCTTGGTCGCCGCGGTGTTTGCTGCGGCTATTGGGGTCTTTATTCTGGCTCCATATGCCCAAATTGTTTTGGGCCGCGTATGAAAGAACGATTACTTATAGGTCTTGATGTTGGAACAACCGTCATCCGCTTAGCCGCGGGAAAAGTTTCAGTCGGCCAAGATCGCCGATTGTCTTTGAATATCGTCGGTGGAGCCGAAGTTGCCTCTCAGGGTGTATCGAAAGGCAGTATTAGCTCGATCGAAGATGCGGTTTCGGCTATCTCAAGTTGTTTAGAGCAGGCTGAGCGTGTTATTGGTGAGTCTTTAGCTGAAGCGGCAGTTGGTATTGGTGGAACCTATATCACTTCGCAAGATGCGCGTGGGGTGATTGGGGTTTCGCGAACGGATGGTGATATTCGCGCCGAAGATGTAGCTCGTGCCATTGAAGCAGCGAAGACTTTTGTGAATCCGGCGAATCAAGAAATTCTGCATGTGTTGCCACGCAGTTTTAGTATTGATGGTCAGGCGGGGATTAAGGACCCCGTTGGAATGCAGGGGATTCGGCTTGAAGTGGATGCTTTGATCGTTCAGGGCTTATCTAGTCATGTGCGTAATTTTACGCGAGCTGTTTTTCGAACCGGATTAGATATTACGGAATTGGTATATGCCCCATTGGCATCTGGTGACGCTGTTACGACGGCTCGTCAGCGTGAGTTGGGTGTGTGTGTGGTTACGGTTGGTGGAGCAACAACCGGCGTTTCGGTGTATGAAAATGGGGAATTGCTCCGCGCAGTAACGATTCCGATTGGAGCTGATCATATTACGAATGATTTAGCGATTGGTTTGCGTGTTTCATTAGAAACCGCTGAAAAGATTAAGCGCATTCATGGTACGGCGCATGCGGAATCGGTTCCGAAACGTGCCGGCGTTTTTGATGTGGCTGATTATGGTGGAGATGTGAGTGAAGAAGTTTCTTTACGTTTAGTGGCAGATATTATTGAGGCTCGGGTTGAAGAGATTTTTGAAAAAGTTGTCGCTGAATTGCGCAAAATTGATCGAGAAGGTCTATTGCCGTCGGGTGTTGTTTTGACGGGTGGCGGAGCTAAATTGCCCGGTATGATTGAGGTTGGCAAGCAGATTATGCGTTTGCCATGCGCGCATGGCTTGTGTCATGTTTCAAGTTCTTTGCCTGAATTGATTCAAGATTCTGCTTTTAGTACGGCTTTGGGTTTGGTACTGTGGCAATTTGAACATGAACGTCGGGCTGCTGATGGTGTGCCGATGTATGGTGGGGTAAAACCAATGGCGAGTAAGGGCGGAGAGTTTTTAGGGAAAATTGGGAATCCGTTAAAGAAAATTTTTAAGTCTTTCATTCCGTAACTTTTGCTTGACGCAGCGTATGGCCTTCGGTATGCTTGTTTTGAAGACTCATTTTGTGGCTCAATAGAGCGCATTATGAGTCATTATCGTATTCATTACTATGGCTGAAATCAGACCTGATATCGAAACCTTTGCCAATATTAAAGTGGTTGGCGTTGGTGGATCTGGAGGATCGGCAGTTAATCGGATGGTGGCATCCAAAATTCGTGGTGTGCAATTTATTGCCATGAATACGGATGTTCAGGCTTTGCATTATTCGCAAGCAGCAGTGAAGCTTCATATTGGAAAAACAGTCACTCGTGGTTTGGGAGCTGGTATGGATCCAGAAATTGGATCGCGTGCCGCCGAAGAAAGTCAAAATGAAATTCGCGAAGCCTTGAAAGGGGCAGACATGGTTTTTATTACCTGTGGTTTAGGTGGTGGAACTGGCTCAGGAGCTGGTCCAAAGGTGGCAGAAATTGCAAAAGAGATGGGCGCATTGACGGTTGCGGTTGTGACGCGTCCGTTTATTTTTGAAGGTCAACAGCGCAAGGTTGTGGCTGATGCTGCTTATGATCGTTTTTGTGATGTGGTTGATACGATTATCACCATTCCAAATGATCGTGTCTTGCAAATTATTGATCGCAAAACATCTTTGTTAGATGCGTTTGAAATTGTCGATGATGTCTTGCGCCAAGGCGTGCAAGGTATTTCGGAATTGATTACGGTTCCTGGTTTAATCAATGTCGACTTTGCCGACGTGCGTTCGATTATGGCAAATCGTGGTTCGGCTTTGATGGGTATTGGTCGTGGAAGTGGTGAGAATCGTTCGGCTGAAGCAGCGAAAGCAGCTATTGCTTCGCCTTTGCTTGAAGTTTCGATCGATGGAGCCAAGGGTATTTTGTTTACGATTACTGGTGGTTCAAATTTGGGAATGTATGAAGTGTCTGAAGCGGCTAAGGTGATTACACAATCGGCAGATCCATCAGCCAAAATTATTTTTGGTGCCATTATTGATGAAGCAATGAAGGATGAAGTGAAGGTTACCGTGGTCGCAACTGGTTTTGATGGACGAAGCGGCGGACCAAAGAAATCGGGGATTGGTTCCGGTATTTTGCATACCAATCAAGCAAGTCAGCCTTCTTTAGCAGCAAATCAACCTGCGGCTTATCAGCCTCCTGCATATCAACCGCCTGCATATCAGGCTCCGGTGCGACCAGCTGAGCCACTTGAGCCAATGTCTTTTGCTGCACGTCCGGTTCAGGCTCCAGCGGTGCGCCAAACGCCTTACGCGGTTCCAGAGCGTGGCTTGTCTCAGATTTCGCAGGCACAAGAAGCCTATCGCGCTTCGCTCAATCCACGGGCAAATCCACCGGTTCAACAGGTTCAGCCTCAAGCTCAACCCGTAGAAGAGGTGTATGAGGAAGAATTTGAAGATGAATCCGTTGAACAAGAGGTTCAGCAGGCTCCTCCGCAACAACAAGCGCCGGCTCCAGTAGCGGCTCCTGTTCCAGCTCCAGCTGCGCGCCAGCCACATGTTCAGGCGCCACAATATGCGCCGGTTCAAAATCAAAGACCAACGCCAACCGTGATGACCAATCGTCCAGCGGTGAAATCAGATGAAGAAGAATTAGAAATTCCAGCTTTTATTCGTCGCAAGATGATGTAATTGGTATGTTTTGTCCGGTTTGCAATCACGAGGAGACAAAAGTAATCGACTCGCGCTTGTATCCCGAGGGCGATGGTGTTCGTCGTCGTCGCGAATGCGAGTCTTGTACCTATCGATTTTCTACCAGTGAGCAAGTTGAATTACTTGATATCACGGTGATCAAGCGAAATGGACGAAGAGAACCGTATGATCGCGCCAAGATTGAGCGTGGCCTGCGTCATTCTTTAGAAAAGCGTCCATTCACCGAAAGTTCATTTCGAAGTTTGCTTTCTGCGATTGAGCGGGATATTCAGCGTCTAAAATCATCTGAAGTGACAAGTTCACAATTGGGTGATGTGGTGATGGAGCGTTTGCGCCCATTTGATAATGTGGCATTTATTCGTTTTGCTTCGGTCTATCGGCAATTTGAAGATGTCGCGTCTTTTTCAAAAGAATTGGAAGCTTTAGGTTTGCCTAAAAGAGATAAAACATCGCGTTAAAGATGCTATACTCTGCACATGGAGGATAGACGTGCTTTTACATTTATTTCACAACTCGTGATCTGCGTCGTGGTCTCGGCCTTGGTGTCTTTTGTGGTGGCTGAGCAGGTTGTTCGTTTTTCAGCTGATGCACGACCTTTGGCGTCTATTCAAGCTCCAAAACCGTCAGCTGTGCTTGATATTCCAGATGTGGTTACGGCTGTACAGCCTTCGGTGGTGGCGGTGAATGTGGCAGTTGATACGGATGCGGTTCCAAAGCGTTTGCGCGATACCTTGCCTGAACCTGAGATTGATGAAATTCGTGATGGTGTGCGACGCATTAGTTCTGGTTCTGGATTTTTTGTAACTGAACAGGGTTTATTGGTGACAAATCGACATGTGGTTGATATTCCGGATGTGCTGGCACGTGAAAAACATATTTCAATTGTTTTACATACCGGTGAAAAATTTGATGCTGAGGTAAAGGCGCTCGATCCTGTTTTGGATATCGCTTTTTTGAGCGTGTCTTCAACTAAGGGTGAGATTTTTCCTGTATTGGGTTTTGCGAGTAGTAGTCGTCTTCGCGTAGGCGAAACGGTTTTGGCCGTTGGGAATGCCTTGTCTGAATTTCCAAATACAGTGACGCGCGGGGTGGTTTCGGGTTTGAATCGGCGCGTGTGGGCTGAAGATGAGTTGGGTGAAGAAGTTTTAGAAGAAGCAATTCAAACAGATGCGGCAATTAATCCGGGGAATTCTGGTGGGCCGCTCCTGAATGCGCAAGGTAAGGTTATTGGTATGAACACAGCAGTGGCTGAAGATGGGCAGTCATTGGGTTTTGCTTTGCCAAGTGATGCACTCGTGCGGAGCATGGAAAGTGTTATTCAATATGGTCGTGTTGTGCGTCCTTTTTTGGGTGTGCGTTATGAATTATTGGATGGCGGGGGAGCAGAAATTATGAAAGGCGTGGGGAATACGGAAGCGGCAATTACGGTTGGTTCGCCGGCGGAAAAAGCTGGATTGCAAGAAGGCGATGTGATCAATTCGATTGATGGGGTATCGATCGATGAAGATCATACGCCGGTACAATTAATTGGGAAGCATCAAGTTGGGGATACCTTACGCATTGAAGTGACGCGTGAAAAAGAGCAAAAAATCTTTTTGATTCCTTTGGTTGAATTTGTTCCTTAATTTTTTTCTATGCAAAATAAACGAACGAAAATTGTGTGTACGATTGGTCCGGCTTCGCATGAAGTTTCGACCATGGTGGCCTTGGGTCAAGCGGGAATGGATGTCGCTCGTTTGAATTTTTCGCATGGAACGCATGCAGATCATCGACAGCTGTATGCGCGCTTACAGCAAGCAGGGAAAAAACTTGGTCGTCCATTTACGATTTTGCAGGACTTACAGGGACCAAAAATTCGTGTTGGTAATTTGCCAAAAGAAGGGGTTAAGTTAGTTGTGGGTAAACCCGCCGTCTTTTCAACGTCGGCTTTTCCAAAACCGGGAGATATTCCGGTGAGCCTGCATCGTTTGCATCAAGATGTGAAAGTAGGCGAGCATTTATTGTTTGATGATGGATTATTAGAAGTAATTGTTCGTAAAATTGACGGTCCACGAATTCAGACCGAAGTTATTACCGGCGGTATTTTGTTGTCGCATAAAGGATTGAATTTACCGGGCACGTCTTTGCATATTCCGGCCTTGTCTAAAAAAGATCGGGAAGATGCACTTTTTGGCGCATCACTTGGGGTTGATTATGTGGCTTTGTCTTTTGTGCGTTCAGCTGAGGATGTCAAAGGACTTCGAAAATTATTACAAACAACGCGTGGAGGAAAAATGACGCGCATCATTGCTAAAATTGAAAAACGAGAAGCGCTTGAAAATTTTGGTAAAATTTTGCCTTTGATTGATGCGGTGATGGTGGCGCGTGGAGATTTGGGTATTGAGACACCGGCTTCAGAAGTTCCGGTTGTGCAAAAGCAATTGATTGATGCTTGTCGTGAAATTGGTAAGCCGGTCATTGTGGCGACTCAGATGCTTGATTCAATGCAGCGCAATCCACGTCCAACGCGTGCTGAAGTTTCAGATGTGGCAAATGCCGTTGCGGATCATGCGGATGCCGTGATGTTGTCGGGTGAAACCGCAAGCGGGCAATATCCGGTTGAGGCGGTAAAGATCATGACGGAGACCATTCAGAACATGGAAGCGACGACCTATGATAATTTGAGTTCATTACAGGTGCCATTTCCGACCGATGAAGCGCATGGATTTAGTTTGTCGACACGCCTTTTGGTTGACGCTTTGCGATTGCAACATGTGGTGGTGATGGGGCATGAGTCCTTGGTTCATGCATTTTCTTCTTTTCGTCCAGAGGTGCAAATTCATGCGATTACAAAGGATGCTCGACAGGCTCGTCAATGGCAATTGTCCTGGGGAGTTTGTCCGCATGTTTCGGCTTCGACAACATTGAGTTCCGCTTTTCTTTCAAAGATTGGATTGAAGCGTGGCATGTCATATGGAGTCATGCTGCAAGAAAAGAATCGTTTCGCGATCGAGGTGCGAAAAGCATAATCGAAGGAACAAAAAGACCCGTCCAGACTTGGACGGGTTTTATGATTCCCAACCGGCATCGAT
>CAYRRZ010000003.1:57085-66452 GCA_964426815.1 uncultured Gammaproteobacteria bacterium | reverse complement strand
TTTTTCATTCACGATAAACACGCGGATGTTTTTTCCAACTTGAGGCGAGGCGATACCGACTCCATCTTCAACAAACATGGTTTCAATCAAATCATCCAAATAGGTTTGAAACTCGGGCGTACCAATGTCTTTTGGATCAACCTCAACCGACCGTTCACGTAATGACGGTTTTGGAATCTGAACCAGGGGGAGGGATTTTGGCATTTCGCGCGAAGTTTAGCAGAAAAATGACACTGGGTCAAGATCAAAGATAGCCTGAGACGCAAAGGGTTGCAAGGTGTTCAAAATCGATGAAATAGATAGTTGCGGAGGAGCAATCACATGAATAATTTGGCGTGGTTTGCGTTGTTTTGCTCGGAATGGAATCAAGAAAGGCCCTCGAACAAACCAGGTTGAATCGAGTTTTTGCTTTAGTTTTTGGCTAAAAGACTGGACTTCAATATCCGTGCCATCAACAATAACCTTGATGAGTCGCGCCATTGGAGGATACGAAAAAAGAGCCCGTTCCGTGCGTTCGGTATTCCATAGTTGCTGTAGGCCCTCGGCTGATAGCCATTCACTACATTCCTGAACAGAATCAATACTTCCATGCCAAACAAGTCTTGCTTGCTCAACCGCACAGCGCGCTGCCAAGCGGCGCAGGTTAATGGCGAGGCGTTCTTTGCGACGAATATCTTCGACCACACCACTAAAGCCTTGAACATCGGTCACGACCACGCAGCCTTCACGAATGTCCACGGATTCCAACCCAATCGGAGAGACCACCGTAATTTTTTGTTCACCAAAGTGTTTGGTGCAAAGTATTTCGAGCATGTCTCGTCCGATACGGCCGCGCGACAAATCCATGCCTCCGCATTGCGGACAATTATCCGGCACCGGAGACTTTTTTCCGCAGCGGCGACATTCGGCACCATGCGCCATTTGCGTCAAAGAAAAACCACAGGCATCGCATCTTGCTGCCCAGCCACAATCACGACAAGAAATACGACCATGCAAACCTTCGGTTGGATGAACAATGACCGCGGGTTTCTTTTTGTGCAGCGCTTCTTCTAATTCAAGAATGCTTGATTCGGTTAAAACCGGAATATGGTCGGCGCGATGACCTCGTACCCATGGATCAAGAATGGGCAATGGATCGATCGATGGAATCGAAGAGGTAATCGGATCACGTTGCAGACGCGGGGTTGTACTAAATGCTTGAAGCGAAATCTCCGGACGATGTGATTTGGCCGTGGCTGCCATCCAGCGGGCATCATAGCGTGGGCTCGCTTCATCTTGCTTATGATCATCATGCTCAGGTTCATCAATCAAAATCGTTTGCGCGACGCAGCTCAACCAGGCACCGATACGAGTCGCGATGAGAATGCTTGATTCTTGCGTACAAAATGTTTGAATCGCTTTCCAGGCCTCGCTATCGGTGATGTCAGCATGCAGAATTATGCCCTGACTCAGTTGGGCGATTTGCTCTGCGCGATGCCGCCAAGGGGTTAAAACAAGAACCGGGCCTTTTGCCTGAGCGATTTGGGCAAATAAGCCTTGTTCACCATGCCAACGATCAAGCGAAAAATGAGTAAGTGTACTCGGATGCGGTTCGTTTGATATTGGGGCATGAATAGGGGATGAAATTCCAATAGCCCGTTTTGGAACTGTCCGAAGCCAAGATGAAAGTACGCTTGGCTGTGGCGTCATGGTCTGCCACGCCGTTTGCTGTAAAAAAGACTTTGCTTGTTGACCAAGTCGTAACAAAGGAATCTGTGGAGCTAGCGGGCGGATCTTGGCTTCAAAAGGGGATGAGTCAAGAAACTCAATAATCATGCCTTCGATCGATTGACGACGAAAAGGAAAACGGACAATATCGCCGACTTCAAAGCCATGATCAGCTGGAAGGGCATAATCAAAAAATTCCACACCATGAATGGTGCGGATAGCCGGAACCAAGCGAACAAAACGCGCATTCGTCATGCAAAAGAAGATGGTCTAAGCGATGTCGTACCGAGCCGTCAAATACCCAACGCCAAATGGAGCCTCATAACACAGCTTTTTCGCCGTCACATTCATGCCATCTAAACAGCCGAGCATAGTCATGATTGGACGATAGCCGCATTGGCTCGCGCTCTCGACCATGTTTGGATCGATATTAAGGAGGGCTTGAATATCGTTCTTTGCAATCGCCTCAACAGCTATTTTATCAAAGGCCTCACCTTCAGCAGCGTATCCGCCTGGAGCCTGTTTAGATAGCTTATGTGATAAATCCGCGCTGGCGATAATTGCCACCCGAGATGATTCTGCATGAAGCACGCGCTTCAACTGGGTTCCAAACTCATAATGCGATTTACCATCCAGCATCGAAGGCGTTACTGGAATCAGCTTCCATGGTTCAAGATGCGAAGTCAGTAGCAAAATAGGAACACTAAAACCGTAATCAATATTTTCATTCGAGGTTAATGTAAATGGCACATTTTCCTCGCGCATCTTTCTTTGTAAATGGTCAATCAATAAAAAGTCGCCTTTACTTGTGATCGAGGTTGAAAAATCTCCAAACGATTTAAAGTCACCGATATATTTTGGTGACATATTAATCGAATATGCATCAGGATAACGCGAGCCGTGCGGAGCGATGATACAAATTGTATCTGGTTTTGCCAGGTACAAAGCTTGTTCGATTTCTTGCAGGGCGGCCAAGGTGCCCGCTAATTTTTCACGCTGATCTTTGCCGATGGACGGAACGAGCAGGGGAGAATGCGGCACAATGGCCGAGAAGATAATCATAGACTACCAAGTTGTTTTGTAGATGAAGAAGTGTCCTCCGTGGTTTGGGTTGGCACTTTGCGTTGAATACTTTCAAGACTGATCGGATCCCCAATATCATAGCTCTTGATAACACTATCGGCTACGGTGATCACATTTTTCCATTTCCAACCGATCGATTCAAAGACTTCAGCTGATGGAATTGGGCGTAAAATGCCATTTTCAACAACATAAACCGCGGCATTTTTTGTGCCTCGGACAAGTTCGCCATCGCGAAAACGATAGGCTTCACCTGTGGTATAGCTGGCGAGCTTTTTTGTGGTTGAGGCTTTAGCCGTCATTCCTGGGAAATACAATTTTAAAAAAGCGACATGCGGAATTTCGCGTTTGACCGAGCCTTCGACATACCACAATTTCTTTGTTTCTTTTTCCGTAAACAAAGCACCTTGTGGAAATTCGGTTTTGACCGAAATGGTTTCACCCGTCGGATACTCAGAAATATCTTCGCCCGCATCTAATTCAATAATCTCGTCTTCATTAAAGCCAAATTTGCGGAAGGCTTTCATATCAGCAATCTTTCGCTTGCCTTCATCATCCAGTAACCAGATTGCGCCATTTGCTTCTTTTAGCAGAGCATATTTTGGAAAACGGATTTCTGGACCATCTGGATAGGCTGCGAGTTCGGTATCCGAAACCAAGACGATTTTGTCTGGATTAACCATGGACTCAAGTACCGAGCGCGAAGTAAAAGCGCGTTTTTGTCCTAAACGAATCAAGTAACTCTTGCCGCTATTTTTGCCTTTGACCACCGTGCCATCTGGATAATTCAAACTAAACCAACGACGCCAAATGCGCCATAAATTAAGATTGCCATGAGTATGCGGCGTATAGGCATACAACATCGCGGTGGCATTATTTTTTGGGGTAACAACAGCGCCATCAATCATCATTGATTTTCCTGGTGCCTTACCAGCTCTGGTTGATCCGGTTGAGAGGATCTGCAGGAGATATTTTTCGCGATGTTGTTTTGCGGCCCATTCCATTTGAGAAGCAAAACCTTTGTAATCTTGAATGGCTGGATCATCCTTGCTGCAAGAATCACACACGCCATATCCCATTGCCCAATCAAGCTGTCTTTGGTTTGGATCTGGATCTTCAACCAAAGATTGTTCTTTTTGAAGCAAAGCGATCAGATATTTTGGATTCATCTTATAGCTTGTCGCCACGCGCCAGATAATATCGACGGCAGGTTTTTCTTTTCCATCAATATCCTTCACGAGATGATCAGCTAAAGTTCCTTTTGAGCGTAAAAAACGGACCAAGCGATCATAGCTCATGCCATTTACATCAAAAATATCCTCATCCTCTAAAATGCGATCTGGGTCAAAGCCAGGATCAAGTTCAACCTGCGCATGGACGGGTTGCAAATGCAATCCAGGAGCAAAGGTTGATGCTGGAAAAAGCGCTAGGATAAGCGCAAGCCGTGAGAGGCGGAGATACGAGGGGCGCATATCTTGACTGTAGCATATCGTCATGTCAGGGGCGAGCGAGTAGCATAGGGTTATGAATCGCCTCCGTCTGTGCCTTTTTGCCTTATTTGGCTTAGCCGCGCTTTGGCTAACCAGCGTACCGCTCGCTGGTTCAACCCAGCTGTTTTTGTCTCCGGATGAAACGGCGGTATTTCAATCCGCCAAAGCGCTGGCGCAGACGGGGAGTGGTGGTTTGCAAGATCAGCGCCTTGAACGCTTTCCGTGGTTGCATGCACGGAGCTTCGTCACCTTGAACGATACCGCTGTTCCGGTCGGGTTTATTGGGATGCCGCTTCTCGTGAGTTTTTTTGTGTTTGTCGGACTTCCATGGCTTGCATTGCTCTGTACGCCTATTCTTGTCTTAGTTGTGGGATATCTCTTTTGGCGCTGGACGCGATCATCCGCTCCTTGGATTCGTTTGTTAACGGTATTAACCTGGTTCAGTCTTCCGAATGTTATTTTGTATAGCAATCGTGGGTTGTTTCCCAATTTAGCTGCCGTTTGTTTGGTTGCGATTGCGGCCTATCTCATCTGGGAAAAGCGGAGCAAGTCACGAGTCATATTTTCTGGTGCCGTATTTGCCCTGGCGCTTGCCATTCGTCCGATTGAAGCTTTTTGGATGATTCCATGGATGTTCTGTGCTTGGCACTTTCGTCAGGATCGACAACGAGATACAGAGCGGCGCTCTATCGGATATTGGTTGTCAGCCGCGGCGATCATCGCATTCATCGTGGTATTAGCACATCTCAAAACCTATGGATCGCTATTGAGCATTGGATACTTTTTACGAGACCCACGCGTCGCCCTTGGCGAGGCGGTAACGTCAACCACGATCCTGGCAACTGCTCCAGTCAGAAATTGGTTCCCATTTGGCCTTCATCCAATGCATGTCTGGTTTAATGTGCGTGAGTATCTCCTCGGTTTGCTCTGGCCTTGGATTTTGGCTTTGGTCGCGGCACTTGCATTGCAGTGGAAAAAATTGCGGTTTTCGCCTTGGACAGCTTTGTTTTTCTGGACAGCTGGTTCAACAATTTTGGTCTATGGTCAAGGGGTCTATCAAGATCATATCGGGGTCAATGTAATCTCGATCGGCAATTCTTTTTTGCGATATATCTTGCCCTGCGCCGTTTTTGTGCCTGCGGCGATTGCTTTGCTTCTACAAAAAATCGAAGAAAAAAACATTCGTCTTTTATCCATTATTAGCGGCGTCTGCGTATTCGCCATAGCAAGTCTTGGTTTTGCGATGGCCTATCTCTGGGGATCTGAATCTGTACAACCGTCGGTTGCATCGGTGCGTGGATACGCCGCAATTCAACAGCTCTTGTTACATCCTGCTCAAACCGAGGCGGTTATTTTTTCAGAGCGCAGCGATAAAATCTTTTTCACGCCAAAAACAAAACCGGTTTCACCGATGCCTCCATTGGATGAAATCGCGCGCTTAAAACAGGAATATCCACAAACGCATATCTATTATTTTGGTCGGCCATTAGATGCAGATGCGGCAATCAATTGGGCCGCACATGGCTTCAAACCAAAGGCGCAGTTCAGCGCCGGCAATGAAGTCATGTACACTATGGAGAATCTTGGTTCAGATTCACTTCTTTCTCCGCTCGAATGACCATTCCGCGCCCGCTGGTATTTGCCCTCGCACTGATTCCTTGGATCGGTTGCATTTTGGGCATTGCTTGGCTTGGGCTTGAGCGTTTTCCGCCTTCAGGTGTTTTTATCGCTCAAACAAATTTGGATGGATCGAGTGCGTGGATACAGCCATTTTTACCTGCAGAACGGACAACATCACCGGGCTCACAAGGGGATTGGACTGGGCAACGCATTTCGGCTGATCCTGTCTATTTCACGGCACGCAGTCCAGGGCCCTATGCATGGGTTGATCTCGATATTGAATTCCGTTCCATTCGTCAGCCAATGATTGAAATTGGCATGGTGCGTGATGCCGAAGGAAAGGAATTAGAAATGCAGCCTATGTATGCCGCCGAATTAATGGGATCCAATTTTCGCACCGTTCCTGGCAAAGGGTTCGTGGCGCTCGGTATTCCAAACACGCGCTTGGATGATCCGCGACCAGAAGGACTAGCGACCTGGCTCGCAACCACCACCGCGATTCAAATCGCTGATCCGGCCCATGCATCACAAAGCGTGAGCTTATCTTTGCGTGGTTCGCATGACTTTTATCTTGTCCCAAGCGGTGGAAATCTAGAATTCGATCTTGAATTCCAAGCAGCTAATCGAAGCCAGGGGAATGATATTGCTGCAATCCGCGTATTTCGCGGAGAAGAGGAAATTGATCGAAATGCGGTCAGCATTTCTGGTACCAGAGACATTCGTTTAGGAAATAAAGTAACCCATCACATCAAGAAAACAGGTATTGCGCCTGGAGTGTATCGCGTGCAAGTCATTGCGAGCGATGATGTATTTATTCGGGCGATTCGCACCACGAGTCAGCATTGGGTATTTGGTCCCCGTTTTGTGGCTGGAGATAATGTTGGCTATTCCACAACCACGGCCGCGGTTCAGGTTTGGACGAATTCGCGACATTTGGTTGCGGAGACATTTCATACCGAAGGCCTTCAGCAAATCATCTTTGGAACAGCATCTGGAAATCTGCGGCATACGCATGAACAGATTCGTTTAGATCGATCGATGGATCCTCAACAAGTGAGCTCGCTCACAGCTCCACAAGGCGATGTTCGTTTTGTAGGCGATGGATTTTTTGCAGTTTCGCCTGATGCATTTTTTGAACCGAAGCCACGCCGCTTAACTGATGCAACCGAAACAAATACCGATAAGATAAACGCCGTTCTCACTCCGTTTGCGCGTCCGGTGCATCTCGGAGACGGTTGGTATCGATCGCATGCTCGTTTTGCCTTGCAACCTGGACAGCAGCAATTGCGTTTCGTCTTATCCGCTCCAGGCATGGCGGCGCGTGCAGCGGCGGTTGATATTCGAAATCTTCGTCTCACTTTTTCGCGTGATCAGCAAAATCTACAAACCTGGTGGTCGATTGTAAGACAAGAATTAGCCCAAGCTTGGCGACGCCTATGACATTCATGCAATTTTGTATCGTCTTTCTACGGCAATCTGCCTTTGCTCTCGCGCTTTTTGTTGTTTTTTGCCTTGCAACAGAAACGATTTTTCCTGGTTTTGCCGCTCCCTTCGTTAACATTCCTGTTCTCGCTCTCGTGGTGACGCTCCTGGTATTCGCTGCAGCTTCATCCTCGCGCGGATCTGCCGACACATCGGCCGGAGGGTTAGATTCCGGATCACGCGGCAATGACATGCGAAAAAAACTCTCCCTTATTTTTGTCGGCCTCGGTTGCATAGGTGCCTTAGCCTATCTCTTGACGACACTTTCACCCATGGGCACGATTGCTCTGATTCGCTTTGGTGCTATTGCTTGTACCTGTCTTCTTTCAATAATCTTGTTTTGGAAAAATCCCTCCTCCTATGAATAATTGTCTTTTCTGTAAAATCGTTGCGCATGAAATTCCGGCTACTTTCGTTTATGAAGATGAGGTATGCGTTGGTTTCTTAGATATTCAGCCAGTAAATAAAGGTCATGTATTGATCGTGCCAAAAAAACACAGTCAGGGGAGTCATGATGCTGATCCAGAGATTCTGGCTCATCTTATTTTAGTCATGCAAAAAACGGCAAAAGCGATTCTTCAAACAACCGGGAATCCGGCCTATAATCTTTTCCAGAACAATGGGACCGAAGCGGGTCAGGCAATCCCGCATCTTCATTTTCACGTGATCCCACGTTATGCCGATGATGGCATCGAACAATGGCATGGAAGGGGTCCATATGCCGCAGGCGAAGCCGAGGCTCTCGCAAAGCAGATCCAAAGCGTCCTTTGACGCAACCGCGCTTGTTTGTTGAGATAGGGGCATGAAACTGTTAGTTACCGGTGGAGCTGGCTTTATTGGGACAAATTTTGTCTATCATATTTTGCGTACCCATCCGCAGGATGAGGTGATTGTTTTAGACAAATTAACCTACGCCGGGAATCTGGAGAATTTGAAAAGCCTCGGTGCAGAGCCGCGCTTTTTATTTGTGAAAGGCGATATTTGTAATCGTGAGCTCGTGCAATCCCTGGTGCAAAAAGTCGATGCCGTGGTGCATTTTGCGGCAGAAAGTCATGTCGATCGCTCCATCATGGATGCGAGCGCTTTTCTCATGACCAATATTATCGGGACGCAGACCTTGCTTGATGCCTGTCGCGCTGCCGGAAATGTGCGTTTCCATCATGTTTCAACCGATGAAGTATTCGGTTCACTTGGCAATCGCGGGGCATTCCGTGAAACCACGGCCTATGATCCGCGCAGTCCCTACAGCGCTTCAAAAGCCTCATCGGATCATTTGGTACGCGCCGCCTTTCACACCTATGGCTTGCCGGTAACCATTTCAAATTGTTCGAATAATTTTGGTCCATTTTGTTTTCCGGAAAAGTTTATTCCACTCGCCATCACCAATTGTCTTGAAGGAAAAAAAGTTCCGCTCTATGGCGATGGGATGAATGTGCGTGACTGGATTTTTGTCGATGATCACTGTGCCGGTGTTGATGCCGTTTTGCGCCGTGGGCAAATTGGCGAGACCTATTGTTTAGGCGGTCGTTCTGAGCGTTCAAATCGCGAAGTCTTGCAACAAATTTTATTTGAATTGGGCAAAGGCGAAGACATGATTGAATATGTCGCGGATCGTCCAGGTCATGATCGTCGTTATGCCATTGATTTTTCAAAGGCTGAACAGCAGTTGAATTGGTCTCCAGAAACCCCATTTTTGCATGGTTTACGTCGCACGATTGAGTGGTATCGCACCCATGAAGATTGGTGGAAGCGTATCAAGAGCGGGGAGTATCAAAGCTATATCAAAAAACAATACGGACAACAAACGGCTCCGCAGCAGACACAGGCAAAAAATGAAGAACAAGAAGTGAAATAGGTGGAAAGCAATGTGGCAAGGAGGGTGACAAAATGAAGATTGTATGGGTATCCTAGAGTGGGCTTTTACATGGAAAGGAGTGGCCCATGGTTCCATTTCGATATCAGATGGCACGTCAGCGTCTTGAGACGAG
>CAYRRZ010000003.1:27149-56985 GCA_964426815.1 uncultured Gammaproteobacteria bacterium | reverse complement strand
CAAACGAACAGGCGAAGCAGGCCTGGAAATACTGTTCGGCACATCTGTACCAGCTATTCAGCGCCATCACTCGTGGTGGAAGCGAACAAGCGGTACGACAGCTCGTCGCAACCCTGGAGAATTGTCTTGAGACCTAGATCTCCCCCAGACCCCTGAGCCACTTGGCGAAGGGGTCTTGTTTTTGCTAAGGTCTACACATGAAAGCCTTGATTACGGCCGGTGGACGAGCCACGCGCATGCGTCCAATTACGCATACCATCAATAAACACCTGATTCCATTGGCAAATCGGCCAATGATTGAGAATGCCATTCGGAAGATTGCCGAAACGGGGATAACCGAAATCGCCATCAATATCAACCAGGGTGATACCGAATTGCGCAAGGTTTTGGGCGATGGTTCAGCCTGGAATGTGCAATTGACCTATATCGAACAGATCGGAGGCCCAAAAGGTTTGGCGCATATCATCCACAATGCCCGCGAGTGGATCGGGGATGATTCGCTTTTATTTTTTCTAGGCGACAATATTATTTTGGGTTCAATCACAAGTTTTGTTGAAGAATTTAAACAAAAACAATTGGACTGTCTTTTAGCCTTGTCACGCGTTCGTGATCCACAGCGTTTTGGCGTGCCAGAAATGAGTGATGGAAAAATTGTTCGCGTGATTGAAAAACCGAGCAATCCACCTTCGCCTTTTGCTGTGACAGGAATCTATGTGTATAGCTCAAAGATTCTGGAAGCTGTGGCAAAAATTCAACCGTCCGCTCGTGGAGAATACGAAATTTCTGATGCGCACACCTGGCTGATTGAAAACGGTGCCGAGATTGGATATCAAGAAATTACTGGCTGGTGGAAAGACACGGGGCTACCGCAAGATTTGATTGAAGGGAATGCGCTCATGCTCGATCAGATGCGTGAAGGAAATGGACAAAACTATACAAATCCAGAAAACAATATCGAAATCCAGGGTATTGTTGAATTAGGTGTGCGAGTGACGTTTGGGAAAAATGTGCTGATCCGCGGTCCAGTTATTATTGGTTCAGACTGTCACTTAGAAGAGTGCTATATCGGTCCATATACCTCAGTCGGTTCAGGTAGTCGCATTTGTTCTGCAGAAATTGAACACTCGATTTTATTTAATCACGTAGTTATTGAAGAAGCAGGGAGAATTGTAGATTCGATTATTGGTGAAAAAGCACGAATTACGTCTGCAGCAAAAACCTTGCCTCGTGGGCATCGCCTCATTATCGGAGATAGTTCTTCGATTGAGCTATAAGTTTAGTTTGTTTTTAAGCTCCACAATCCGTGTTGCGCATTCTTCTCGCCGAGAATAAATAGCTGATTGCTGAAAAAAGAAATACCACCAATGCGGTCAAATGTCGCAAGATCTGTCCATAATCGGCCATCGCGCGGATCAAGTTCAATCACCGAGACAGCATGCTGAGTCGCGATAAACACATGATTCCCATTTGGATGCCAACGCGCATCTACCAAGGCATCGCTTTGTCGATATAAGAGTTCAGGAGGCGAAATAAAATTCCACAACCATAATTCATTTTCCGTGACCAAAATCGCACGATCGTTTTTTCTTTGACTCAAAATTTGTAGCGTTTTTCCCAGGGCTTCGCTTGAGTGATACGAATCGCTTCCAGATATTTGACTCAAGGCTAGCCAGTGCTGGCCATCACGCAAGAGTAAAATATCACCCTGCTTGCCCCAAAAACGCCAATTACCAGCTGGTAATACAAAGCCCTTGCCAGGCTGATCTTGCGCGGTCAAAACCAAACCAGAATGCTGTTCAACCTCCTGCAGAACGACGTCATCCATGCTATCAATCTGGTTTTTTTCAAGTGGAATGCGAGACAAAGAACCATCACGCGTGATCGTGATCATGGTTTTTCCATCGGTACCAACGACGAGTTTTCCTTCCCAGCGGTATTGACCTGGTGGCAGGACAAGAGTTTTGGCTACATCGGTTGCATCAACGAGGCTCGTTTGTTCGCTCTTGGTTTCGACCAAGGCATAGCGATCATCATCCGACCAATGCACAAATGCATCTGGAGGAATGAGAGAGGAAATTTTATTCGTTGAAGAAATACGAAAAGTCGGCAAGGTGGTAAAACGCAAAGCCTGAGCGGTGCTTGAAGGGTTCGTCAAAATAAGTCGCGATTGGTCTGCGGTAGCAAACAGCTGGGTTTCATCGGTATCTAAGATCAGGCTTGGTTCGAGTTTTGGCCAAAGTTGAACTTGATCAACAAAGGTAACTCGTTCAGGCGCAATGTCTAGATTCTTTTTCCAGCCGGAGTATCCATCGAGTCGTAGCTCAAAGGTATGAGATCCGGGTGCCATGTCTTGCAGGGTGACTGGGGAGCGTTTTTCGGTTACACGTCCATCGACAAAAAGCTGGGCGCCCGAAGGTCGGCTATCAAAAATAATCGTCCCATTGCGCTCAACCTTGCCGCGCTTGGCATCATAGCGATAGCCTGAAGTATAGAAGATAACGGTTGGCGCTAAGGCGATAAAAGCAATAGCAAAAATCCATGGAAGAATCCGTCGATGAAAGGGGACAGCGCGCATAGTTTTCCCCAAGTATAGCTGAAAACAGAGAAAAACCTCAATTGACGCACATCCCATTTTTTGCTAAGGTGTCGTGCATGGAACAACGTCCTTCACAAGCCCCGCGTACGGGTGCCTGGATGCTCGCTCTTTGTGCCTGTTCTCTTGGTTGTTTGATTGCCGGTATGGCAATTGGCCGCCCAAGCGATTCACTGGCCGCCGGCTCCAATCTCAGCCAAGTAAAATCAACCTCTACGATCACAGGAGTTGGTTCGGCTGTGCCTGATGACATCTCGAAAGAGTTGGATTTCAAGCAATTTTGGGATCTTTGGCGCCAAGTCAAAGAACGGTATTACAAGCAGCCTCTTGATGAGAAAAAAATGATGTATGGCGCTATGCAAGGCATGGTCGCTTCATTAGAAGATCCATACACCACATTTTTCGAACCAAAGTCAGCTACCGAATTCTCGCAATCACTCCAAGGAAAGTTTGAAGGGATTGGCGCTGAAATTGGAATTAAAGACGAGCAGCTCCAAGTGATTGCTCCTTTGCCTGACAGCCCAGCTGAAAAAGCAGGCATTCGTTCTGGTGACGCGATTCTCAAAATCGACGGAACCGAAACCGCCGGCATGACAGTAGAAAAAGCGGTTTCGCTTATTCGCGGAAACAAAGGAACGAAAGTTGTTTTGACTCTTGGTCGTTTTCACACCGAAAAAGACAAAGCAGGTAAAGACAAGCAAGTTCCAGAAACACTCGAGATTGGCATTTTGCGCGATGTGATCGTCGTGAAGAGTGTTCGTGTGAAGTACAAGGATGACGTTGCTATCATTGAAATCTCGCATTTCAACCAAGATACAGACAGCGGTTTTACCAAAGCCGTAGACGAAGTCTTATCCAAAACCAATATCAAGGGCATTGTGCTCGATTTGCGCAATGATCCAGGTGGATATCTTGATCGTTCTATTTCTGTTGCGAGCGAATGGGTTGGTGAAAATGTTGTGGTCTCCGAGCGCCGCCAAGGCAAAATCGTTGATGAATATCGCGGTGTTCGCAAAGCTCGCTTAAACACCATCCCAACCATCGTTTTGGTCAACCAAGGCTCAGCTTCTGCATCTGAAATTGTGGCTGGCGCTTTGCAAGATTATGGCGTAGCTCGCCTCGTTGGAATGAAAACCTTTGGAAAAGGTTCCGTGCAAGATTACAGTGAATTCCCAGATAAAAGCGCAGTCAAAATCACTATTGCTGAATGGCTCACGCCAAAAGGCCGATCCATCAACAAGACGGGCATCGAACCTGATGTGACCGTCGACCGAACCGCAGATGACTACCATGCAGACCGAGATCCCCAGCTCGATAAGGCCCTCGAACTCATTACCGGGAAAAAAGCCCCGACACCTCCGCCGACGGCGAAGACTGAATCAAAGGCCGAATCCAGCAAATCAACAACGAAATAATCAAGGTGGCTTTCAACAGGTCACCACGGCCGGCGGGATCATTTTCCGCCGGCGTGGTCGTATTGCCGAAATCTTTTTTATTAAAGATCCATTTGGCAAATGGGCTTTTCCAAAAGGAAAGGCCGAGACCTCTGAACAATTGTCCGATGCTGCGATCCGTGAAAGCGGTGAAGAGGCCGGATTACGCGGCTTAAAATGCATTGCGCCTCTTGGACGCACGTCTTTTCGTTTTCGTCGCCAAGGCGCATTGATCCAAAAAACGGTTCACTTTTTCTTACTTGAAGCTCCACCTGATGCGCAAGAGCATTTTCCAACTCGTGAAGAATTACCGCCAGGCAAAGAGCCTATTTTTGAAGGCCGTTGGGTTCCAGTTGATCAAGTCTTTTCCGTGAGTAGTTATAAGAATTCAGACAGACTTTTAGCTCGCGCTTTGCGCTTTATTGCAAGTCAGTATCGATAAGGTATTTCTTCTTTTTGTCGTCCTCGCGAAAGCGGGGAACAGGCTTCCAGTACCAATCAAGCCCGGTTCCCGTTTTCACGGGAATGACAAAAGGGCATCCGTGTTTGAAGTAAGAAAATATCCCCAACAAGCATAAAACCCAAGTGCTATACTTGGCTTTAATATGCAAAAAACCAAACGGGGGACTCGCGTGGCTCGCAGCAAGCGTCGGACCTATATTTTTGTGACCGGTGGCGTCATGAGTGGGGTTGGAAAAGGAATTGCAACGGCCTCAATTGGCGCTTTGTTAAAGTCACGCGGCCTGAAAGTTACTGCCGTAAAGATTGACCCGTATTTGAATGTTGATTCAGGTACCTTAAATCCGGTCGAGCATGGAGAAGTCTTTGTTACCAAGGATGGATTAGAAACCGACCAAGACTTGGGAAATTATGAGCGTTTTTTGGATGAAGATTTGACCCGCGCAAATTACATGACTTCCGGTGTGGTCTATCAAAGCGTGATCAATCGCGAACGCGCTTTGGGTTATGGCGGCAAAACTGTTGAGGCTGTTCCACATGTTCCGCTTGAAGTCATCGCACGCATTGAAAAAGCAGCTGAATTAGCCGATGCCGACACCACCTTGATTGAAATTGGCGGCACGGTTGGTGAATACCAAAATGTCTTATATCTCGAAGCATGCCGCATGATGCGCTTGCGCAATCCAAAAGATGTATTGGTTGTTTTGGTGAGCTATTTGCCTGTACCAGGTAGTTTGGGCGAAATGAAATCTAAGCCAACCCAATATGCTGTTCGTACCTTGAATGGCACGGGCTTGCAGCCTGATTTGTTGATTTGTCGCTCCACCCATCCAATTGACCAAGTACGCAAAGAAAAATTATCGATCAATTGCAATGTCCAGCCTGAAGATGTGATTGCAGCTCCAGATGTACCAACGATTTACGAAGTTCCTGTTCGTTTTCGCGAAGAAAAAGTTAGCCAGCGTATTATCGAAAAACTTGGACTCAAAGCACGTCCAAGTGATGTGACCAAGTGGAAACAACTATCCGAACAAGTGCAAAAACAAGAAAAGCCTGTTCGGATTGGTATCGTTGGTAAGTATTTTTCCACGGGCGACTTCACTTTATCTGATGCCTATCTTTCGGTTATTGAAGCCCTGAAACATGCGGCTTGGCATGTCAAACACAAGCCAGAGCTCATCTGGCTTAATTCAGAAGATTTTGAACGCAATCCAGCCAGTTTAAAAACAGCGATGAAGGGTTTGGACGGCGTGTTGATTCCAGGTGGTTTTGGTACACGCGGCATCGAAGGGAAGCTTATGGCGATCAAGTATGTGCGTGAGCATAAGATTCCATACTTCGGCATTTGCTATGGCATGCAATTAGCCATGGTTGAAACTGCGCGTAATATCATCGGTTGGAAGGATGCAAATACAACCGAAATCAATTCAAAAACAACACATCCCGTTGTCCATTTGATGAATGAGCAGCAAGAGAAAATGAAAGATAAGAGCTATGGCGGCAGTATGCGTCTCGGTGAGTATCCATGTGTTTTGGCAAAGGGGAGTCAGGCGCAAAAATTATATGACGCAAAACACATTTTAGAGCGTCATCGCCATCGATATGAGGCTAACCCGGAGTATGTTTCTGAATTTGAAAAAGCGGGCTTGCACGTATCCGGCGTTTCACCAGATGGACATCTAGCTGAAATTATTGAGCGTGAAAATCATCCGTTCTTTGTTGCATGTCAATTTCATCCAGAATTTCTTTCGCGTCCGTTCCGCCCGCACCCATTGTTTTTGGGCTTTGTGAAAGCCTGTACTAAGAGCCGTTGACTTGAAATAAACGCAAAAGGTGTGTAAAAAGCGGGGGACTTGATTGATCAGGTCTCTGCACCTTAGGAGGATTGTATGGAAACAGGTGGTCCTGATTCAGGCATGAGCTGGCTTAGCTTGGTCTTCGGGGCTTTTGTTTTTCTGGGAGTGTGGGCGGCCTTGGCAGAGGCGGCGCACATCGAAAAGCGCAACCTAGACCTGAAAAATCGAAATAACAAGGAGGGATGAAGTCTACGAAAAAAACCCGGCGGTGCCGAGGTTTTTTTGCTTCTTGTGTCGTTCCGTTCTTTGTTGCATGTCAATTCCATCCAGAATTTCTTTCGCGTCCGTTCCGCCCGCATCCGCTCTTTTTGGGTTTCGTGAAAGCAGCTGTAAAGCAAAGAGAGAAGTAAAAGAGACTTGTAAAAAAGTATAAAAGGTATATAAAAGAACGGAAGTCTGAATAATCAGGCTTCCGTTCCTTTAAGAGGCAAACATGCAAACGAGTAGCTCAATGCTGGGTCTGTTCCAGTTGTTGCTGGCTTCGATTGGCTGCATAGTGGCTCTATGGGCCATCTGTGAGTTGATCTTCCGCAAGGATCGTCAAACGGTATATGCCGTTTTGCGCTCAGTCTCTGATGGGAGGGTGGTTCGCATTCGTCTGAAATCAGGGCGCAGGCAAGCCATCTTTTCTGGGTGGAGCTGTGAGCTGCAGGACCCGGCGGGCATCAATCAGGAGCAGCAGATTGTTCTTGAGAACAGTGAGGACGGGATCAAGACTGTGCTCAAGTACGGGCAAGTGCACGAAGGTCACGGGATTGTTTTTCAAAGCATTCGTGGTGAGTACCCGGCGATCGAGCTTGAGAAGACTCAACGTGTCCTGGCTTACCAAAACCGTCCGAGCTTCGTGCAGCGTCTTCAAAAAGACGATCATTGGTGCTTCTTGTTTGATGCGACGGCCTTTGAGCACCGCATCTGCAGGCAGCGTGAATGGTGTCATGCCGATGATCCGGAAACGGGTCAGGGATATGTCCCAGACGACTTCTGGGTCGAAACGGTCAAGGCCAGCGAGATGTGGCGATCTCTTGGCGCCGACCAACAAGATATTGTTGGTCGAATGCTGCCAAATCGTTCTTGGTGGCACAGTGTCGCCAATGAGCTAAACAAAAATATTACCGTGGTCGAGCTTAGGCGCCTCGCTAACGGCCATACCCAGCGTCGGGTATTTGAGGTGAACCCTACGCAATTAACCAAAACCCCCGGCAATTGCCGAGGGCTTTTTTGTTTTTTTAAACTATTTCTTTTCTTCAGCTTTCACTTCAGTCGCAGGAACGACATGGGCGAAGCGAACGTCTTTGAAGGCGCCAGTAAAACGGCGCACGCGGCGTTGGGTAAACTTGATAACGCCATCAGCGATCGCGAACAGGGTGTCATCTTTGCCCATACGGACATTGGTGCCTGCGCGAACCTTGGTACCGCGCTGACGCACGATGATGTTGCCAATTTTGACAGTTTCACCAGCGTACAACTTTACGCCAAGACGTTGACCGTGGGAATCACGGCCATACGCGGTAGAACCACCAGCTTTTTTATGTGCCATAAGGGTGTGACAATAATGAGGATATGGCGGCTATAGTACGCAGAAATATCGACCTTGTCAAGGACATGGGGCGTGGGTAGAATGGCTTCAAGCTATGGCAAAAACCAAACAAGAACTCATGGTCCAGATTGAACAGGTATTAGACACCCTCCGGGGTGGTTTAGCCATGCATGCCGGAAACGTCGAATTAGTGGATGTTGAGCCAGAATCTGGCAAAGTCAGCGTCCGTTTACTGGGTACCTGCGTGGGCTGCCCAATGTCGGACTTAACCCTTAAGGCCGGTATCGAAGAGACACTACGCGAACTCGTCCCCGAAGTCACTGAAGTCGTAAATGTAATCTAGCTCCTTCCATGACTTGGGAAGCCTGGAAATTCTCTGCAAAGCTTGCTTGGCAAGACCAGTATTTGCGTATTCTAGGTATTGGTACCTTGGTGGCATTTTTCGCCTGGACAGGCTTTTTCGCCTGGCGACTTATCCCAGAAGGCATGCGCTCCGGGGTTTTAGTCATGCACTACAATGTGTATTTGGGCATTGATGATGTTCGTTCTTGGCCTTGGCTGTTTATTTCGCCTGTCGCTTTTTTGGCGATGTATCTCGCAGATCTCGTCATTGCGGCTGGAATTTATCGTTCAGATGCTATCGCCGCTCGTGCGCTCGCGACAATTGGCTCCCTGACAGGTATCCTGTGGGGGATCTCTTCATTCTTTCTTATTCTCGTAAACTTGTAGGTATGACCTCTGCGGCTGTCTTTTTTCCCATGATGCGCATTCTCGCGATCAGTTTTGTAACGTTTGCATTGGGCATGGCATTGGCGCCGCTTGTGCTACGTATCTTGCGTAAATATAAACTTGGCAAACAATTGCGCGATGCAAAAGACGCGCCTGTGTTTGCTGCTCTTCATGCGGCCAAAGCGGGGACACCTACGATGGGCGGTATCGTGATTTGGTTAACCGTGCTTATTGTTTCTGTTACGATTTGGTCAAAGTGTGAACTTTTGGGCGGTGTTTCATGTGACTGGAATTTTTTGACCCGTTCCCAAACCTTGTTGCCTTTTGGTGCTCTAATTGCAGCGGCATTGGTTGGAATCGTCGATGACTATCTTAATGTGCGACGAATTGGTCCGAAGGGCGGCGGTTTGCGCATGCGCCATCGTTTGATTTCATATACCTTGATCGCTTTGGGTGGTGCCTGGTGGTTCTATGCCAAACTCGGCTGGGATTTTTTGCATATTCCATTTTACGGAAATCTCCCAATCGGTTTATTGGCCATTCCGTTTTTCACCTTGGTGATCGTTGCTACCTCATTCTCTGTTAATGAAACAGATGGCTTAGATGGATTAGCCGGAGGTCCACTCATGACAGCCTTCACGGCTTTCTCGGTTATCTCATTTATTCAAGGTCGTCTTGACCTGGCGGTATTCTGCGCCGCAATTTCGGGTGCTTTGATGGCTTTTCTTTGGTTCAATGTTACGCCTGCTTCCTTCTTCATGGGGGATACGGGAGCAATGTCGCTTGGAACGGTTCTTGGGGTGGTGGCCATTTTTACCAATCAACCGTTCTTGCTCTTGATCATTGGTTTGCCATTCGTGATCGAATCGGTTTCGGTTATTATTCAACTCACATCAAAAAAGCTCCGAGGGAAAAAAGTGTTTCTCTCGGCCCCGATTCATCATCATCTGGAAGCCATTGGCTGGAAAGAATCGCAAATCGTGTTTCGAACTTGGATCATCTCATTCTTCTGCGCTTCGGCAGGTGTTATCATCGCTTTGTTGGATCAGCTCTATTAATCTATGCGCGGAGGACGCCCACCCATTGATCGACTCTTTCTCATTCTCTTGGGGGTGATTGTTCTGTTTGGCTTGATCATGTTGCTATCGGCGAGCGGTCCACTTGGTTTTCAGAAATTTGGCGACAGTTGGTTCTTCTTTAAGCATCAGCTGACGCGCGGTGTGATTCCGGGAGCCTTTGCGTTTTTTATTTTGTCCTATATCGACTATCGCAAATGGCGACCGTTTGCTTTGGCTGCTTTGATCGCTTCGATTGTCTTATTGGTTTTGGTTTATGTTCCAGGCATTGGTTTGCGCTTTGGTGGAGCTGGTCGTTGGGTTTCTTTTGGACCCATTGCGTTTCAGCCATCTGAATTCGTGAAGGTTACATTTTTGATTTATGCCGCAGCTTGGTTAGCGGCCAGACATGAGCACAAGGCAAAAACCTTGGATGAGGGCTTGCTTCCATTTTTAGGTGCCCTGAGCGTGGTGATGTTTTTGTTGATCAAACAGCCAAACACCGGATCAATGTCGGTGATTGTCGGCTCTGCTTTGTTAACCTATTTTATTGCTGGTGCGCCCGTTGCCTGGTTTGCTTTTTTGGGTGCTGGCGTCATTGGATTGGTGGCACTGCTGATCAAGGTCACGCCGTATCGCGCTGCGCGTTTGATGACTTTTTTGCATCCAGAACTAGATCCGATGGGAAAAGGTTATCAAATCAACCAAGCCCTGCTGGCGATCGGTTCAGGTGGGCCATTCGGTTTAGGCTATGGCCATTCGCGTCAAAAATATTTGTATCTCCCAGAAGTTGCCGGTGACTCGGTCTTTGCCGTGGTCGCGGAAGAATTAGGCTTTGTCTTAACCGTCGGCTTCTTGTGTTTGTTTGCTTGGTTCGTCTATCGCTGTTTTTTGATTGCTCGTCATGCGCCAGATGAATTTGGTCGCTTTTTGGCAACAGGCATTGCAAGCTGGTTTGCCATTCAAACGATTTTTAATATCGCCTCGATGACAGCCTTGATGCCGATCACGGGTGTGACCTTACCCTTTGTGAGCTATGGAAGCTCGGCTATGTTGTCTTTGTGTATCGGGGCTGGTCTGCTCGCGTCAATTTCGCGCCAAGCTCGTATTCGCGTATGAGGATTTTATTTACCGGTGGAGGTACATTGGGTCCCGTCACCCCGCTCATCGCCATCTGGCGCCAAATGAAGCGTCTGCAGCCAGGCTGTGAAGCCGTCTGGATTGGAACGGAACACGGTCCAGAACGCGCCATTGTTGAGGCGGAAAAAATTCCATTCTTTTCTTTGCCAGTCGCAAAGTTTCCGCGTTATGCCTCGCTTGAAGTGCTTCGTTTTCCTTTGGCATATTGGAAGGCGGCAGCTCAAGCAAAAGCTTTGCTCGCACAAATTCAACCTGATCTCGTCGTTTCCGTCGGTGGATATATGGGAGTTCCTTTAATTCGTCAGGCATCAAAACAGGGGATTCCATGTGCCATTCATCAGCTCGATGCCGAGCCTGGCTTAGCAAATCGTTTCGTCGCCAAAAAATGTGCGAGTGTAACCACCTCATTTGCCTACAAGCAGCCAGCCTTTGCAGGCGTGAAGGCGAAACAAATGCCAACACCTTGTCGTTTTGCAGGAGTACCTTCTCTCGCGACCGAGTCTCACGCAAAGCCACAGCTGTTTATTCTTGGGGGCGGCACGGGCGCGCTTGGATTGAATGAGCTTGTAGCCAAATCTCTACCGGAATTACTCGCATTGGCAGACATTACGCATCTCACCGGCAAAGGAAAGGGGAGTGAACAGAAAAAGAAAGTAAAGGGCTACACCTGTTTTGAATTTTTTAATGAACAAGAGATGCGCAAAGCCTATCAATCGGCAGATGTCGTGATCGCTCGCGCTGGCCTCGGGACCATTTCTGAATGTGCAGCTCTCAAAAAGGCGACGATTCTGGTTCCGATGCCAAGCTCACATCAAGAAAAAAACGTAGCCGCGCTCGGAAATGCCGTCGAATCTATTGCTCAAACTGCCGACGATGCAAGTCAGCAACTCATTTCACGAGTTCAAGATATCCTCGGCGAAGCACAAAAACGGACTGAATTAGGGCGGGCTCTGCATAAAGCGCTCCCTACCGATGACGGCACGGCGCTTGCCGAGCTCTGGCTGACCCTCGTTTCGACCAAGAAATAGCAAAAACCCGACGCGAGGCGTCGGGTTCGTGCTTTAGCTATATTGTCGAGCTAAGCTCGATGGTGACTCGGGTGGGGCTTGAACCCACGACCGTTGGCTTAAAAGGCCACTGCTCTACCAGCTGAGCTACCGAGTCATGTCATTTCATTGCCTTTTTTGAAGCCTCCTCAAGGATTCAAATTTGCGCTATGATAATAGACGAAGGAACAAAGAAAATCAAGATGCGAATTGCAATCCTTGGATCCAAGGGTATTCCGGCCTCCACCGCCCGCGGTGGCGGTGTTGAATCATATATTGAAGAATTGGCTGTACGACTGGCTGAACGAGGGCATAGGGTCTCAGTTTATTGCCGTCCATACAGCAATCCAGATGGCAAAAAACGCTATCGGGGAGTTGACTTGATTACCCTCCCAACCGTAGCTCGCAAAAACTTGGATACCTGGTTTGCGACCTTATTCGCGACCCTGCACGTCCTATTTCAGCCTGTCGACATCGTCCATTACCAAGGTGTCGGTCCATCGACCTTTTCATGGATGGTGCGTTTGTTTAAGCCAAGTGCCAAAGTCGTCGTTACGTTCCATTCGCGTGACCGCTATCATGAAAAATGGTCTTGGTTTGGACGAGCGTATTTGGCTTTTGGCGAATGGACGGCCGTGACCTTTCCACATGCGACGGTTACTCCATCTCATGTGATTCAAGTTTTTTGTCGTCACATGTTCGGCAAGGAGATTAAACATATTCCAAATGCCGTCGATGTCCCGCAGCTTCGAATCGGTACCTTGATCTTAAAAGATCTTGGTCTGACACCGGGTGGATATTTTTTCACCCTGAGTCGTCTTTTGCCGCTTAAAGCAATTGAAGATGTGATTGTTGCTTTTCGCAAAGTGAAGACGGACAAACGCTTGGTGATTATCGGAGACGCGGCACCTGACATGCAATGGTATGAAGACAAATTGCATGCACTTGCTGCGCATGACTTGCGCGTGATTTTTGTTGGACGTCGGAGTGGGCAAGAATTACAGCAGCTGATGGCACATAGTTATGCCATGGTTCACGCATCGCGCACAGAAGGCTTGTCGGTTGCCATCTTAGAAGCCATGTCTTATGCCAAATTGGTCATCATGAGCGATATTCCAGCCAATCGCGAATTAATTGATCATTCAGGTTTGGCTTTTCCACTTGGCGATACGGATGCTTTGGCCGATGTACTCCAAGTTGCGGTCGAAGATCCAACCATGGTTGAATTGCGTGGTCAGCGTGCTCGCGAAGTGATCAAGCGTTTGTATTCATGGGAATCGGTCATTGTCCGCATGGAACGCATGTTTCAAGATCTTCTAAACAAATAAATCCAATCACCGGTATGTCGCTCTCGATGTCTGAATTGAAGCAGGTAAAAAAACGCTATGAGCGTTTAGAAATTTCTCGTCGCGAATTGCAAAAACTTTCGGCAGATGCGCAACGCTTGGCAAAACAAGCTATTTTTTCCTTACAAAGAGGGGATGAAGCCGAGGGCATGTCGCGTTTAGAAGAGGCGCTCACCATTTTAAAGAAAGCACAAAAGATTTCACAAACCGAACAACGCTTAGCAGGCGAAGGCATGTGGCGCTCTGCTTTAGAAGAAGCAGCTGAAGCTGTTTTGTTTTTTCGGTTGATTTCGGATGGTCAAATTGCCACGGGCAATTTATTTGATGATCCATCGATTTTACTTGGTGGTTTATCGGATGCGATTGGGGAATTGGTTCGCTTTGCGGTTCGTGCAGCCACGGCTGGAGACATCGCTCGGGTTGAAGCCATCTCAGATCAGGCAGAAGAACTCGTTGAATATATTACTAGCCTTGATTTAACGGGCGGTTTACGCGCTAAAGGCGATCAAGCTCGTAGTCATCTACGTCGTTTAGAAGATATTCGTTACGATTTGTCGCGTCGTGTATGAAAAAAGAATGGACAGGAAAAAAGGTATTGATCCTCGGGCTCGGCCAATTTCCACAAGGGAGTGGTATTTCTGCTGCGCTGTATGCGGTTCGGATGGGTGCGCAGGTTCGTGTCACTGATAAAAAGACTGAGCAAGAATTGGCAAAAAATGTTGCTCGACTGAAAAAATTTCGCTCGGTTGAATTTGTTTTGGGCGAACATCGAGAGCAGGATATCGCTTGGGCCGATATTATTATTCGCAATCCCGGGATTCGATCCAATTCACTTGAATTATCTTTGGCGAAAAAATTGGGGAAACGTCTTGAATCAGACATTTCTTTGTTTTTAGCTCGCTGTCCGGCGAAGGTTATCGGCATTACGGGTACAAGAGGAAAAAGCACGACCACAACTTTGGCATACGAAATGCTCCAACGTGGCAAAAACAAGGTGTGGTTAGGTGGAAATATTCTCATCTCTCCTTTGACCTTTGTGGAGAAAGTGAAAAAAGACGATATTGTCGTGCTCGAATTGTCGAGTTGGCTTCTTGAAACCACGGGCTTGGTTGGGTTGTCGCCACACATCGCCTGCATCACCAATTTGATGCGCGATCATCTCAATACCTATGATGGAATGGAAGCGTATGGAGAAGCGAAAGCGCAGATTTTTCGTCACCAGGGTCCAGACGGTCTACTTATCGTAAACAGCGATGATGCCTTTTGTCGAAATTGCGCAAGCGAAGCACCGGGTGATGTGCGATTTTTTTCCAAAAAGAAAAAGGCCTCAAGTTCCGCCTGGATGGATCAGGATGCCTTGTGGATCAAGGATCAAGGTAAAGAGCAGGAATTAGTGAAGCGCAAACAATTGCATATCTTTGGAGAACACAATGTTCAGAATGCATTGGCCGCATCACTCATCGCGCAGGCTGCTGGTGCCTCAGTGACTTCAATACGCGCTGCATTAAAAGCATTTAATGGAATTCCGGATCGGCAAGAACTGCTCGCCACCATTCAAGGTGTCGATTATATAAATGACACCACAGCTACCACGCCAGATGGCGTCATTGCTGCGATTCAAGCCTTAGCTCCACGCTATGCGCAGGCATATTTCATCATGGGTGGAAATGACAAAGAGCTTGAATTTACAGAACTCGCAAAACAGACAAAAAAGCATAAGCTTCGGATCATGCTGATTCCAGGCAATGCATCAGATAAAATGCGTGCGTTATTTGTGAAGCAAAAAGTCCGTTTTCAAGACTGTTCTGATCTCAAGCAGGCGATGTTTGAGGCTTCAACCCAGGCAAAAAAGGGGGATGCAGTCATCTTATCGCCCGGCGGGACGAGTTTTGGACAATTTAAGAATGAATTTGATCGTGGTGAGCAGTTTCGAAAGCTGGTTTCTCTCAAGGCAAAGGCAAAAAAATGATTGACAGAAAAGCCTAAAAAAGGTATTTTCATATAAATCATACCTATGACTCTAAAGCAAAAACCTTGCCTTGAAGATCGTTTTGGTACAACCGTCATGGGGGAACGTGGACAGGTGGTAATTCCAAAAGATATTCGTGATGCCATGGGGCTCCAACCTGGCGATCGTCTGGTTACGCTCTATCATGAAGGCAAGCTCTTCCTGATGACGGCAGACGAAATGAAAGAATTTATGAGTGTTATGTCCGAACGGTTTGCGACAGTTGCGACGATGTTAAATGAAAAGAAAGAAGAAACTCTATGACCCTTCCAGCCTTCCTCAAGAAAAAGCGTACCTACGCCATCGCGCTCTTGCTCATCGGAGCATTTGCGATCTATCGCTATCGTTCCAGTTCTTCTGCGACGCCAGCTTTTGAAACGGCCGCCGTTGAGCGTCGTGACTTGATTCAAACCGTTGAAGTAACGGGTCAAATCAAACCAGCTGCACGAATCGAACTCGGTTTCAAAAATAGCGGAACCATTCGTGGTATTGGAGTAAAAGTAGGGGAGGCAGTTAAAAAAGGTCAGGTCTTGGCTGAACTGGAAGATCAGAATGTGTTATTTGCGGCGCGTAGTGCAGCCGCGTCTTTGTCAGTGGCTCGTGCAAATTTGCGCGTACGCCAAGCAGGTGAAACCTCACAGTCTATTCGTGTGACCGAGGCGCAGGTTGAACAAGCTCAGGCTTCATATGACAAAGCTGTTTCAGATTTAGCTTCAACCCAAAAAACGACAGCCGATGCAATTCGCACGTCTGAAGTCACCTTGAATACCGCAAAAAATAATCTCGCAAATCAAGAAGCGATTATTACGCAGAATGTAAATAATGCGATCGAATCAGCTCGCGCAAGTTTGTTGACTGCGCTCGGTCCATTGAATACGGGTTTGTCAGATGGTGACCAAATTTCTGGTGTCGATAATACAGCGGCTAATTCAACCTATTTGAATGTGCTTGGGTTTTTGGACTCAGGTTCACTCGAGCGCGCCAAGAATTCATACAGTGTTGCTAAAGTAGCAAAGATTGATGCAGAAACAGCGGTGAAGGCATTGAATGCTGCTTCGAGTCAGGCAGATGTGCAGACAGCGGCTGCTAAATTGCAAAAGGCAATTGAACTCGTTCAAACCTATTTGACCGATGTGCAAAAAGTATTGGCAGCCAGTTTGACCAATTCAAGTTTGACGGAAACGGTTTTAGCAGCAAAACGCACGACAATTGATGCAGATCGCACAAGTGTCTCGAGTCAAAATTCGACCGTGACTACCGCTTTGCAGGTTATTAAGAATACGAGTTTAACCCGCGAACAAACCAGCGCTCAATTGCAGGATGCCTATACCTCAGCACAATTGGCGAATGACACGGCAAAAACCAATGCAGCTGTTCAAGTTCGAGCTTCAGAAACAGCGATCGCCGTTCAAAAAGCGGCTTTAGATCAGGCAAAAGCTCAGCTTGATCAAAAGAAGTCAGGGCCACGCAATGTGGATCTTGAGCCTTTGATTGCTGCTGTTGAGCAGGCGCAGGTCAATGCTGATAAGGCTGCGAATGATTTGAAAGATATTCAAATCATCGCTCCAGCCGATGGGATCATCTCCGAAGTTATTCCAGATGTGGGCGAGCAGGCAGCGATGGGAGCGATTGCGATCAAAATGGTTGGAACCTCTTCATTTGATATTGAAGCTCAGGTGCCAGAAGCAGATATCGCCAAGATTCAGGTTGGTCAAACAGCCACGATCACGCTCGATGCTTATGGTGACGATGTTAAATTCACAGGGACGCTCTCGGCAAAGGATCCAGCTGAAACCAAGATTCAAGATGCGGTCTACTATAAAATCCGCGTTCAGATTGACCCAGCCGGCAAAGAAGTGAAGCCAGGTATGACGGCGAATGTCACCATTAAAACAGGCGAATCAAAAAATACCTTGGTCATTCCACTTCGCGCCGTTCGAACCAAGACCGACAGTGGTCAAAAGACCGTACGTACCCTCGAAAATAATCAACCCGTAGAAAAGAATGTTGACCTCGGTTTACGCGGTGATGAAGGACGCGTCGAAGTCACCAAGGGCTTAGCTGAAAAAGAACAGGTGATTGTCGGTGAAACCGCAGCAACCGCAGCTCCATAATGCTATGTCCGATGTCATCCAGATCAAAGATCTTAAAAAAACCTATGTGAATGATGGAGTGGAGACGCCTGTATTACACGGCGTCTCCTTTTCCGTCCCAAAAGGGCAATTTGTTGCCATCATGGGTCCATCGGGTTCGGGTAAATCGACCTTGATGCAAATTCTTGGTTTTCTCGACAATATTACTTCGGGTCAATATTTGTTTAATGGTCGCGATGTTTCTACTTTGGATGATGATGAGTTAGCGCGTATGCGCGGTGAAAGTGTGGGCTTTATTTTTCAAGCATTTAACTTGCTGCCAAAAACCAGCGTGCTCGAAAATGTGATGCTGCCTTTGCTCTATTCAGATGTGCCGGTCTCAAAGCGTGAAAAGATGGCCATGGAAGCAATTAATTCCGTGGGCTTGGGTCATCGCGCCAAGAATTTATCGAATCAATTATCAGGTGGTGAACGTCAGCGTGTTGCGATTGCACGCGCCTTGATACGAAAACCGCCGGTGATTTTTGCGGATGAACCAACAGGGAATTTGGATTCAAAATCAGGTACCCTAGTCATGCAGATTTTGCAGCAATTAAATATCGAACAAGGTCATACCGTGATCTTGGTGACGCATGAAACCTATACTTCAGAACATGCCGAACGCATTTTGCGCATTAAAGATGGATTGCTCGTGAGTGATGATAAGGTGAAAAACCGCCACATGGCAGGCGCAGCTGAACTTCTCAAATAACATGACCATTACCGATCTCATTCAGTCCTCGATGGACAGTTTGAATCGAACGCGCGGTCGTTCGATTTTAACCATGCTTGGGATTGTGATCGGAATTTTGTCAGTGATCTTGGTTCTTTCCATTGGAGAGGCGGCACAGCGCTATATTCTTGGTCAGATTTCTGCTTTTGGTTCAGATATCGTCTTTGTCCAAAATGGTCCCGAAGTCGATGCTGATCAGCCATCTTTGTTTAACAAAGAGTCGCTTACCATTCGTGATGTAAAAAAACTGGAAGCCTATGGTTGGATTACGAGCATCGTCGGTAAGGTGCAATTGAGCGACTTGATTAGCGCCTATGGCTTTGACACCAATGCGACCGTTTTAGGCACCATGCCGGATGAATTACGCATGAATGATATCAAGGTCAAAGAAGGAAATTTTATTTCAACTGCCTCGGTTGATAGTCATGCGCGTGAAGTCGTCTTGGGTTATGACATCGCAGATACTGCTTTTGGAGCAGAAAATCCGGTTGGAAAAACCATCAAAATTGGCGGTCAGGGTTTTCGTGTGATCGGTGTGATGGAAAAAGCGGGGAGTAAGGGTTTTACCAATGTCGACAAGCAAGTCTATATTCCAGTCACCGCCGCGCTCGATCTGTATAACAAAAAGTATTTGTCCCAAATTTCATTGAAAAGCAGTTTGCCTTTAGAGGATGCCAAGGATCGTATTCGAGTAGCGATTCGCGAACGTCACAATATCGATAATCCCGAAGATGATCGAACAAAAGACGATTTCCATACCCAGACGCAAGAAGATTTGATTAAGAGCTCAAGTCAGATTACGGATATTTTGCAGATTTTGCTTACCTCGATTGCCGCTATTTCTTTATTGGTTGGCGGCATCGGTATCATGAATATCATGTATGTGGCCGTAACTGAGCGCACGCGCGAAATTGGATTACGTAAATCCATTGGCGCACGTCGAGCCGATATTCTCAATCAATTTCTGGTCGAATCAATCTTTTTGACCGTACTCGGTGGGATCATCGGAACCGTATTAGGCATTGCTTTATCTTGGATCGGTATCGCCATTATCAATTCATTTCAAGATGGATGGACCTTTGCGATTTCGATTAAAGGCGTGAGCTTGGGCATTGTCGTTTCGGCTGGCATCGGAGTCATTTTTGGGTATTTCCCTGCAAGACGTGCCTCGAGTTTAAGTCCAATTGAAGCTCTTCGTTTTGAATAATATGCGCCTTCGAGACTTATTGCCTTTATCTTTCCGCGCACTGCTCGTGAACAAGAGTCGTACGGTTTTAACCATGCTCGGGATTGTGATTGGGATCGCTTCGGTTATTTTGATGTTAGCCGTTGGTCAGGCGGCACAGCGCTTTTTATTATTCCAAGTTTCTTCTTTTGGAAGTGATATTTTGTTTATCGCAAATGGCAAAGGGGATGAAACACGTGGCGGTCCGCCAAGCGGAAATATCAAGCAAACCTTAACCCTAAAAGATTATCGTAAGTTAAAAGAACAAGCCTGGCCTAAAGCCGTGGCTGGTTCGGTTATTAATCGCGACTTGGTTGAATACGCTGGTTTATCCAAGTTAACCCAAGTCACCGGTGGTTCTCCGGATGAAATTGTTGTTTTTAATGAAACAATTTCACGTGGTCGCGGTTTGTCTGATGAAGATATCGATAGCCGCACGCGTGTTGTGGTGCTTGGAAGCAAGGTGGCTGATCGATTGTTCGGTCAAGAAGACCCACTCGGTCGGGTCTTAAAAATCGGCAAACAGCCATTTAAGGTGATCGGTCTATTGGCACCTGCGGGCACGCGCTTTTTTTCTGATGCGGATGATCAAGTGTATATTCCGTTTACCGCCTTTTTTGATTTATACAATAAAGACAAGCTGAACTTTATCAGCATGAAAACGGGCAATGTCGCACCACGCGAGGCGAAAGAATTAGTGCGCGTCCTTTTACGAGAAACTCACAATCTGGATAATCCAGAAGGAATTTTGGCAAAAGATGATTTTCGCGTCGCGACGCAAGAAGATTCAATTAAAAATGCGGCAGTCATCGGAACAATTTTGCAGATCTTACTTGGCTCCGTCGCATCGATTTCATTGATCGTGGCTGGGGTTGGAATCATGAATATCATGTATGTCACCGTGACCGAGCGCACGCGCGAAATCGGCCTGCGTAAAGCGATTGGGGCAAAACGAAGTGATATCTTACTGCAATTTTTAGGCGAAGCCATTATTCTGACCGTGGTGGCTGGCTTGATTGGTATTTTCTTTGGAATTACTTTTTCGTGGATTGCGATTCTTATTATCCAGCGTCTGCAACAGGGTTGGACCTTTGGCATTCCGTGGAATGGAGTAGCACTCGGATTTTTTGTATCAGCAGCTATCGGTATCGTTTTCGGCTTTTTCCCTGCCCGCCGTGCGGCTAGTTTGAGCCCAATTGAAGCATTGCGCTACGAATAATATTCATGTTGTACTTTTTTCTGTTATTTGAAATCGTCTTTATCCTATTTTTGATTTTGACCATTATTCACAATGTGATGAGTGTGTTTGGTGGTCTACGTTTTGCGCCATTCGTTCCGTCAACGCGTGAACGAGTTGAAATCATGATTCGTCTGGCTGAGCTCAAGCCCGGAATGCGCGCGATAGAGCTCGGCTCAGGTGATGGACGCATTACAATTGCAGCAGCTAAAAAAGGGGCTACTGCTACAGGGTATGAAGCCGATCCGCTCCTAGTGGCTTGGTCACGACTATCAGCAAAATGGCAAAAAGTTACGGGAGCATCTTTTCAAAGAGCAAGTATTTGGGCGATTACCTGGCCCCCTGAAACAGACGTCGTATTTGTCTACGGCCTGCCCCGGTTTATGGGAAGAGTCTGGGAAAAGGCCTGCAAAGAACTTCGTCCAGGAACCAAGATTGTGTCGAATGCATTTCATGTGCCGAATCAAAAACCTATCCAAATCGAAGGGGCGGTGGAGGTGTACACAGTCCCAGAAAAAAATGGCTAAATAAAAAAAGGATTCATCACCAGCCTTCATAAAACCCGCAAAATTAGCGGGTTTTATGCTATCCGAGCAGATTCTTGACCATTAGCAGACTGAAAGGTAGACTGCTAAACATGGATGAACGCTTAGCCAAGCTCCTCCGTCTGGTGACGGAAGATGTGATCACGACCGGTGAGCCGGTCGGGTCTCAGCGTATCGTAGATGCGTACAAGCTTTCGGTGAGCTCAGCGACCATCCGTAATTGGTTTGCAGAATTGGAGCAGGCGGGATTTGTAGCTCAACCGCATACGTCCTCTGGACGGATGCCGACAGAAAAAGGCTATCGAACCTATATTGAGGAGCTCATGGAATCTAAACCCATTTCTCGTCATGATCGCCAAGTCTTAGAAAAAGCCATTGAAGGAATCGACGATGCGGATAAGCGCAGTAAAGAACTCGCGAAAGCCATTTCAGAAATGATTGGCAATGCCGTGATCCTGGGCCTGCATCGATCTGACTCGTATTACACCGGCCTCTCTCAACTCTTTAGCCAGCCAGAATTCCGTGACTGGAACCGCGTGGTCAACTTGGGAGAAATCCTGGACCGTCTCGACGATGTATTAGCTGGAATGCGCGAACAGCGCTATCCCGTGCCACGCGTCTTGATTGGCCAAGAATGCCCCTTTGGATCAGCTTGCGGCAGCATCATGCTCACCCTTTCGAGCGGAAGCCTGATCGCCATCCTCGGCCCAATGCGTATGGATTACAGCTTCGGTATCTCTCTCTTAAACGCAGGTCGCGAACTTCTCGAATCATCATCCTAAATTTTCCTGATACAGGTATGTCTGACGAATTACAACAAGATCAAGAACAATCCGAACCGATCGCGAATACAGGACAAACGCAACAAGATATTCAGCAAAAATGCGAAGAGTATCTGAATGGTTGGCGCCGTGCTCAAGCGGACTATGCCAATCTCAAGCGCGACACCGAGCGTGAGCGTATGGAGAATGTAAAGTACGCCAATGAGCGTCTCTTGTCCGAACTCTTGCCTTCAATCGATCAATTCGATATCGCTCTCAGCTTTATCCCAGACACAAGCACCCTTTCACCTGAAGAAAAAAAGAAATGGGATAATTGGTTACTCGGTATTCGCGCCGTACGCAGTTTGTGGGAAGGAAGTTTTCAAAGCATTGGCCTCGAACGCGTTCAAACCAATGGAGCCTTTGACCCAAATCTCCATGAAGCCGTCGGCGAAGAAGAAGTTGCCGGAAGCGCCACAGGTACCATTATTCGCACGGCTCAATCTGGTTGGCGTCTGAATGGAAAACTCTTGCGTCCAGCAAAGGTAATTGTTGCTAAGTAAGCACGCCGTCATCTCGACCGGAGCAGCAGCGAAGTGGAGAGACCTTCCACCGGCAGAAGATCCCTCGATTCCGCTTCTGCTTCACTCGGGACGACGAATGAACAAACTATTCAAACATATGTCACTTATCAAATGGTCTCCATTTTTCGAGCCCTTCGAAATGGATAAATTCTTTGAAGGCATGGTTCCATCAACGGGTCGTCAAAGCGGTCTCGTCCCAGCCATCGACATTTACGAAAAAAACAATGCGGTGGTGATTGAAACGGCATTGCCTGGAGTGAATCCAAAAGATGTTGAGCTCTCCGTCGAAAACGGTGTACTCATTATCAAAGGACAGTCCGAGCGCAAAACGGAAATCGACGAAAAAGATTATTATCGCAAAGAAATTCGATCGGGTTCATTTATGCGCCAAGTTGCTTTGCCAGAAGGAATTCTGCAAGACGATGCCAAGGCAGCCTTTAAAGACGGTATTCTCCTCATTGAATTTCCAAAAGCAGATAGCAAACAAACCAAGCCGATTAAAATTGATATTGAATCCAATAAAGAATAATCCAATATGCCTAAAATTCTCGGAATCGACCTCGGTACCACCAACTCCTGCGTCGCAGTGGTTGAAGGTGGTCAGCCAAAAGTGATTGATAATGCCGAAGGCGCAAAGACGACGCCATCGGTGGTTGCGGTATCCAAAACAGGGGAGCGCCTTGCAGGTCAAATTGCCAAGCGCCAAGGTGTGGTGAATCCAGTCAATACGATTTTCAGCGCCAAGCGCTTGATTGGTCGTCGTTGGAATGATGCCGAAGTGCAGCGCGATTTGAAATGGTTGCCATATAAAGTCGTACAACATGGTGATGCCGTGCGTATTGTCATGGGCGACAAAGAATATGCGCCAGAAGAAGTCTCGGCCATGGTTTTGCAAAAGTTGAAGGCTGATGCAGAAGCTCGCTTGGGCGAAAAGATTACTGAAGCGGTGATTACCGTTCCAGCTTATTTTGATGACTCGCAACGCCAAGCAACCAAGGTTGCAGGTGAAATTGCCGGCCTCAAGGTCTTGCGCATCATTAATGAACCAACAGCTGCCGCATTGGCCTATGGTTTTGATCGCAAGAAGGACGAAAAGATTGTGGTCTACGATTTGGGTGGTGGAACCTTTGACGTTTCTGTCTTGGAAATTGCCTATGATGCAACCACTCAGCAAAACACGGTTGAAGTGAAAGCAACCAATGGTGACACGCACCTTGGTGGCGATGACTTCGATCAAAAGATCATCAGCTGGATTGTGGATGAATTCCGCAAGAGCGATGGCATTGATTTGTCTAAAGATAATTTGGCCTTGCAACGCATTAAGGAAGCTGCAGAAAAAGCCAAGATCGAACTCTCGAGCGCAATTGAAACCGAAATCAATCAGCCATTTATTACAAGCGACGCTTCAGGTCCAAAACACTTGATGCTCAAAATGTCGCGCGCCAAATTAGAAGAATTAGTTGGCGACTTGGTCGAAAAATCATTGGAGCCATGCCGCAAGGCCTTGGCTGATGCAAAATTATCAACCGGCGATATTCACGAAGTGATTCTCGTTGGCGGGATGACACGCATGCCAATGGTGCAACAGACCGTTGAAAAGTTCTTCGGCAAAAAGCCAAATGTCTCGGTGAATCCAGACGAAGTGGTTGCCATCGGCGCCGCTGTTCAAGCTGGAAACTTGCAGGGTGATATTAAGGGCGAATTGCTCTTGCTCGACGTGTCTCCGCTCTCGATGGGCTTGGAAACGATGGGCGGCATCATGACCAAGGTCATTGAACGCAATACCACCATTCCAACCTCCAAGTCGCAGATTTTTTCTACGGCTGCGGACGGTCAGACCTCGGTGGAAATCCATGTCTTGCAGGGTGAACGCGAAATGGCAGCAGATAATCGCTCGCTCGGTCGCTTTACCTTGTCCGGCATCCCAACCGCTCCTCGCGGCGTGCCTCAAGTCGAAGTCACCTTTGATATTGATGCGAATGGCATCTTGTCGGTAAAGGCGGTCGACAAGGCAACTAATAAGGAGCAAAAGATCACCATCACCGCTTCGACCAATCTGTCGAAGGAAGAAGTCGAAAAGATGAAGAAGGACGCCGAGATGAATGCCGATGCTGATAAAAAGCGTCGCGAACTCATCGAAGCTAAGAACATGGCTGAAACCATGATCTACACCACTGAAAAGATGATGAAAGAAGCCAAGGATGTGTCCGAAGAAGATAGGAAGGCGGTCGATGAAAAAATGGAAGCCTTGAAACAGCTCAAGGACTCCGAAGATGTTGAAGCCATCAAAAAAGCCGGTGATGAATTAGCTCAAGCCGCGCAAAAAGTTGGTGAAGCGATGTACAAGAAGCAACAGAATGCCTCGCAAACCATGGGCGCTGATGCACCAGCTGAAGAAGGCAAGTCAGAAGAAAAGAAGGAAGGTGAAGAGCCAAAAGAAGGGGAGTTCAAACAAAACTAAATCCCGCCGTCATCTCGATCGAAGCAGTGGCGAAGTAGAGAGACCTTCGATAGACAGAAGATCCCTCGATTCCGCTACTGCTTCACTCGGGATGACGGTATCGTGTCGAACATTTATTTCTAATATCAACTCATATGGCCGAACAACAACCACAAGACGCAAATAACATCATGGTGAATGCAGACCCAAAGGTCTTAAAGGGTCACTATGCAAATGCCTTTTCCGTGACTTCGCAAGAACGTGATGTCGTGATCGACTTCTTAAGCCATGTGAACATGAAGGGAAATAATTCCGCGCAACTCGTCTCACGCATTTTTCTCAACCACTTTTCCGCCAAGAGTTTGATCGAGACCTTGAAGAACACGATTGAACAATGGGAAAAGATGCGCTACGAGAACGGTGGTCAGAAATAAATCTCATCAACATATCTATGAATATTGAAATGACGCTCAGTGGGGATGCTGCAGAAAATACCGAGGTCATTCGAAAGATTCACAAGCAAATTCCGGAATTGGATGAAAAGTTCACTCAAACGGAAAATAATGTGTATCCAATTGAAGTGACGGCCAAAGTCAATGAAAAATTGCATCGTCTCTTCATGAAAGAAATCATGGAGAAGAAGGTGGTCTTTGCCGCGCCAGCTCAAAATGCCGAATAAAGATTATTACGCCATTCTCGGCGTGCCGAAGACGGCGTCCGAAGACGAAATCAAGAAATCATTTCGTCGTTTGGCGCATGAACATCACCCGGATAAAGGTGGTGACCAACAAAAGTTCAAAGACATTAATGAGGCCTATCAAGTGCTTGGTGATAAAACCAAGCGCGGCACCTATGACCAATATGGTTCCGCAGCCTTCGATCCAAATAGCGGATTTGGTGGTGGCGGAGGAGGTCAGGGTTTTGGTGGTTTTGATGGGATGAATGTCAACATGGAGGATTTTGGCGATCTCGGCGATATTCTCGGCGGCATGTTTGGCATGGGTGGTGGAGGTCGCAGTCGCGGGCCAAAACGCGGCAGCGATATCGAAACCGAACTAACCATTGATTTTCTTGAGAGCGTGAAGGGCGTGAAGCGCACGATTAGTTTGTACAAGCATGTTGCTTGTGGTCACTGTAAGGCCTCCGGCGCAGAGCCAGGTTCCAAAATGGAAACCTGTAAAACCTGCCAAGGTCGTGGCCAAGTCCAGCGTGCGACACGAACCATCTTTGGAACCATGCAGACCGCCGTAACCTGTCCTGAGTGTCAGGGGAGCGGTTCTCGGCCAGCAGAGCCATGTAAGGTGTGTAAGGGCGCAGGCATTGAACGAAAAACGGTCGAATACCCGGTCGACATTCCAGCAGGTATTGCCGATAGCGAAGCGCTCCGCATCCAAGGCGAAGGCGAACATCCTGGTGCTGGCGGTAAAGCAGGGGATTTATTTGTCCGCATCCGCGTCAAATCGCATCCCGTGTTTGATCGAGATGGCTTTGATGTGACCTCAGACATTCAGATTCCATTCTCAACCTTGGTTTTAGGCGGAGATGTTCAAATCGACACCGTCGAAGGCAGTGGGACGCTCGCGATTCCCGAAGGCACCCAACCCGGAACCGTCTTTCAAATCCGCGGTAAAGGCTTCCCACACATTCGCAGCAGCAGCCGCGGTGATCACCTCGTAACCGTTCAAGCTGAAGTCAAAAAGAAATTAAGCAAAGAACAACGTCAAGCTTTAGAGGAATTAAAAAAAGCGGGCTTATAAAAAAGCCTGCTTTTTTATACGCGTCATTCCCGCGCAGGCGGGAATCCACCGGCATGCCGACTGAAGGGATGGATTCCCGCCTGCGCGGGAATGACGCGATCAAAACCATGTTATACTTCTTATACATTCTATGGGCGCGATCATTTCGTATTTTCAATCCCTTAATTGGGCCAATCCATCTTGGGACATTTTCATCTACCTGTTCTTCTTGGTTGGCGCTTTGCTCTACGGTTTGTCGCTTGGTCGCGATCGCATCATTGTCATTTTAGTTTCTATTTACATGGCTTTGGCCGTGGTCTCGAATACGCCAATCTTGAATGCGATTAATTTCTCGCTGAAGATTAATGATAATTACGCATTAAAGATTACCTATTTTGTTGGTTTGTTCGTGGTTTTGTTTTTCTTACTTTCGCGCAGCGCCTTATTACGAACAATCGGCGGCGGAGGTTCGGGCGCTTGGTGGCAAACGATTCTGTATAGTCTATTGCAGGTTGGTTTATTGATTAGTATTACCTTGTCTTTTCTTCCGGCAAACATGACCCAGGGTTTGACAGAAGTCACCCGTCAGGTTTTCATGAGTGATATTGGTCGTAGCGCTTGGATGATTTTGCCAATTACGGTCATGGCTTTTGCACCAAAAGGAGGCGGCGGTGATGAATAAAAAACATTTCCCTGATTTTTATCGAAATCATGTAAAGCAGGTCTATAAGTTCCTGCTTTTTCGGTTGCAGGGCAATCGCGAAATGGCAGAAGATCTGACGCAAGATGTCTTTATCAAAGCCCTGAATGCTTTTGAGAGTTATGATCCAGAAAAAAGCCAAAGTTCATGGATTTTGACGATTGCGCGTAATCACCTCATTAATACCCTGCAAAAAGAGAAGGGGAATGTGCCACTTGAAGAAGTTGAGCTGATATTGAGTGATCCAAAGACATTATCGGAAAAACTCGCTTTGCAGTTTGAGGAAGAGCAGCTCTTGCAGGCGATACAGCAATTACCGCAAGATGATGCCAAGCTCATTCGGATGAAGCACTTAGAAGGCTGGGACTATGACGAAATAGCCCTCCAGACCAAGAAAACGGCTGGCGCACTCAGAATTCAGGCACATCGAGCCTTAAAAGCGCTTTCTAAGCTATTGAAACAAAAAGGTGCATAATCGGTATATATAGACTATGGAATGGTTTTTACAACGCAAACTCCAGAAAATCGCAAAAAAGGCTGAACCAAGCCGTGATTTTGTGTTGAAGCTTGAAAAAACCTTAAAACAGGATATTGGTCATCCATTTTGGTGGATGCAATGGAGCAAAGTTGCAGTGTCTCTCACCTGTGCCTCGGTGGTCTTGGGGAGTGGTACAGGGGTGTATGCGTATACCTCGGATGATGTCTTGCCTGAACATCCATTGTATGGCGTCCGTGAACAGATTGAGCAGGTAGAAACCAAGCTCGCTTTTTCAGATCAGGCAAAAACTGAGGTCGAAATGAAGCATCTCAAACGCCGGGTCAATGAAGCACAAAAGCTGCGCGAATTACGTCGACCACTTCAAGCGGCTAAGATCGAAACCTTGTTGCAGCGAGTTCAATCCGTATCTAAACGCGTCGAGCAGTCGTCGCCAGAGGTCAAGGCAAAATTAGATCAATCCGTACATCGCTTAAAGCAGGCACAGATGGACATGATGGAAAAAACCGAGCAGGCAACCTCAGCCAAAGAAGAAAAGCAAAAAATCCACGAATTACTTCAGCAAGAACGAGCGCAGCTCCGTGAACAGAGAAAAGAATTGTTTCAAAAACGCCGCGAAGAATTGAGAGAAAAACGAGAAGAGAATCTTCCGCTTCGAAAACCATAACAAAAAACACCCCGAACGGGGTGTTTTTATCTTATCGAGCTTCGTTTCCGGAGAAGCGAATGCTGATGGCATGGATGGTGGTCAAAAGGCGTACATCCGTTTCAGATTCAACGCTGAGACGCATACCAGGCTTCAAATCACTCAAGCGTGCTGCGGTGCTTATCGTTGGAATTGGAGGGGATTGAGGCTCAGTGCTCTGTCCTTGTTTTGCCAAGAACGCTTCCATTTCTTTTCTAAAGGCATCTGGATCTTTTTCCTTTACCTGGTTGATCAGGGTTTTGTCATCAACGGTAATGGTGCGTGTATCTGAGACGCCGTCCGCCTTTGGATCGATGGCCAAGGAGTCCTGCATTAGGGTAAAACCGTTTCCAGAAACCGCAATGACGGTTCCAGATACCAGACGAGATTCTTGGTTTAAAACAGGGTAGAGTTTTGAAAAACGCTGTCGTGCAGCTTCGTATCCATCTTTGTATGCTTGGTCGCTAGATTTTCCAAATAAGCCACCAGACGTTTTTGCTGTCAGGCCGACCGGTTGTTTGAGATACGCATTAAGCGCGATCAAAACAAAAGCGGTCATCACGAGACAAACAGATAGGACCGCAAGGATGGTGCGGCCGGTTGAGGGAGAATGTGCATTCATCATACATTAAGAAAAGTATAGCACAGTTTCAAAAACCATTGATTTTGTTCATTTTTATTGAACAAAATCAACCTTCGACTATTGACAAAAACGACAAAATCTGGTACTTTGGCACGCAATCGTATATCCTAGTGCACAGGTACTAATACCTAGTGCATGGTGCGCTGGGTACGAGAGGTTTTGAGAGAGGTACCTTTCGTTCTTTTCAGTGTTGGTTAAGAGTTAGTTGCAGCAAGTGGCATGGTGCCGAGCTGCCTCACCCATTCCGGAACAGGAGTTCCTCATGGCTCACGTTAAATTGCGGAAAAGCAGGGCCGCAAATGGAACCCTGCTCCGAGTACTGTCTCCGTTCGTGGCGCTGATCCTCATGGTCGGCTGCAGCGGGGACAACACCGACAACAATCAGCCGCAAGGCTCTGCTGGTGTCGGGAATGCGGGAACGGGCGGCTCGTCATCGACGGGCGGCTCTGGTGGCTCTGGCAATGTTGCCGGAAGCGCTGCGGGCTCGGGTCAAGCCGGGGACGCAGGATCTGGTGGAAGCGCCGGTGAAGGCGGTTCCGGTGGAAGTGGCGGCAACAATGCAGGCAGTGCAGGCGCAGGCAACACCGGAAACAACGGTGGAGCCGGCGGCACGACGCCTTGCGGCGAGGCTGGTCATGGTTCCACGACCGAAGGCGAAGGCGCTTGCGCTGGAGCCGGCGGTTCTGGTTCGACCGGGACGGGCGGTGCTGGCTCTGC
>CAYRRZ010000003.1:0-27049 GCA_964426815.1 uncultured Gammaproteobacteria bacterium | reverse complement strand
GCGCCGGCAGCAATGCTGGTAGCGCCGGCTCGGCGGGCAATGCGGGAACGGGCGGTGCGGTGCAAAACACCTACACCTGCACGAATGGAAACCGTGACGCGGCACTCGATGCAGCGAACACGGACCAGTTCCCGTTCGTCGGTGGAATCTGGGGCACGGGCGCGAATAACGTCTACGTGACCCTCCACAACCAAAACGTTTCCAGTGGCGTGCTCTACTGGAACGGTGTGGTGTGGATCAAGATCGTGATGCCGGGCACTCCGCCTGAGCTGAACGGGATTTGGGGATCCAGCGATGACGACATCTGGGTTACGGGTCGTAACTCGAAGGGCTTCCTGTACCACAAGTCAGGCGGCACCTGGAGTGAAGACAGTAATCGCCCGAATGGCAAGTCGTTCAAGCAGGTGTGGGGCACGAGCGCAGACGATGTCTGGCTGCTCGGTGCTGACAGCGGTTGGAATTACCGTGTCTGGCGTCGCAATGGCGGCACCACCTGGGTTCAGCAGAGCCTTCCCTCAGTTCCTGTGGGAACGGAATTGCGAGGACTTTGGGGCATTGGCGGCCATATCTTCGTCACTGGTCATACGATGACCAATTCGAATCCCTCGGGTGGAGTTCTGCTTCATTTCGATGGCTCGAGTTGGGAATCGATGCCGGTGCCGGGTACGGCTACCGAACTCGCCTTCATGAGCGGCACGTCCATCAACGACTTGTTCATCACGGGAAGCGACGGTGCGCAAGGCATCGTTCATCACCTGACGAACGGGTTGGCGACCTGGACGAGCTATATCACGAGCGACGTCGCTTTCTACGCCCCGGTCTTGAGCAAAAAACCGGGAACCTTCTGGGCTGGTGGCTCCACCTATGTCGGTCAAGCAAACATGAAGCCTTGGGGGAGTGCTCGGGTAACGACGAGTGATTCCAACGGGGTCCTGACGAGCTTGGTCGACGGTATCGCTTATCAGCCTGCAGCGGTTTGGTCTGTTCCAGGTTCTGACACCGTGCTCTTCGCGAGCACGACGTCGAACCAGAATGGTCCGAGCGGTGTTGGTTTGTACTCCAGCAGCTGCAACTGACCTACGGGTCTAGCCTGCGAATTTCGAAAGAGTTCGCAGGCTATTTTTGTTTTGGTAATTTTTTGAAACAGCATGTGATATACTTGTATCAATATGATTAAGCGCGCACATTTACGTTTCATTGCTATCGCGACATTGTTTTTTGGATCCCCAACATTAACACTTGCTGCAACCTTTCAGGGTCCTTCACAGCAGCCACCGTCTGGAAATGCTCCAGGTGTAATATGGAATACAAAGGGTACATCTCTACAGCAATCAGCTGATTGGAATATATCAGGGAATGGTTACTTAGGTGGTGACCTTTATCTTACAACCGGTCACGCCATGAGAATTGATGGTGCTGGTTCAACAAATATTCAAATGGGTAATTGGGGAGGAGGTACGCAAAAACCGTTTACTAACTACATTAACGGTGATCTTCAGCTGACTGATTTTGGCGCCTCTCCTGGTCAACGCGGTCGCGTCCAAGCTACTGAATTCTGTTTTAATCCAGGTGGCGTCTCAGACTGTATTTCAGATTGGGGTTCGGCAGGCGGCGCAGGTTTTGTTTTAAAAACAGGGGACACGATGTCTGGTTCTTTAGCCGTGAATAAGACCTATGCTGGAAGCGTGGGGAACACATCCACATTTGCTGTTTCAGCTAGTCCAGCTTTGAATACAACATTCTCCGAAATGAATGGCGTTTATTCAATCGTCGCTCCACCAAATTCGGCAAATCCAGCTTCAGTTATGAATGGTGTGAAGTCGATGATTAATCAATCAGGCGCGGCAACCACACTTGCACAATCTGCGGCTGTTATTGGGAACAATGCAAATACAGGTGCTTCAAATGATTATGCGTATGGCGGTAACTTTTTCGCGAGCGTGAATAATAATGGCAGAATCAATCAAGAGGTTAGTGGTGTGCGTGGGCAATTTAATGCGACGACTGATTTCAATACAATTAATCGAGCGCTCGGTGTTTACGGTGAAGCTTTGAATCTATCTCCAACCAAGAGTCCGAATTATTTGTACGGGGTACAAGGGTATGCACAGGGTAAATCATTGATTGAAACCGCTGGTGTACTCGGTGTTAATTTTGTGAATAATGCTCGTACAACTCCTCAAATGGGTGTGTACGGTATTACAAATTTGTCTGGTGCCGCAGGAACTGCGACGAATGCCTATGGTGTTCGCGGGCAAGTAACTGGCGGCGGCGGTAGTGCAACGAATGCATATGGTTTACACGGATCTGTCGTTGGCGTGACGGCGACAAATCGCTACGGTGTCTATGGCGATGGAGGTGCTGGAACGGGTGTCTATGGAAACGGGACAGTAAACGGTGTCCAAGGAAATGGAACAAGTTACGGTGGCTTTTTCACTGGTTCTACCTACGGTATTAGCGGTAATGCGACCTATGCCGGTGCCACATTCACGGGTACAACCTACGGTATGTTAGTCAATGGTACCGGTGTCGGTGTTGATGTCACAGTTCCGGCAAGTGCTGGAGCTCAACGTGGTATGCATATTCACATGCCAAACAAGGGTGATGGTATCCAGATTGATAGCGCGGCTCGAGGTATGGTGATTAACACGATCGGTCTAAATTCAACAGGTATCCAGTTGAACTCAGATGATACGGGTTTGGAGATTGCTACCAATGGTACCGGTGTAAATAATTACGCTGGTCGTTTCCAGGCACCGAATGTCGTAGGTATCGCTGGGTATAAGGATCGCGCTGGTATCTACGGATATTCAAATGTTGCTGGTGATGCAGGTGGTGAATTCACCAATGCAAATACCAATAAAACAGTTTTTATCGCAAACGGAAGCTATCCAATTGAAGCGGTGAACGGATCGACTTCAGGCAATTCTCAGATTTTCTACGTTAATAATGCCGGTGATGTTCACTCAAATGGGACGGTTTCTGGTTTCTACTTCCATGATCGTGCAACGCCTGCTACCAAGTTCAATGCATGGTATACCTATACGGATGCAGCTGGCACCATGGCCCGCCTCTATAGCAATCAAATTGGCGACATGTTGAAGGTAAACTGGGTAAATGGACAAATCTTCAACTATGCGAATACCGCGAGCTTCAATATCGCTTCTGATGAACGCTTAAAAGATATTCATGGCGAATATACCAAGGGCCTTGAAGTCTTGAGTCAAATCAATCCGATCATCTTCAACTACAAGAAGAACAATCCACAAAAGATTGAATCGACGATTACACATCAAGGTATCAGTGCTCAAGAATTGCTCAAGGTTTTGCCTGAAGCGGTTCACATGGGTGAAGACGGCTATTTGACCGTCAACAATGACCCAATCATCTGGGCCTCGGTCAACTCAATTAAGCAGCTCAAGTCTGAAAATGACGAGCTCAAATCAAAGGTGCAATCACTTGAAGAGCGCTTGAACAAGCTTGAAGAAAAACTCAAATAAACCAAAAAGACCGCCCATTCGGGGCGGTCTTTTATATGGTACAATATCCCTATGCCAGATGCCTTGAATGGAAAACGTGAAATGCCGAAGGCGGAAGCGTTTTCAGCTGTACCTCCGGTACAAGAAGAGAGCTCAGTTCAAGCTGATGCGCGTGCCTTTGAGGCCATGCCGCAAGAAGAGAACTTTCTTGAAGAAGAACAGGCCCAACAAGAGTCTGATGAGCCTATTCAAGAGCAAGCGCCCATCCCAACACCATCTCAAGCCAGCGCAAGTGTCCAAAGTCAAAAAGATGAAGTGACAATCGAAGTTGAAAAAGTCTTGGAAGAAGGTTTGGGAGATTTTTATGCCAGTTTGCCACCAAATGGAAAAGCGATCTTTAAGAAAAAAGGCGAAGAAGCCTCAACCGAAATTTCAAAAATGGTGCGCAATCTGCAGCTAAATGTAAAACGCGCCCTGCAACTCATCCGTGATTGGCTGCTGACCGTTCCAAAAGTAAATAAGTTTTTTCTTGAGCAAGAAGCCAAAATTAAAGTCGACAAAATCAATCTCTTGATAGAGGCCCGTAAAGAAGACCTCTTGAAGCAACCATGATCCCGGCCTTTCTCTTCCAATTTGATGCACTTCCTGAAGCAAGTTTCAGCGATGTGCCTTTTTCCATTTCGGATATCGTAACCGATCCAATCTTTTTAGTAATTGTAGGCGTGGTTGGATTTGTTCTGGCGGTGATCATGAGTTTGTATATCATTCGAGCCATGTATAATCGTCGCGGTCGCGCTTCGGTCGCCTTTGATTTACAGGTCCTGAGCGTCAAAGTTCCAAAAGCCGTCAAAAAAGAAGATGTTGAAGGTTCACGCTCAACCCAACAAATTCAAGAACTCATTTCGGTCATGGAAACCGTGTTTGCCACCATCGGTTCGGTTCCAGCCGAAAAGGGGATGGCGCGCTGGTTATACGGCCGTAAAGATGTCTATTCATTTGAAATTGTCGTCCATCAAGGCAAGATTAATTTTTACGTTGCCGTTCCAAAAAAATATCGCCAGTTTATTGAAGAGCAGATTCATGCGCAATTTCCGCATGCCGAAATTACCGAAGAAGCCGATTACAATATTTTTTCACCAACTGGCATTATTCTTGGGAGCTATGTGACCTTTAAGCGTCAGTCTGCTTTTCCAATTAAAACCTATCGCAAATTAGAATCAGATCCGCTCAATTCACTCACGAATGCCTTATCCAAGGTTGAAGATAGCGACGGTGTAGCTGTTCAATTTATCGTTGCGAGCGCACGCAAGAGTTGGCGCACCGAAGGCTTGCGCATTGCAAAAGCTATGCAGCAAGGGAAGAAATTGAAAGATGTGCAAGGTGGCAGTATGTTCTCGGCGGTGACGAAAGAGGTTTCTAAATTGGCCTCTAGTGCAAAGACCGGAGAAAAGAAACCAGAAGAAGGTTATCGCTTATCGCCATTAGAAGAAGAAATGGTGAAAGGTCTTGAAGAAAAGGCGAGCAAGGCGGGTTTAGATGTAAACATTCGCATCATCGCCTCATCGGCGAATCCGGAAAAGGCCAAGCGCTATCTAAATGATGCCTTGACCTCATTCGGGCAATACAATGTGTATGAATACGGTAATTCTTTTCAAAAGAGTACGCCGTCTTTTCAGAGTCAAATGGTGCGGCATTTTATTTATCGTCATTTTGATCGCCGTTTCAAATTGACCATGAATGCCGAAGAACTCGCTTCGGTCTATCATTTTCCACTTCCAACAACCGAAACGCCAAAGATCAATTGGCTCTTGGTTCGTTCGGCATTGCCGCCTTCAAACTTGCCTTCAGAAGGTATTTTGCTTGGCAATGCGGCCTATCGCGGCCACAATTATGCCGTGCGCATGAAGCCAGAAGATCGTCGTCGGCACATGTATATCATTGGAGGATCTGGTGTCGGTAAGTCTGCCTATCAGGCTTCGCTTATTCGCCAAGATATTTTGGCAGGCCGTGGCGTATGCGTGATTGATCCGCATGGTGACTTATGTGATGAAGCGTTGACCTTCGTGCCAAAAGAGCGCGCGGACGATGTCATTTTCTTTGATCCGGCTGACTATTCGCGTCCAATCGGCTTGAACATGCTCGAGTTCGATGAGCGTTTTCCAGAACAAAAGACTTTCGTGATCAATGAAATGTTGAAGATTTTCGACAAATTGTATGATCTAAAGTCTACGGGTGGCCCAATGTTCGAACTCTACATGCGCAATGCCATTTTGCTGTTGATGGAGCATCGCGAATCCGGTTCGACCTTGATGGAAATTCCAAAGTTATTAGCCGATGAAGAATATCGCGCCTTCAAATTGTCCAAGTGTAAGTCACAAGACGTGTATGACTTCTGGACCAAGGAAGCACAAAAAGCAGGCGGTGAAGCAAGCTTGGCCAATATGGTGCCATACATCACTTCAAAGCTGACGCCATTTATCTACAATGACTACATGCGGCCGATTATCGGTCAGCAAAAGAGCGCCTTTAACATGCGCGAAGCCATGGATAGCAAGAAGATCGTGCTCCTGAAGCTGTCCAAGGGTAAAATTGGTGACATTAATGCCTATCTCATTGGTATGGTGGTCGTCGGTAAGATCTTGATGGCTGCCTTGGCTCGTGGTGACCAAGAAGCCTCGAAGCGTGAAGACTTCTATCTCTATATCGATGAGTTCCAAAACTTCTTAACCGATTCGATTTCAGCCATTTTGTCTGAAGCGCGTAAATACGCTTTGAACTTGATTATTGCGCATCAATATATTGGGCAATTAGTGACTGGTGCGAGTAAGGACACACAAATTCGCGATGCTATTTTCGGCAATGTGGGTACTAAATGTGTGTTCCGTGTCGGTACGGAGGATGCCGAGTTCTTATCCAAAGAATTCGAGCCGATTTTCTCGCAATACGATTTGGTGAATGTTCCTGGTTTGCACATGGCAACCCGCGTCTTGATCGACAATACGGCATCCAAGCCATTCTTGATGAAGTTGAACTTTGCCCCGCGTCCAACCACCAAAGAAAAAGAATTGGCCAATATGGTCAAAGAATTGTCGCGCTATAAATATGGTCGTAAGCGCGAATTGATCGAAGCCGAGATTGCCGAGCGCCGAAATTCAAAAGTGAGTGACCCCTTGGACGATTTAAGTCTTTAGGGAGTAAAATACAGGGGATGTGGATAAGTCCAAAACCAAATGACCAATTCCGAACCACAACATGACCACGTGTCATTGAATGCGATGGAGACCAAATTTGCTCTCGCACGCAAAATGATTAGTAATTTACGCGAAGATCTGTCCAATTTGGAACGGCTTCTTTCAAGCGCATCCGAGAGCGAAGGCTCGATGGAAGAGCTCGTCAACCGTATCGCTAATCGCCCTGATCAAGACACCTTTGGTCCAAATGAAGGCAAAATTGTTGAAGGTGTATTTGATGGCGAGCACATGGTTGGCTCAGATGGAAATCAATATGTGGTTCCGCCAAACTATGCCTCAAAGTCAAAATTGGTCGAAGGCGATATCTTGAAACTGACAATTCAGCCAAATGGGACCTTCTTGTTCAAACAAATCGGTCCAATCGAACGTCAAAGAGCCATGGGAACCATTGTGCGCGATGAAATGACCAATGATTTACGCATCATCGCCAACAATAAAAAGTACCATGTCTTAACGGCAGCGGTTTCCTATCATCGCGGTGATACCGGAGACGAAGCGGTCATTCTTATTCCAAAATCCGCCCCAAGCAAATGGGCAGCGGTGGAAAATGTCATTAAACGCACGTAAACATGGCAAATCTCAGCCGAACGTATCGCCCAAAAACTTTTGCCGACATTACTGATCAGGAGGGCGTGAAACAAACGCTTCGTTTAGAAATTGAGACCGATCATATCGGTCATGCCTATTTATTTGGTGGTCCGCGTGGGGTTGGAAAAACCACCTCGGCGCGTATTTTTGCTAAAGCTTTAAACTGTGAACGCCCAGACAAAGGCGAGCCGTGTAATGCTTGCTCATCCTGTCTTTCAGCTGATACAAGTTCGAATTTGGGTATTATCGAAATGGACGCCGCCTCAAATAATGGCGTTGATACGGTTCGTGAAAATATTATCGAACATGTTCGCTTTGCCCCAAGCGGCACCAAACGCAAAGTCTATATTTTAGACGAAGCGCACATGATCACCACGGCTGCATGGAATGCGCTCCTAAAAACCTTGGAAGAGCCACCAGCGTATGCGGTGTTTATTTTAATTACCACCGAAATTCACAAAGTTCCGGCAACCATTCAGAGTCGTTGTCAGCGTTTTGATTTTAAGCGCATTCCCGATGGTCCTCTGGGCGAACGGGTGCAGCACTTGGCTGAATGTGAAAAAATCGAGATTGAACCAGCTGTTATTAAGCGTATTGTTTCAAAATCAGATGGTTGTGTTCGTGATGCAGAAAGTTTACTTGGACAATTGCTTGCTTTAGGCGAGAAAAAGGTGACCGAAGCCGTGGCTGATCTGGTGCTTCCGGTTTCGCGTTTACCAATGGCAGCCAAGGTTTTGCAGGTATGCGCCAAACGCCAACTTGGTGAAGCACTTCAAACGATTGCGGAATTAGAAGAGCAGGGGATACCGCTCATGCCTTTATTTGATGATGTGATTGTTGCGATTCGCCAATTATTGCTTGCTTCAGATTCGGTGAGTCATCGCCAAAAGCTCGCTAATGGAGATGAAGCGGATCGGGCCTTAGCCGCACTGGTAACGACCTATGAAGCCGCAGAATTGGCGGACATGGCCTTGCTCTTCATGGAACGTCGTCGTGATGCTAAGCAAGGTGCGGATGAGCGTTTTTGTATGGAATTAGCCGCAAGTGCCATCGCACTCGGCTTACTTCCAAGTCAAAGAACGTCTGGATCAACCAATCCGGTGGTTCCGCATGCGCCCGTAGCTCCAGCGCCAAAACCAAGTCCAGCCCCAACTATTCGTTTGGCTGATGCAACACCAAGTAGGCCAAGCTCGCCAGCCGTTCCGGTTGCCTCTGCCTCGAATGCAGTAGTACCGCCCTCCTCGGCAAACGCTCACGTCACGACCACAAAAGCAGTTGAGACAGTGCAAGCAGAGCCTCCCGTAGAAACCGAAGTCGCTCCTATTTCCATTGGTTTCATCCAGGCAAAATGGCAGACATTTTTGAAAGCCATGGATGAAAAAAGTCCTTCTTTAACCTTTATTTTGCGCATTTCTCGCCCTTCGCGCATGGAAGGAAATGTCTTGTTTATTCAATTTCAATATCCGTATCATCGCGAAAAAATTATTGGAACTATCAAATCAAAGCAATTGGTTGAAGATTGTTTGCGAACAACCTTAGATTATCCAAGTATACGTATTGATGGCATCGTTGCTTTGCAGGATGAAGAAGGGAAGCAGGCTCGCGAAGAAGATACGGTGAACACCTTATTGCGTGCCTTTGGCGGACAAGTAATGGAGGAAGGAGGTACCACATGAACCACTCGCCTTGGCTCGCACAGTTAAAACGCATTCGCCCAGAATTATCGCTCGAGTCTGATGCGCAGACCGATTGCATTATTCTTGGTGGCGGCATCGCTGGCATTGCCACGGCTTATTATGGTTTACGTGATACGGATAAGCGGTTTATTTTAATTGAAGCGAATAAAATTGCCCATGGAGCAACGGGGCATAATGCCGGTCAGGTTGTCAGTTATTTTGAACGCCCATTCCAGAGCATCGTTCAAGAATTCGGATTGGAAAAAGCTGCCGAAGCTCAAAAATCTATCGATGACTCCTGGCTTTTGCTTGAAGGAATCATTCAAGATCTTGGCCTCAAGACCCCACTGACACGAGTGACGGGATATGTTGGTATCAGTAATTTTGAATCGCTCATTTCTTTTTGCGAGGATGTCCGACTCAAACGAAAAGCGGGGATTGCTTTTGAAGATTTGTTTGTTGCCGATGATCAAACCCTGCGCGATCGTCTTCCGAGCGAATATCGTTCATGTGTCACGATTATTTCAAAAAAAGACATTCAGCAATTGCTCGAAACCAAAGATGAACAATATCTCGCCGTGGGCGCTTCACCAAAAGGGTGTTTGAATAGTGCGCTGTTTTGCGAAGAGCTGATTGGATGTATGCTCGCGCAGTATCCGGAGCGCTTTCGTGTGGTTGAACATTCGCCGATTCATGAGGTGTCGGTTGGTTTACACAAAGTAACGGCAAAAGGTGCACGCTACAAAGTGAATGCCGATAAAATTGTGTTATGCACGAATGGTTTTGAACATTTTAGTTTGAAAAATGAAGCAGGGACGGATATTGATCCAAAGTTTCATGCCAATATCAATGGAGTGATCGGATATATGTCTGGCTATTTAACGGGCATCGGCGAAAGACCGACAGCTATTAGTTATTTGCCAAAAACCTATGCTCCGGATGAAGATTATTATTATGTCACCCGTCGTCCATACGAGCATGCTTCAGGAACCAGACATAGTATTGTTTGTATTGGTGGGCCGGTCGATGATTTGCCCGAGGTAAAGCAATATCAAGCACAAGCCAGCGTACCTGAAGAAAAAAGTAAGGAGTTGGAAGATTTTAGTAAGACATTACAGCAAGCGGATCAATTGCCATCACCAGCATTTATCTGGCATGGATTGATGGGATATACGCTGAATCGAATTCGCTTAATCGGTGTTGAACCGTGCAATCCGCATATTTTGTATAATCTTGGATGCAATGGAATTGGAATCTTGCCTTCCATTTACGGTGGAAAGCGGATTGCAGAAATCTTATCTGGAAAAGAACTCGCACCAAGTATTTTCGATCCGCGTGATCGTCGTTGCGAATTACCAAAACGTGCATAATGGAACAATATGTCTAAGCCTCGCTTCATCCCACATTGGCACAGCGTCATATCCTATTTGCGCAATCCAAAAACCGACTGGAAACCAAAAGTCGGTTTAGTGCTCGCGGTCATTTACTTGATTACGCCTTTTGATTTTTCCCCAGATTTTATTCCCGTTTTAGGCTGGCTTGATGATATCGGTGCTTTAAGTTTTGCAGCGATGTGGGTTCTAAGAAGGGCCTCGTTGATGGAGGCGGAAGAAGAAAAAAATAAACTTGAATAAGAGAAGAGAGAAGAAGACGAGTAAAAACAAAAAAGCCGCATTTTTGCGGCTTTTTTGTTTGGCTCCGAGGCTTGGGCTCGAACCAAGATAGGCAGATTCAGAGTCTGCAGTCCTACCATTAGACGACCTCGGAATGGGTGATTTGTGCGCTGAGATTACACCCCAAAGGAGTCATGGTCAAGCCTTGAAAAACACGTATAAACAGGTCTATACTCAAACCCTCATATGATTGATCAACAACATCTGGTGGCGCTGACCGAGCAGTTGATTCGTTTTCGATCAACCAAAAACAATCCTGAACAACTCAAGGCCTGTGCTGACGCGCTAGAGGCCTATTTTGCCGATTCAGGGCTTCAAATTCAGCGCTTTGAACAGAATGGCGTCCCGTCGCTTATGGTGACGCATGAGGGCGTTAAAAAGCCGAAAGTCTTATTCAATGGTCATTTTGATGTCGTTGATGCTGAAGACGCGCAATTTGAACCAAAGCGTGAAGGGGACAAATTGATCGGTCGTGGCGCCCTGGATATGAAAAGCGGCTTGGCTGTGATGATGTGGCTCATGCGCCAGGCAAAGCAAAGACAGTGGGATCTTGGCCTGATGCTCGTTGGGGATGAAGAAATCGGGGGATTTGATGGAAGTGGCTATCTCACGATGTTGGGCTTTGGAGGTGATATTGTGATTATTCCTGATGGCGGTTTGGCGGTGCATCGCATTATCGAAAAAGAAAAAGGGGTATTGCGTTTAGTTATGCATGCCAAAGGCGAGCCAGCCCATGGCTCAGCGCCATGGAAGGGGAATAGCGCCATTCATCTTTTGGCCGAAGCAATCACCACCGTACACGATGCTTTTGTCCCGCTTGATCAACATCCGGATGATCATTGGGTGACGACCTGTAATGTTGGTTTGATTGAAGGTGGTGTTGCCGCAAATCAGGTGGCGCCAGCAGCGAAGGCTGTTTGTGACATTCGCTTTACCGAACAAGATACCCCGGCAGAAATTATTGAACGCGTGAAAAAAATCATGCCGTCCGGGATTGAGATTGAACACACCTTGACCGTCCCGCCCATGTTTACGCCTTCGTCTCATCCAGACGTGGCACGTTTTGCAGAGAGCGTGGCTGCCCATGGTCGCCAAGCGGAGTTCAGTATGGCGCATGGCTCATCGGATGGACGCTTTTTTTCGCAGCAAGGTTCACCCGTCATTATCAGTCAGCCGGATGGAGCAGATCATCATGGGCGAAATGAATGGGTGAGCATGTCGAGCATCGTTTTGTATGCACAGGTGCTTGAAACCTATTTGGATCAGGTAGCAAAACGATAAACAAAAAGCCCTCCGTATATGACGGAGGGAAGAGATCAGACGAGGCTGGCGAAATCACAGACGCGCTTGGCCCAGTCTACGACGCGTTCGACATCATGGTCTTGTTTGGAGCGATTGTATGCCGTTCCAAAAACGCGCACTTCAACGGTGCCGTGCGGACTGATGCGAATGAGATGCCAACAATTTTTTGGATTGTCAGCAAAGCCTTGATCGCGCGCCACGTGATAGTAGTGCTCGAGGCTTTCATAGTTCGGCGCCATCGGTGTACGAGCTACTCGCTTGTAAAGCTGAAGGCGTTCGCCATGCGAGCCATCGCCGAGCTGGATCAACTCTTCGATGTGGGCGTTCAGAATATTGGAGAGGCGAAGGGCCATCTCCAGATTTCGCACACCGTAGTGAATGTGTATCCCAGCGACACGTAGCGCAGCTGACAACTGTTCCGGTTCGAGCTTGGTCGCGATATTTGCATAGCGCGGCTCATCCGGATAGATGTCCTGGGGCATATCGATGGGCGCAACCTCGATCGCTTCGAGTTTGCAGCCCATGGACAAGGCAGCTGAGCGACCAAGTGACAGGCCGCGTCGCAGCTCAGCCTCCAGGATCAAAAAGGCTTCGCAGGGGACTGTCCGATCTTCGACCTGGCAGGCCGAGAGTTCGTAGGTCCAGCGCGGATCGGCTACGCGCTTGAGAAATTCCGGCGAACGAGGCGTGGGTAGTCCACTCACGCCGTCCACCAAAAAGAACTCGCGTTCAATACCGACGAGGCCGGTTTTGTTTGGTTGAAACTTGAAGGAACGACAGAAATCACGAAATTCCATGGTGTTCTCCGTGGATGTCATCCTAGCGGATTTTTTTGATTTTGCAAGGTCGTGGGGCATGCTACACTTCGGCTATGTCTGCATCAGAAAAAACATCTTGGGGAAATGTGGCCGATTGGTATGACCAATTAGTGGATGGTCAGGCCTCGAATTATCAAAAAGACGTGATTCTTCCCAATCTTTTGCGTTGTCTCAATATTCAACCAGGGCAACAGGTGCTTGACCTGGCTTGCGGTCAGGGATTTTTTTCACGCGCATTTGCTGAAGCGGGTGCGCATGTCACAGGTCAAGATATTTCGAGCGAACTCGTTCAAATCGCCAAGCAGGTAGAAGCGCAATCACCAAAAATGATTGCCTACTATGTGGGCTCTGCCGAAGATTTGAGTGTCTTGCCAGCTACGGCTCGTTTTGAAATTATTACCATTGTTTTAGCGATTCAAAATATCAGCCAAGCGCATCTTGTATTTCAAGCTTGTGCTGAACGCTTATTGCCTGGTGGTCGTTTAGTCTTGGTTCTGAATCATCCCGCTTTCCGCGTGCCAAAATCGAGTGACTGGGGTTGGGATGCCGAAAAACAAATTCAATATCGCCGCATAGATCGCTATTCGAGTGAATTCTCACAAAAAATCTTGATGCATCCAGGTTCAAAACCAGATATCGTGACCTATTCCTATCATCGTCCATTGCAGTATTTTGTAAAACAATTTGCGCGTGCCGGATTCGTTGTGAGTAATTTAGAAGAGTGGGTTTCACATAAGCACAGCGACTCTGGCCCCCGTGCACAAGCAGAAAATATGGCTCGGAGAGAAATTCCGTTATTTATGTATTTGGAAGCAAAAAAAGTATGAAAAAAATTCATCGCTTTATCGGCAAGGTAACGATTGATGGAGTTATCGCACGTCTGGAAGATGCTGAAGTAGCGCGCCAAGCGAAGACTATTTTAAAATTACGCATGGGTGAATTTATCACCTTGTGTGATGGCAAAGGCGCATCTTGGACCGGGCCTCTTCAAGGAATTTCAAAAGACGAAGTCGAAATTGAAATCGAGCAAACCTATCAGGGTGAAGATGGATTGGTGCGTGATGTTACGATGTATCTCGCGGTTTTGAAAAGTGAACACTTTGATCTTGCCGTACAAAAAGCGGTTGAAGCGGGGATTCAACACATCATTCCGGTTTTAAGTAAACGAACGATCAAGCTTCAGGTTAAACAAGAACGCACGGAGCGCATTATTCGCGAAGCGGCAGAACAAAGTGGACGCATGGTTTTACCAAAACTGCATGAGATGTTGAGCTTTGAGCAGGCACTTGAGCATTGGAAGGGTTCAGGTGATAGCGGGATCTTTTTTGATGGTTCTGGCAAGCCGCTTATGCCCTCAGATATAGCGGTTCAAGTGTCCTTTTTTATTGGTCCAGAAGGCGGTTGGGAAGATACGGAGATTGAAGCCGCGAAAAAATCTGGTCTGCATATCTGTCAGCTAGGAAACTTAGTTCTCCGAGCCGAAACCGCCGCAACAATCGCAAGCTTTATCCTCGCACAGCAACGCTAAATATATGTCAAAATCGCTCATTACCTACGACGCCAAGCGCATGCTTGAAACGCATACCGAGGGCGGATTGCTCACCGAGGTGCTACACGAAGTACAACCGCGTTTACAGCAAGCAAAGAAACAGGTTATCGAAGATTGGAAAAAAGGACGTCAGGGTTGGCTTTCTTGTCCGGATGACAAGCAGGCACTCAAACGAATCAAACAACTTGTTCAAAAAAAACAGGGGTTTAAAACCTGTCTCGTGATTGGCATTGGTGGTTCTGATTTGGGTTCGCGAGCGGCGGCTCAAGCCTTGTCGCACGGAGCAAAAGGCATGAAGCTCGAATTTTTGGGCGCGAATACAGATCCGGATGAAATAGAGCAAATCCTTTCAAGTCTCGATCTCAAATCAACCTTGGTCAATGTCATTTCAAAGTCTGGCGATACCATTGAGCCGATGGTGACGTTTTCCATTATCTGGGAACGATTAGTCAAACGTTTTGGGAAAAAAGCCGCGCATCACATTGTTGCAACAACCGATGAACAAAAGGGATCTTTGCATGATTTTGCGATGCAGCAGGGGATTGAAACCTTGCCCGTCCCAAACAATATCGGCGGTCGATTTTCTGTTTTGACTGCGGTTGGATTATTTCCCTTGGCTTGCGCGGGTATTCAGATTGAGCAATTGCTCGCTGGCGCAAAAATCATGCGTGACGATATCGTGAAACATAAAACCGCTGGTGATGCGGGTCAATTTGCGGCATTGCATGTGATGGCCATGATCATGCAGCAACGCAATATTCATGTCTGCATGCCATATCATGCCAAGCTGGAAGGATTTAGTAAGTGGTTTCGGCAATTGTGGGCTGAATCACTCGGAAAAAAATTCAGTCTGGATGGATCGATCCGTCATCTTGGCCCAACGCCGATCGCCGCACTCGGAGCAACCGATCAGCATTCGCAGATTCAGTTGTACATGGAAGGGCCGCAAGATAAATGCATTACCTTTATCGAAGTAGAGAAGTTCACTTCTTCCATCAAAGTTCCTTCAGCCATAAAGCAATTTCCGGCTTTAGCTTTTTTATCGAATATTCCCGTTTCGCATCTTATCCATGCCGAGCGCGAAGCGACATCGCAAGCCTTGTCTGGAGCAGGGAGACCAAATGGAACCCTAAAAATTGAACGTCTCGATGCCAAGCATCTTGGAGCTCTATTTTTGTTTTTTGAATTTGCCACCGGTATCGCTGGATCCTTGCTCGAAGTGAACCCATATGACCAGCCTGGGGTCGAGGCTGGTAAAAAGGCAATGTATGCTATACTAAGGAAATAATTCGTAACACTACGACTATGCCAGACCAAAAGAAATCGCAGTCACATGTCGGCATCGGCCTCGTCATCGGCGCTGCCGTTGGTGTCGCTACCGGACTTTTTCTTCAAAGCAAAAAAGGAAAAGACATCATTAAAGACGCAAGCAAGAAGGCACAAAAGCTCCAATCTAAGCTCATGAAAGAGCTTAAGAATGTGGAGAATTTGACCAAGGATAAATACGAAGATGTGGTCGACAAAGTGACCGAGTACTATGTCGAAACCAAAGAAATTGCCAAGAAAGAAGCTCCAGAGGTCAAAAAGATCCTCATGAAGAAGTGGACCGAAATCAGCAAGCACTTGAAAAACATGTAACAAAAAACTCCCTGGCTTAAGCCGGGGAGTTTTTTGTTATCTTGATCTTGTCTTTAGTGGCATCAACCATCACGGTATCGCCTTCCTTCACCTTGCCTTCAACAATCTGGAGAGCGAGTTCATCGAGCACCAAATCTTGAATGGCGCGGCGCAGAGGACGAGCACCGTATTGTGGGTCATAGCCCTTTTCCGCAATCAATACCTTTGCCTTTGGCGTAAAGCGCAAAGTGATACGTTTATCTGCTAAACGCTTCGCTACCGTTTCGAGTTGAAGTTCAATAATATGGCTCAAGTGCTCCTTTGCAAGCGAATGGAAGATGATCACATCATCGATACGATTCAAGAACTCTGGTCGAAAATGATCACGCAACATGCCGGTCACTTGCTTGCGAATATCCTCTTCCTTATCTTCGCCCTTGGTGTCAGGGTCAGAGAAGCCAATTTCTTGCTTGGTCGTTCCCCATTCAAGAATACGTTCAGAACCAATATTCGATGTCATGATGATAATGGTATTCTGAAAAGACACGGTGCGTCCTTTTCCATCCGTCAAACGACCATCGTCCAGTACTTGAAGCAGGGTATTGAAAATGTCAGGATGAGCTTTTTCAATTTCATCTAAGAGCACCACAGCATACGGACGACGACGAATCTTTTCGGTTAATTGACCGCCTTCGTCATAACCAACGTATCCCGGAGGAGAGCCCACCATACGAGCCACGGTGTGACGTTCGCCGTATTCGCTCATATCAAGACGAATCACCGCATCTTCATCATCAAACATCGACTCAGCCAAAGCCTTCGCGAGCTCGGTTTTACCAACACCTGTTGGACCCAAGAATAAGAAGGAACCGATAGGTCGTTTATCTTCACTAATGCCAGCACGTGAGCGGCGCAAGGCATTTGAAACAGCCTTCACCGCTTCGTCTTGGCCAACCACGCGTTTGTGCAATTCTTGTTCAAGCTTAGCGAGTTTTTCGGTTTCGCTTTGCAACATGCGTGAAACGGGGATACCGGTCCAGCGGGCAACCACGCCAGCAATTTCTTCTTCCGTCACGGCATCCTTCAATAAACCGCGTTGTCCTTGGAGTGTCTTTAATTTCGCTTCGCCTTCCTTTAATTGCTTTTCGGTTTGTGGCAATTGCGCATAACGAATCTCAGATACTTTTTCCAAATCGCCACGACGTTCGGCGATTTCAGCTTCACTCTTTAAGCGTTCAATTTGCTTTTTGAGTTTTGCATTCGCTGTCAGCACTTCTTTTTCAGCCAACCAGGCTAACTCTAAATCATGTGCTTTTTCTTGAACTTCGGCTAAATGCTTTTCAATATCCTTCAAGCGTTCTTTTGATTCAATATCATCTTCTTTTGAGAGCGCACGCTTTTCAATATCCAAACGTGTTTGTTCGCGTTTTGCGCGGTCCAATTCATCTGGCATTGATTCAACCTGCATTTTCAAAGCCGCTGCAGCTTCATCAATCAAATCAACAGCCTTGTCTGGTAAGTGACGATCGGTGATATAGCGCGAAGATAAACGAGCTGCGGCCACGAGCGCATTGTCGGTGATGCGAATACCAAAATGGGATTCGTATTTGTCTTTAATACCGCGCAAGATCGAAATCGTATCTTCAATAGAAGGCTCATCAACATAGACCGGTTGAAAACGACGTTCGAGGGCAGGATCTTTTTCAATATGCTTTTGATATTCCTTTAATGTCGTTGCACCAATCGCGCGAAGCTCACCGCGGGCTAAAGCTGGCTTCAATAAGTTCGAAGCATCCATAGTACCGCCTTCGCCAGAACTTCCGGCTCCGACCAGGGTATGAAGCTCATCGATAAACAAAATAATTTTGCCATTCGATTTTTCAACTTCTTTTACAATGGCCTTCAATCGTTCTTCAAATTCACCGCGAAACTTGGTACCGGCAACTAAAGAACCAATGTCGAGGGTAATGACTTCGCGATCTTTTAAACTTTCTGGAACATCGCCAGCAATAATGCGCTGTGCAAGACCTTCAACAATCGCCGTCTTACCCGTACCAGCTTCACCAATCAACACCGGGTTATTCTTTTTGCGGCGTGTCAAAACCTGGATCACGCGACGAATTTCTTCATCACGACCGATCACCGGATCAAGCTTTTCCTGACGTGCTAAATCCGTCAGGTTTTTGGCGTATTTTTCTAAGGCTTGATACTTGGTTTCTGGATCTTGGCTATCAACCTTCACATTTCCACGAACATCTTTGAGGGCTTTCAAAATACTATCCGTGGTGATGCCGGCGCGATTCAAAACAGCAGCTGCATCATCATTGCCTTCGCATAAACCGAGCAAGAGATGTTCCGTTGAAATATACTCATCCTTAAAATGACGAGCCGCACGTTCAGCCGCAACTAATGCGCGACTAATATCTTGGGATAAATACATCTGACCCAAGCCAGGCTGACCTTGGGTTTGTGTTTTTGGCAAACGCAAGAGCGCCTGATCAAGTTGACCTTTCAAATCAGGAATGTCGGTCTGTAGTTTTTTAAGTAAAGAGGGGACAACGCCTCCGTCTTGTTCAAGCAAAGCCGCCAAAACATGGACAGGCTCAAGTGCCTGTTGGCCATTGGACAAAGCTAATTGATGAGCAAGCTGTAAGGCTTCTTGGGATTTGGTCGTGAAATTTTGTGGCAACATACGATTGGCACTCTAACACAGAGAGTGCTAATCGTCAAAATATCCCTTAGTTAAGCGGCTTTTCAATCAAAAACAACTTATTGTAATCGGTATAGCTAATACGAACCGGGCCTTGATCTGTGGTCATTGAGACGTATTTTGGCAGTTTATTTTCGGCGCAAATTTCAATTGACACAATGGCACCTTCGGCAGTTTTTGCTGTGGTTTTATAGGCATCACAAGAACGAGCATCATCATGGTTCTTAGTGACTAAAGCTTGTGAATTGGCTCCAGCTGCATCAAAAGTAGAGTTACCACTCAAAGCTTTGCGTAAGGTATCAGTTAAACCTTTAGAAGACGGTTGATTCGATAAATTGCCCCAAGGAGAATTACCCGCTTTCAAATAGAGAGAATCATCAACAACGACAATATCTAAATTACTGCCTTGTGCTTCCATGGTTCCCTTAAAACGATTCGGGCGAATGAATTGAAAATTGCCTTTGACCTGACCTTGGCTCGTTGTCATGTCAAATGTAGTGCGAAGCGAATTTGCATTGCGAAAATTCGTTAAAATTTCTTGCAATTCTTCATTAACCGTTGGGTTTGGCTTCGCTTCAGCCGGAAACAACAAAACCGAAGGATTTTGTGATGATTTTGGTTGTGGTTTTGGCGCGACCGGCTTTGCTTCAGGCTTGGCGGAGCAGCCGAGGCCGAGCAGGCTTAGAGAAAGCAAGCTCAAGGCAAAAGAACGTGGAAGGCGCGACAACATATAAAAGGATGATACCATGCTTGCATGACTGGAAAAATCTCCTTTGTCGCCACCCCGATCGGCAATCTGAAAGATGTGACGATTCGAGCGGTCGACACTATGACCGAAGCCGATGCGATTATCTGCGAAGACACACGCGTCAGCTCAAAACTGCTCACCACGCTCGGCATCTCCAAGCCGCTGATTTCGGTACACGAGCATTCGACAGATGCCAAGCTTGAAGCCCTGGTACGCGAAGCCGCAGCTGGCAAGCACTATGCCTATCTCTGCGATGCCGGAACTCCAGGCATGAATGATCCAGGAGGTAAATTAGCAGAATGTGCATTCGCCACAGGCGTCACGGTGATTCCGATTCCGGGTCCTTCTGCCTTAACGGCAGCGATTTCAAGTTGCGGGTTTGCGATGGATGAATTTACCTATGTTGGATTTGCGCCGCATAAAAAAGGTCGCAAAACATTTTTTGAAGAAATGGCTGCTCGAAAAACACCATCTATTTTTTTGGAATCAACCCATCGCATTCTCAAAGCCATGGAACAATTGGCTGAAGCGCTTGATCCACAACGACTTGTCTATATCGGCAGAGAACTGACAAAGATGCACGAAACGATTTATCGCGGAACCTTGGCAGAAGTAACCAAGGCTCTTGAACAAACAAGTACCAAAGGCGAATTTATTCTAATTATTGGTCCACACATAAAATAAACTATGTTACTCGTCGACATTGTTCTGTTTCTCATCTTGCTTGGCTTTATTGGAGCCGGCGCAAAAGATGGGTTTGTCCATACCCTTGGTCGCATGATCGGAGCTGTGATTGGGTTTGTGGTTGCAAAAGCGTATTACCTTAAATTTGGTAGTTTTCTTGGTTTATTCATGCCAAGTGCATGGGCAAATTTTATTAGCTTTGCTTTATTGTTTATTTTGATTACGCGGCTCATGGGCTTTTTGCTCAAATTAGCTGACGGCGCTTTTTCCATTTTGAAAGTGCTTCCATTTTTAAAATCCATCGACAAAATCTTAGGCGCCTTTCTTGGTTTGGTTGAGGGCGTCCTCATCATGGGAGGTATCTTGTTTGTGGTGAATGTGATAAAAATTTTGCCGACCGTGGCGCATTGGATCGCTGGCTCAAAAATCGCATTCTATATCCAAACTGTATTTGAAACTCTGATGGCGGTATTACTATGAACCTCGTTGACACCCATTCTCATCTTCATTTTCCAGATTATGATGCAGACCGTGAGGCCTGTTTGCTTCGCATGCAGGAGCAGGGGATAGGGACCATTGTTGTCGGAACCACACTCGGCTCAAGTCGTTCAGCGATCGCCTTCGCAGAAAAACACGACAATATTTGGGCAGCCGTCGGCTATCATCCAGAACATTTTTCGAGCGCTTTTGCCTATCAGGGTGAAGAAGATAAAGGAGAGTACTCGATCGACGCCATTCGTGAATGCGCGATGTCTTCAAAAAAAGTTATCGCGATTGGCGAAACGGGTTTGGATTTCTATCGCATGGACGAGGGGATTGATATTGCCCAAGCCAAACAAAAACAAGAACAGGGATTTCGCGAACAATTACAACTCGCGACCGAGCTGGATTTGTCCCTGGTTATTCATTGTCGTGATGCATTTGCCGATATCGTGCGTATTTTAAAAGACGAAAAAGAAAAGGGGCGCGCTCCTCGAACGATTATCCATTGCTTTACCGGAAGCTGGATTGACGCTCAACCACTGATAGAATTGGGTTGTTTCTTAAGCTTCTCAGGCATCATCACATTTCCACCAAAGAAAACCCAGGATCCAGAGCTCGCTATTCAACGCGTTATCGAACGGATGCCGATTGATCACATCCTGGTTGAAACAGATGCGCCTTTTTTGGCGCCAGTTCCGCATCGTGGACAAAAAAATGAACCGGCATATGTTGAACATGTGGCACAGGCGATTGCGCAAATCCGCGGTATTTCAAATACAGATTGCCTCGTGCAGCTCCGAAAAAACACCGAACAGGCTTTTCGTATATAGCGTTTTTCTCCACAATTGACGAATATCCATAGATTGGGTAAGCTCTTGGCGTCTTTTTATGGCTGAAAAAAGCGACAAAACGACGGAAATCTCGAAGTTCGAGGCCCTAGGTTTTGTCTGGGAAGTGTTTATGGCTATCGCTTTGCCAACAACTGCCTGCGCATTCGCTGGTCGTTGGGCAGATGCACGCTTTCAAACATCTCCTTGGCTAACCTTACTTGGACTGTTTATTGCTTTGGCGCTCTCTGGCTTGATCATCTCACGCCAGGCCATGCAATTTTCAAAAAGACTCAAAAAGACAAACCCACCGACATGAACATCCCCGTAGCAGCCGAAATTATTGGACACTTGGGATCTTTTCCGATCACCAATGCCTATGTGAATTCTTCGATTGTCACCGTCTTGTTCGTCGTCTTCGCACTCACCTTGAATCAACAATTGAAAAAAGTACCTGGCAAGCTCCAGAATGGCTTTGAAGTCGTGCTGGAGTTTTTGCTTTCCTATTTTGATCGTGTTACCGGAAATCGCGAAAAATCAAAAAAGTTTTTGCCTATTGTCGGCACCCTGTTCTTATTTATTTTGTGTTCAAATTGGTTTGGTTTAGTCCCAGGAAATGGAACCTTAGGCGTGTGGGAGTCCGTTCATGGTGAAGTAGAGCTCGTGCCGGTCATGCGTTCTGCGGGTAGCGACTTAAACCTTACTGTCGCCATGGCTTTATTGTCGGTGATTGCATCTCATGTACTCGGCATGATGACGCTTGGCTTCTTTGTTCACTGGAATAAGTTTATTCAGCTTGGAACCATCTGGAAGGCCGTCAAATCCCTTAAACCAGTTGCTATTTTGGTTGCATTTGTTGAATTTATCGTTGGCTTTATCGAATTATTTTCTGAAGCTGCCAAAGTGGTATCTCTTTCATTGCGTCTCTTCGGAAATATTTTTGCTGGAGAAGTGTTAATAACCGTGATCTCTTCATTGATCTCGGTAGCGGTGCCACTTCCATTCATGTTTCTCGAGCTCATTGTCGGTATTATCCAGGCAACGGTGTTTTCGATGTTAACCTTGGTGTATCTCAGTATGATGACGACTAAGCACGAAGCACATGATCACGACACGCATGATGAAGATGTGAGTGATTACAATGTTGAATTAAACGCAGCACATTAGGAGTGAGATGGGGCGTGATCTCAATCGAGGTCGCACGCCAGACTCATTCTTAATCTACTCAGAGGCGACGATAAAAACCCTTCCCCGTATTTTCCGTCGACCAAAGAGCGAATATATCTATGGACTCAGAGTCCTTAACTCTTGTCATGAAAGGCATGACAATGACCTTAAGCGGTGTTTTCCCAGCTCTCGCAATTGGAAAGATTGTGAGTAAAGCCATGGAAGCAATCGGTCGCAATCCAGAAGCTGCCGACAAATTGTTCGTGCCGATGTTGCTTGGTGCTGCTTTTGCAGAAGCTATCGCAATTTACGGTCTCGTCGTTGTTTTTACCTTGTAATGGCCCGTATGACGGTCGGTTTTCCCAAAAACCGACCGTCGCCCGAGTCCACTACGACTCTTTTTCCTCTCTCATATGACTGAACCGGTATCTCAAGGCGTGCTTGGCACGTTAGGCCTCAATGGAAAATTGTTTGCAGCTCAGCTGTTCAATTTTGGCATTGTGTTATTTGTGATGTGGCGTTTTGTGTATCGCCCATTGCTCGCCCTGATGGATAAGCGCACCAAAGAAATTCAGGACGGCTTGAAGCATGCACAAGATGCCAAAGTCCGCTTAGCTGATGCGCAAATGGAAAAAGAGCGTATTTTGAAAGACGCACGCACCGAAGCTCAAGCTTTGATTAAAGAAACACAAGATAAGGCTGAAACCGTACGCCAAGAAAAAATGGCTCAAGCCAAAGCTGAAATCGAAAAAATTGTCATCGAGACCAAACAGCAAATTAAACAAGAGCGAGATGCTGCTTTTGCTGCCCTAAAAGGAGAAATTGGTTCTTTAGTCACCGTTGCCGTTGGTAAAGTTGCTCATGGAATGGATGCAGTAGCTCATAAAGCCTTGATTAAAGAGGCGGTTGAAGATGTTGAACGAAATTAACTCCTATGTCGAATCGTCATCATCAAGACATTGCCTTTGCCCTCGTTGATACGGCGATCGACGCCGGCACTCTCCCGCAAGTCGTCCACGACATAGAACTCATTGCGCAGGTCTTTGCGGAAACAAGTTCATTCAAACAAAACCTGTCCGAAACCATTGTCCCGCTCGAACAGCGCTGCACCGCCCTAAAAAAAGCGGTCGGAACCGAGCTCCATCCCTTTGTCCTGAACGCGCTACAGCTTCTCATGTCAAAGCAGGCCTTGGATGAATTCGATAGCTTTCATGAAAATGTGCGTGCCTTAGCCGCAGAAAAAGGAAATCATCGTGAAGTCGAAGTTACCTCAGCTATCGAACTCGATGAGAGCGAAAAACAACACATTGCAAAAAGCCTTGAGAAGAAATGGAAGGGGACAGTTCAACTGAAAACCAAGATCGATGCCACGATTCTGGGCGGGCTCCAGTTCAAGTCCGGAACCTGGTCACATGACGCATCGCTCAAAGGACGCATTCAACGCTTGCAAAAAACCTTGGCCACCTAAACACCTACGCATATGTCAGAATCCAAACTCAAAAACGTGACCGCCGCCGCCCAAATCGCCGACCGTCTCCGTGAACAGATTAAGAGCTTCGATATTTCGAGCGAAACCGCAGAACGCGGCGTGGTTCGTGATGTTGGTGATGGTATCGCTTCAATCGCCGGCTTGGCCAAAGCAAAGTCGCTCGAATTGATTCGCTTTGAAAGTGGTGCCGAAGGTGTGGTGTTGAACTTGGAACATGATCGCGTCGGCGTCATGATTTTAGGTGACTGGAAGCAGGTTTCTGCTGGCCAAAATGCCGAAGCGACCGGAAAGATTCTGTCGATTCCAGTTGGCGACGAGATTATTGGTCGCGTGGTTGACCCACTTGGTCGCGTGATCGATGGTCGTCCAAATTTCAAAGCCAAAAAGGACATGCCGATTGAGCGTGTGGCTCCAGGCGTGATGACGCGTGAACCAGTCAATGTTCCGATGACGACGGGTATCAAAGCGATTGATGCCATGATTCCGATTGGCCGTGGTCAGCGTGAATTGATTATTGGTGATCGCCAAACCGGTAAAACGGCTATCGCCATCGATACCATTATCAAACAAAAAGACACAGGCGTGTTATGTGTCTATGTGGCCATCGGTCAAAAAGAATCCAAGGTCGCCAAGATCATGCAGAAGCTCAAAGAAACAGGAGCGATGGATCACACGGTGATCGTGATCGCTGGCGCTTCGGATCCTGCGTCGGTTCAATATATTGCTCCGTATGCGGGTGTTGCTATTGCTGAATACTTCATGGAAAAGGGGAAAGACGTTCTCGTGGTATACGATGACTTGTCTAAGCATGCATGGGCGTATCGTGAAGTTTCTCTTTTGCTCCGCCGCCCACCAGGTCGTGAAGCCTATCCAGGTGACGTGTTCTATCTCCACTCTCGTTTATTGGAGCGTGCTTGTCGTTTGAATAAAGAAAATGGCGGAGGCTCAATCACGGCTTTGCCAATTATTGAAACCCAGGGTGGCGATATTTCGGCCTATATTCCAACCAATGTGATCTCGATTACCGATGGTCAGATTTTCTTGGAAAGCGATTTGTTCTACAAGGGTATTCGTCCGGCAATTAATGTGGGCTTGTCCGTGTCTCGCGTGGGTGGATCAGCACAAACCAAGGCCACCAAAAAAGTCGCTGGTCAATTACGTCTCGACCTCGCACAATTTCGTGAATTGGAAGCCTTCGCACAATTTGCAACGGATTTGGACGAAACCACCAAAAAGCAAATCGAACGCGGTCGTCGTACCGTCGAAGTCTTGAAGCAGGGTCAATATGAACCAATGTCCATGGCGCATCAGGTGTGTATTTTGTACGCGGTGACCCGTGGCTATATGGATTCAATTCCGGTCGACAAAATCAAGAGCTGGGAATCTGGTTTTCACGCACATCTCGACTTGCATGCAGAATCTGTTATTGCCGGTTTAGCAGAAAAGCGCGCCCTCGAACCAGAATTAGAAGAAGGGATTAAGAAAGCAATTGCTGACTGGAACAAGACATTTACCGCCTAAATTGTATGGCTATCTCACCTCGGCTGATCAAGCGGCGCATCCGCTCCATCAATAACACGCGCAAAATCACACGCGCGATGGAGCTTGTTGCTGCTGCAAAAATGCGTAAAGCCGTGCAGATGGCCACCAGCTCGCGCGACTACTCCCGTGCTGCCGAAAACATCGTGAACGACATTCGTTCAAAGATTGGCGTTTCAGCACATCCCTTATTATCAGGACGTAAACACGCAAAAAACAGTTTAGTTATCGTTGTTGGTTCAAACCGTGGATTGTGTGGTGGCTTTAATGCCCAGGTCTTAAAAAAGACCATGGAGTTTATTAAAGCCCGTACCGAAACCCAACTCCGCATTGTCACCATCGGACGACGCACCGAACTAGCCATGAAGCGGAGCGGCTTCCCAATCGATGCTGCTTTTGACTCGATGGCAGATGCGCCACACTTTGAAAAAACACGTCCAATCAGCCTTCTCGCCTATAAAGAGTTTACCGAAGGCAAAGTCGATCGCGTCTTCCTCGCCTATACAGACTTCAAGAGCGCGCTCACTCAGGTACCAAATGTAAAACAACTGCTGCCGATCATTCCTGAAGATGAATTGAAAGAAGAGAATGACGTAAGTCATGAGCCAGGTGAAGAAGTTGAGCAGGACATTGAAAGCAATATCCTATTTGAACCAGATCCAAAAGCCATTCTCGACGCGATGCTGCCGCGCTTGCTCGAAACGGAGATCTATCAAGCCTTACTCGAATCATCAGCCTCAGAACATGCCTCGCGCATGATGGCGATGCGCAGCGCCTCAGATAATGCCTCAGACATCGTTAAAGACTTAACCTTCTCCTTCAATCAAGCTCGTCAGGCTAGTATCACGCGTGAAATTTCAGAAATTAGTGCTGGTAAAGCCGCCATCGAATAAACACCCATATGCAACACGGAAAAATCACCCAAGTTATCGGTCCAGTGGTCGACGTCGCCTTCGAAGGGCAGCCGCCAGCTATTTACAATGCCTTAACCATTAAGCATGAAGGCAAGTCTTTGGTTTTAGAAGTTGGTCAGCATCTTGGTGGTGGCGAAGTACGCACCATCGCCATGAGCTCAACCGATGGACTCGTTCGCGGCATGGAAGTGGTAGACACCGGCGCGCCAATTTCGGTCCCGGTCGGTAAAGAAACCCTCGGTCGCATGTTTGATGTGACGGGTCAGGCGATCGACTTAAAAGGCGATGTCAAAACCAAAAAGACCTTGCCAATTCATCGCTCTGCGCCAGATTTTATTGAACAGACGACCAAGTCTGAAATTTTGGAAACCGGTATTAAAGTCATCGACTTGATCTGTCCCTTTTTGAAGGGTGGAAAAGTCGGTTTATTTGGTGGTGCTGGCGTGGGTAAGACCGTCATTATCATGGAACTTATTCGCAATATCGCGAGTGAGCATGGTGGCTTTTCTGTCTTTGCCGGTGTTGGTGAACGTTC
>CAYRRZ010000002.1:62936-70075 GCA_964426815.1 uncultured Gammaproteobacteria bacterium | reverse complement strand
GCACTTCATCCTGAGGCATATGTGCCATGGATGTTGGGTGTAGCGCTTTTTTATCGAAGCGTGTGTACGGTTATTGGTGGGTATTTGACCGCAAGACTCGCTCCGAAGAATCCCATGAAGCATGTCTATGCCTTGATGGTTTTAGGTGGAATTGGGGGAGTCGCGGGTGCAGTTGGCGGCTGGCATCTAGGGAATCACTGGTATCCCGTGTTATTGGCCGTAACCGGACCATTTTTTGTTTGGCTTGGTGGAAGACTGCGAGTAACTTAATCTAGTCGAATAGGAGAGGCGTAGTGCGGTTCTTCGTCGAGGTTTCGATGTGTTTTGAGATAGAGTAGTTCTACCTTTTCTCTTGCCCAGGGCGTTTTTCGTAAAAAGACTAGACTAGATTTGATACTCGGATCTTTTTGAAAGCACTTAATCTTGATGCGAGTCGCTAAGCCTTCCCATGAATAGTCGGTAACAAGGGTTTCGAGAATGAATTTGAGGGTTTTCCCGTGGAGCGGGTCTTGGGATGTGGCCATAGGCAAATCATGTATACAGCAAACCTGGGGCGTTTGTGGTTAAGACTTTGTGAACTGTAATGCAGAAAGGGTTTAAAATCTAGTCACATCTGATGGCATGTTAGAATGAATTATATGTCTTTTCGTATCCGCATTCAGGGTAAGCAGCCTCGTTTAGGGCTTTTTGCAGGCACGCATGGCGATGAATATGAGGTTATCCAAAGCGTAGAGAAGGCAATTGAGAAATACAAGCAGTTTTTGCCAGATTTTGTGTGGATTCCTGAGATAAGCCCTTCAGCGGTTGCTCGCAAAACACGTTTTACTGATCAAGAGGTTGATCTCAACCGATCTTTTCGAGATGGGTCACACCTAGCTGAGGTAGTACAGGTTCAATCGGCTCTTCAGGACTTTCGTTTTGATTACATTTTTAGTTTTCATGAAGATCTCGAATTGGATGCGTTTTATTGTTATGACTCCGAATCAATCCCGCCAAATGGGTGGGATACATTTAGTTTGAGTATGCAGGGTCTTGGTGTTGAGATGATGACCGGCTATGACGATATTCTTGATCCCGCTTTAGCTTGTTATTTTCGGCATGGATATTGCGATAAGCCAAAAAATGATCCGAATATCGGTGCTTTAGATGGTTGGTTATTAGCAAAGGGGATAACGAAAAGAGCTTTTACGCCTGAAATTCCAGGAAAAGCTTCGCGTGATATGAAGGATGCAATTGTCGATGCCTTCTTTTCTTGCTTCATTCTCCCTCTGTGTGGACCGAGATAGTTGCTGAATCTATGAAGAATGCATGAAGACAAGGGTGGAATTTTTTATTGCGATATGCAAGAATAGAACCCTATGGAATCCAAAAAACTTTTTGTTGGTATTGCGGCAATTATTATTTTGCTCGCCGGTGCTGTGGGTATATTGTATATGCAGGTCGTCCAGTGATGCAGAATCAAGTTGCGGCGCCTGCAGCTCAAAATACGACAACCGGTTCAGGTGCGGGTACGGGTACTGGTACTGGTACGGACACTGCAGCTTCCTATGCCATGACGGATGTTCAATCGCATAATACAAAAGCGAACTGCTGGTCGGCTATTGGTGGCGATGTGTATGATTTGACTTCATGGGTTTCTCGTCATCCAGGTGGTGAGCAATCAATTATTGGTCTTTGTGGAACCGATGGAACAGCCGCCTATACCAATCAACATGGTGGTTCAAAACGTCCAAAGGCCATGCTCGTTTTATTGAAGATCGGCTCTCTTAAACAATAAGCGCTATGGAACTCGCTTCACGCCTTGTTCTTCGCTGGTCGTGGGCTTTGCTTTTTGTCTGGTTTGGATCGCAACAATTATTGCATCCAGCTCAGTGGACCGCATTTTTGCCAATGTGGACTGGATATTTTCCGATCCCGGCTGAAATGTTGATTCAGTTGAATGGATGGATGGAGCTTTGTTTTGCTGTTCTTTTGGTACTCGGTTGCTTTACGCGTTTTTCTGCTGCGATTTTAGCGGCGCATTTAGCCGGGATTGCGGTATCGGTTGGGGGAGCAGTTGGCGTTCGTGATGCGGCTTTAGCAGCTGCAGGCCTTTCCCTTGTTTTAGGTAAGCCGGATGCGTGGACCTTGGATGAAAAGTGGAAAAAGAGCGGGAAATAAAAATATGAAAGCAGCTATACATACCAGGTATGGGCCACCTGAAGTTGTTCGTATTACCGAAATTGATAAGCCGGTGCCAAAAGACACCGAAGTTTTAATCAAGATCAGGGCAACAACAGTTAATCGAACGGACTGCGGATTCAGAAGCGCGGAATATGTCATCAGTAGATTGTTCAGTGGACTCATTCGACCAAAAAATCAAACCCTCGGAAATGAGTTTGCTGGAGAAATTGAAGATATTGGGAAAAATGTTACGTTGTTTAAGCAGGGTGATCGGGTTTTTGGATATTCTGACACAGATTTTGGCGCGCATGCTGAATACATGGTTATTAAAGAGAGCGGGACCCTGGTACACATGCCAGCAGATACAACATTTGAACAAGCAGCTCCCATTACGGAAGGGGCACATTATGCGCTTTGTGATCTTCGGGCTGCAAACCTTCAGACTGGGCAATGTATTCTGATTAATGGTGCAACGGGCGGTATTGGTTCAGCAGCGGTACAAATCGCGAAATCTATGGGTGCTGAGGTGACGGCTGTTTGTGCGACGAAGTATGTTGATCTTGTAAAATCATTGGGTGCAGATCGAGTGATCGATTATACAAAAGAAGATTTTACCAAAATAGACCAAGTGTTCGATGTTATTTTTGATGCGGTAGGTAAGGCTACATTTGGTGTCTGTAAACCTCTCCTTAAAAAGAGGGGAATCTATATGTCTACTGAATTGGGGCCATGGTTTCAAAATCCGTTTTTGGCTCTTTTTACTGCCTTATTTGGAAAGAAAAGGGTGCTTTTTCCTATTCCGAGTATTTGTACGCAAGATCTTCTTTTTTTGAAAGGGTTGGTTGAAACGGGGAAGTATAAGCCTGTGATTGATCGTAGTTATCCATTGGAACAGATTGTTGAGGCCTATCGATATGTTGAGACAGGCCAAAAAATTGGCAATGTGATACTTACAATTTCTTAACCGCGTTCAAGGAGACAAAAGCTCAATACCTTGTTGGATAGCTATCGAAAAGGGGAATAAGCCCAAGCCCTTCCTGTCTGGAGGAATAGGAGTATAGTGAATTAGGGGAGAATCACCTATATGTCTTTATACAATGAAGCCGGACAATTGAAGGATTTTCGGCCAGAACACTATCATGGTGATATTGTCCGAAAATTATTTTTAGTGAGTGGTGTGTTGATGTTAGTTAGTTATGCATTTTTTTGGGATTTGATCCTGGTACCGATTTCATTTTCGGTATTAGCTGTCGTGTTATTGGTGGTTTTGGCTGGGATGGAGAATCCGCGCTATGTGTGGCTGACTTTGTTAAATACGGTTGTTTCTGGTTTTGGCTGTTTTGCCTTTGCCTATACGGGAATCATCCATTATCAGCAGGCAATTCCGTTTAATCCGTGGTTTTTTTGGTCAAACCAATTACTTGCCTTGCTGTTTTTGGTGGCGACGTATTACAGCAGTAAAACCATGCGTGCCAAACTCATGGGTAAAATCTAAGAAATCGTATGCTACGTCACATTGAGTCGCAAACGGTTTTGCAAAAGATTGCGCATGTATCTGATTTGCATATTGGATATATTGCCGGTCGATTGCAGGCTTTAATCGCTATTCGTGATCGTTTACGTGAATTGCGTATTGATCATGTATTAGTGACCGGGGATGTGACTGAGCATGGTTCGGCGTCTGAATTTAGGCAGTTTAAACGGGTGTTTGCAGAATTTAGTCGAACGGGTCGACTAACGGTTTTACCAGGGAATCATGATCGTACCGGGCAAGACATTGCACGGCAGATGCATCGTAATAAACGGGTGGTGATTGTCCGACGCGATGGGTTGCACTTGGTTGTGGTTGACTCAACCGGTCCACATAATCGATACCGTTTATTGTCCCATGGAAAAATTGATCAAGCGATTATTGATCAAGTAGATCAGGCTGTGGCGATGGCATCGCCTGGTAGCTTGGTGATTGTTGCTTTGCATCATCATGTGATGCCGCAGGCGGTTGATTATTGGATCGAAAAAATGGCTACCATTATGCGCTTTCCTTTTGCCAAGGAATTGCATCTGGGACAAAGCTTGGTCCAGCGTTTACTTGGGCGTTGTGACTTGATTTTGCATGGGCATCGACATAAGCCAATGGAAACACGTTTTGTAGAACAGCAGCGTTCTTTAACAATTTATAATTCTGGTTCTTCAACTGAACTAGGGGCATTCCGTGTCTTTACCTTTCAAAATGGGAAAGTCATTGGTGATCCTGTGTGGTGCTCCATATGATAAAGCAACCGGTTTTGATTGTGTTTATCGGTTTTTTGAGTTCGGTTTTTATTTTTGTATTATCGTTTTGACCAACCGAGAATAATCAGGCCGGCAGCCACAAGATTGGTAATTGCATGGGCCATCATTTGCGATGCTGGAATAGCGGTAAATAGCATATACACATGGGTCGCGATGACGATGATGCAGCCGACCCAGAATGACCAATCAGCTAAAGCATTTGGCGTATTTGGATTGTTCATATAAAGGATATTAGACGATGTTATCGCCACGAATTAAACGAATGAGCACAACGATGACGGCGATGACCAATAAAATATGAATGAAACCACCGAGGGTGTAAGAGGTTACGAGACCTAGAACCCATAGAATGAGTAAGATGAGGGCGATCGTCCACAACATAAAAGAAGGGTTAGATGCATTGACCAAATTTCGTTTTTCTCCTACCCTGAGCGCAAGAGCTTTGTCTTCTCCATTTTGTGAAAGTCACTTTCCTCAAAAGCGCAACCAATTTGCAAGAACTTCCACGTGGTAAAAAACCGCATATTGCTTTTGTTGGGCGTTCAAATGTCGGTAAATCGACCTTATTGAATGATTTAGCTGGTAAAAAAGGATTGGCGTATGTTAGTTCGATGCCAGGTCGAACCCAGATGATTAATTTGTTTGAAGTTGATAGCCGTTTTTATTTGGTTGATTTACCGGGATATGGCTATGCCAAGACATCGAAAGACAAGAGGCAGGATTTTATTAAGCTCTTAGGCGATTATTTATCTGACACGGAACAATTGGTTTTTGTGCTTTTAGTTATTGATTCTCGTATTGGGTTAACCGAATTAGATCGGGACATGTTGTTTCAGTTGCAAGCGGTTGGAATGCCTTGTGCGGTTATCATTAATAAAATCGACAAGCTAACTCGATCAGAGTTGAATTCATTTTTGGAAAAAATTGGATCAGATTATCCGCAAGCCGTTTTGTTGACGCATTCAAGTATTACCGGAAAAGGTTGTGGCGAAATTTGGGAGGCGATTGAAAAAGCGGTTCGGAAAGCAGAGTAGGATATACTATCGCCACTATGGCGAGTTTTCGTACCCATGTTTCTTTTGGTATCGCATTTGGCATCTTGAGTGCCATCGGTTTGGTTAGCTTTGCGCTGGTGCCAGATGAATGGAGTTTACCCATTGCGGTAGGCTTGTCTGCCATCGTGGGGGCGATTTTGCCTGATATGGATAGTGATACGGGTTTACCTTTTCATGTCACCTTTGGTTCTTTGGCCTTGGTTGGTGCTGGATTTGGTTTATTGACTGCACTTCGATTATTTCCGGGGGACTATGTACGGATTATCGGCATCCCTTTTGGTGTTTTTTTTGGTATTTGGATAGTTTTGGGAGGGATGTTTAAAAAATTTACTGTTCATCGAGGGATGGCGCATTCGATTCCAGCAGCTGGATTAGCGGGATTGGTTGTTTATTCGATTGCGGTTCGGTTAGGGTTTGTTTTGTGGGATGCATTTTTGCTTGGTTTAGCTATGACCTTGGGATATCTGCTTCATTTGGTTTTAGATGAATTGAATTCCGCGGTAAATTTTCATGGAACACCGTTTATTCCAAATAAGGCCTTGGGAAGCGCGCTTAAACTTGCTTCAGGGAGCGCGTCGATTAATACCTTGGTCTATATGGCGCTTTTACTCTTGGTTTTGGTGAATGGAAAAGATATTTTGGATAGCAGTTTGCGTTTTATTGCCGGCATTTCTGCGCAGTAGATCGCTTTGGTTTTCAGGCATAGGGGATTAGGTATGAATTTTCGTTACGGGAAACCGGATATTTGCGTCTGAGACAGAAAATATTGCGAAGGCTGAGTCGTAGGTCCATTATTCGGATTTTGGAGTAGGCGTGCCAAATTTGCCCTTCCTGGCCTATGTTGAACAGGAATGCGACCTTCGTAATCGAGCTTCATGCCAAGAGTTTCTAAAAAGAGGGCAAAATAAAAACTGCGCCGTATAAGCGCAGTTTTTATTTTCTTTAGAAGTTGGCATCAATCGTTGGGGCACTGTCTTTTTGGCCTGAGACGCTGAAGTCACTTACGGCTTTGATATCGGCACCAAAGGAGTAGTTGGTGAAGAGTGCGTCTGACAAGTCATCAATCTTTTTGTTCCAGTCAGAGCCGTACAAAGAGATGGCGATGGCTTCGGTGGTGACCCAGTGGAGTGAGCCATGTAAACCGACGGCATAGACATTTGGAATGGTGGTGAATTTCACCATCTTGGTGCCTGGGCGATACAGAACGTTCTTCCCAAGACCGATTCCATTCATGACGCTGTCTTTGACTTCGACGACTCCGTCAAAATTGGTAAACCAGGTAAAGAAGACACGTTCATTTGGAAAGGCGTGGCGCTTGCCATCTTTTCCGTAGTAGTAAACCGCTTTACATGGATGATCCGAGCTGACGGCGCCTGGGCAAATCAATTTGATCAAGGTGCCCATGGCCGGAGCATTTGGATTTTGTTGAGCAGGTGGGAGTGGATTGTTGTTTGCGAGGGCTGTGACCTGAATGGTTTGTGTTGAACCGGTGCCGATATTGCCAGCTGAGTCAGAACACTTTGCGACCACGGTTTGTGCACCGGCTGCATTAAAGGTGTAGTTCTTGCTAGCTGTTCCATTTGAGATATCCATGGCTCCGGCATCGCTTCCGTTTACCGAAAGAGTACA
>CAYRRZ010000002.1:57184-62836 GCA_964426815.1 uncultured Gammaproteobacteria bacterium | reverse complement strand
CAGGAGGAGACGCCTACATTGTCGCTATAGGTTGCACTCAAGGTTGTTTGGATATTGAGCGTAGCTCCATTTTGCGTAATTTGGCCGACCGTTGGGACGGTTTTGTCACCAAGGTTTGGAATGACGAGGGGGGATACCGTGACCGCTTGTAGACTTGCGGTGCCAATATTGCCACTTGCATCCGTGCACATCGCTTGAAGATTGTGCGTTCCTGTTCCTAAGGAAAGTGAAATGGAAGCAGTGCCATTATTTAATGTCATTGCGGCATCGGCTTTGCTTTCTCCGATGAAGGCAATGCTGCATGAGGTAACGCCGACATTGTCTGAATAGCTGGCACTGTAGGTCTGAGCAAGGTTTGAGGTAGCTGTGCTTGGTGAAAGCGCTCCTAAAACAGGAGCGACGGTGTCAGCTGTCACCGTAATATTGGTGGTTGGTCCGACCGTGACATGCCCTGCCGCATCCATACATTGGACAAGAACAGTTTTTGTACCGACCGTTTGTGTTAATGAAATACTTGCTCGGCCCGAACCGATTGTCATTGGTTTGTCTGGAATGACATCACCAATAAAGCTCATGGTACAAGCGGTGACTCCGACATCATCGCTAACGATAGCGGAAAATGTCTTTGCGACACCTGCGACGGCCGTAGTTGGGGTAACGGCATTTACCACAGGGGACTGGGTATCAGCTGCAAGAGCAATACCCGGAGTAGCTCCAAGGGCTAAAAGACTAAGAAATGAGGCGGCTGAGGCCGCGATGCGAAGGGGTTTGTGCATAAAAGCCAAGCTAGGATACATCGGATGCAAGACTTCATCAAAATGTGTTAGCCTGGTTCATAGATATGACATCTCAACTTGTATTGCGACAACTTTTATTAGATGAATTAGCTGATTTAGAGCTATATCAGGCTTTACGTCGTCGCGCGAAATATCGTTTAGCCGATGTCTTAGATGGATTTATTGAAACAGAAAAAAGACATGCGGCTTTTTGGCGACAAAAGTCGGGTTTTTCTGATGTCTCAGCAAGTTGGCAAGGGAAGATGCGGAATGCGGTTTTGCGTTTTGCTGTTGCTTTGTTTGGCGAAGCGATCGCTTATATTGTGCTTGAAGCGGTTGAGGTTCATGGGGTTAAAAAGTATATCTCCCTTTGGGAGCGTGTGACGGATCCGGCAATTCGGGACGGTTTACGGACGATTCTAACGGAAGAATTGCAACATGAAGACGAGGCTTTGATGAGTGGGAGATCTAGATCTATCCGCCCCGAAACGATTCGGAATGCTTTTTTGGGATTTAATGATGGTTCGGTTGAGATTTTGGGTGCGGTGAGTGGTTTTGCGGCGGCTTTTTCAGACACGCGTTTGATCGTGGTTTCAGGTTTAACGGTTTCTGTCGCCGGGGCTTTATCTATGGCAGCTGGAGCCTTTCTTTCAACCCATTCTGAGCGTGAGGTGCAGCAATTAGAACGCGGAAAACAAAGATTTTTATCGCCATCAGAGATACACGATGAGCAAATTGTGTCTTCGCCATGGGCAGCTGCAGCTTTAGTTGGTTGTTCCTATTTAGTTGGAGCTGCGGTTCCGGTTGCGCCTTTTATATTTGGCGCGCATCAAGCCTATTGGTCCGTCCTTTTTTCGGGAGGATTGATCTTGGTGGTTTCGGCGGCTTTAGCTTTTTTGTCTGGGATGGGAGTTGCGAAGCGAGTTGTTCTAAATAGCCTGGTTTTATTTGCTGCGGTTGGTATATCGTATGTCGTTGGTTTATGCGCAAATTATTTTTTCGGCATTTAAAAAAAGCCCCTGTACATAGGGGCTTTTTTATTCCTTAGGATTTTTTAAATCGGACGGAGAACACGGGGTCGTATTTTTGATCATTTTCATCCGTGATTTGGACCGTCTCGCCGCGCATTAAGCTGGTGAGTGCCATGTCGGAGAGCATTTGGGTATCGCTCAAGAGATGTTGTTTGAGTTCATCGATACGGCGTAGTTCACTTTCAAACTCGAGCTTGATGCTATTTTCAACCTGGAGCTTTTTCGCTTTTAAGGTTTCTAGCTCCTGCAAGATGTCCTGGTAGGGTTTTGAGCCTTGAAGCGCTTCTTTAAAGCTTCCATGAAGCTTTTTCTTCTCATGCTTCTTTTCTTTAATGCGGGTGAAAATTTCGTGGATGTCCATAGGGATATGGCGCCAAGTATAGCAGACGCGGTACACTTGCAAACATGGCCTGGTTTTTGGAATGGATCGGTTCAGGAATTGTCCTTTTGCACCTTGCTTTTGGCATGATGCTTTTAAGTTTTTTGCAATTGTCGTATCCGGCGTATGCAGCTTTTAAAAAGCGCCGAAGTGCCTATGGCATTGTCTTTAATCGAGCAACAGATATTCCAGAGGCTTTAGTGAGTGTGAGCTTGCGTGATGTACATGGTCGCATTGTTCGTACGGCGGTAACAGATAAAGACGGGAAATATAAGATTCTTGCCCCGAAGGGTGAGTATTATGTTGAAGCTCGTAAAGCTGGTTTTGTGTTTCCATCAACCTTAATAGGGAAGCAGGCTCGTCATCATGTGTTTGATAATATTTTGCCGAGTACCCATATCGTGATTAAAGATCATGGTGTGATGACGAAGAATATTCCGATTGATCCTGAAGAGGGCCCTGGGGCGCATCGTTGGTGGTTGTGGCGTCCGAGATTACCAAAGAATATTCAGTACCTGCTCGGTTTTGTCGGGCCTTTTGTTGCCTTTGGAATGTTGTATACCTGGTTTTGGAGGTCTCCGGTAGCTTGGGTATTTTTTGTTTTGTATATCGTGCATGTCATTGATCGAGTCGCTTCATTTAAGCCGCCAGAGCCGCCATATGGTGTTATTCGTGATGCTGTTCATAAGCAGCCGATTGAGCAGGTTGTTGTCCGTATTTTTGATTCTCGTTTTAATAAGCTATTGGAGACTCAGATAACTTCGCCTAAGGGGAGATATGCCTTTGTGGTTAATCGAGGTCAGTATCGCATTCGTATCGAAAAGCCGGGGTATAAGACGGTTGTTTTAAATTATCCGAAAGTTGGAACCGATTTATTTCTGCTCGCAAAAGACATCGCCTTAAAGCCGATCGGCATGCATCCAACGGATATGTAAACAAAAAAGCCTCATGGCGAATGAGGCGAGGTAAGGGCTTCGGGCAGTGTTGCTGAACGAAGGAAGAACGATCAAATTCCGTGGCTTGTTTGAAGCCTACAGAGTGACCAAAGGTGTACCCAACGAGGGTGCATATACACATGACTACGAGCAGGCCCAAGGAAAGGACGATTTTACGAGTTGAACTCATGTTTTCACCTGTTGTTGGCACAGATTAGCCCATGTTGGCGCTTTGTCAATCGGTGGGCCTCTGGATTGACCCGAGGGCTTAAAAAGGGTAGAGTGTGGGCATGTTTACCGAATTTGTTGGCTTGCAATTAAGCCGTGAAGAATTGCTTGAAATTCAAAAAGCGCTTTTGGCGCAGGCTTTTGTGTATGACACGGTTCGTCGTGAAAAGGGGGAGCCTGAGCCTGAAGATCATGCGCTTTTGCAAAAAATTGAGTCTCTTTTGGGTGAAACCGATGAATCTTTGCATGCCCTGGATCATGCGGTAGAAGATGAAATGTGGGAGTATGCCTGGTATGCCTTTACGGATGAATGGGCTTGGCATCGAGCTTTACAAACAGTGAGTAAAGATAAAGGATCACAATTTGACTCATTAAGTGAATCTGAAAAAGAGCAGCTGGTTGAGCGAGAATATAAAAAACACTTTAGCCGGTATGTCGCAGAGGTTGATATGCGTGAATCACCGGGTAAAAAGAAGGCTATGGGCTTATCGTTGGCTGATCAGCAAAAACCGGACTCGAAATCAGGGAGAGCGGATTAAGACTGCCAATAGCGATGGCGGCTATGGCGTAGACGGTTAAAAAAGCCCCGATAATCATCAGGAAGACGTGCTCTTCTTCAATAACCTCAGCCAAAAAATGTTTGATGAGGTAGGCGAGCCCTAAAACAAAGAGGGCAATGAGGATTCCCCAAGGGATAGGCATAGGAAAAATAAGATACCATCGGATTCCGCTTGTCGGCAAGCGCTTTTTGTGGTGTAATCCTAACTGAAATTACGTATGCAAACGGCACGCCCTCAGGGCGAAGTTGAGCCACTTTTACGGGCTTTAAAACCCATTGAACGGCCATCAGTTCCAGAAACGTCTCGTATTCGAGTTCACGCAGCAGTGAGCCGGTTTTCGGTTTTGTATGAGCGCATTCGAAATGCCGTGGATTATAAAGATGATCATCTTTTGCGTAAGGCTGCCATTCTTCGTATTTTAAAGCGCCAAACTGTTTTAGAGCGCGATCCGGCGATTATTGCAGATCAATTGGTGCGCGAATTGATTGGGGCAAAATATTTGCCGAATGATGAATTGGATGAGCGTTTGATTCTGACAGTAGGGGAGATTGTCAGAAAATTCCTCGCTATTCAAAGAACGCGCTTGGGATCGTCCAAACATGTTGAGTGGTTGCAGGGGGTCATTGCGGTTGAATTGGAAGATGTTTTAGCGGATGGCACTCCAGAAAAACTGTTGACGACTTTTTTGTACGAAAAGCTTGCTGAGAAATTGCGGGTGGTAGGTTCGGCTATTTCGGTCTCGGATATTCGTTTGCAAGTGTATATTTCGATTCATCGAACCTTTTTAAAGGCGGATGATCACACGGTTTCGTATAAATTGATTCGCGCTTTTTTACCTGAATGGATGCGTCCGCAGGATTGGGTTGAACAGCCACAGGCTATGGCGGAGCGCTTGCTCGGTGTTGAGCGTCGTATTCGACTCGCCATGAATATGGAAGAAACGGCAGCGATTCAAAGAGCTGTTCGTCCATGGGCTGTTTCACTGCGTACCTTGTTTTCAGGTTTGCGCGAAAAGCCAGCAGAAGCTCAGGCGATCTTGATGCAAACCGCTCAGTTGGATGAGCTCGTGACCAAGATTGCAAATAGACAGTATCAGGAAGCGAAGGGAAAGTTGCGTCGAGGTGCTTTGCGCGCCATGGTCTATTTGTTCGCGACCAAGATGTTTATTGCTTTAGTCCTCGAAGTTCCGCTTGAATTGCTTTGGTACAAAGAAGTGTTCATTCCTGCATTGATGGTGAACTTATTGTTCCCACCTGTGCTCATGTTTATTGTTTCATTGTTCATTCGTGTTCCAGATAAAGAAAATACCAAGAAGATTTTGTCACAGGTACGTGGGCTTACGGGTCATGAACCAATGCCTTGGATTGATGTTCGATTTGGACAAGGTGCTCGCTCAAATACCTCCGAGTGGTTGTTTCGGGTGGTGTATGCTGCGACCTTTGCATTGATTTTTGGTTGCATTGTTTGGATTCTTCAATTGCTTTCATTTACCTGGATTTCGACGACGCTCTTTCTTTTCTTTTTATGCGTTGTTAGCTTTTTTGCTTTTCGTCTTCGTCTTACGGCACGTGAATATGTGGTTCTGCCTCCTGCTCAAAAAGCATCGATTGCGGTTTTAGATTTTATTTCTTTGCCGATTTTACGAGCTGGGCAATGGCTTTCATTGGGCATTTCTAGAATCAATGTCTTTTTGTTTTTCTTTGACTTTTTGTTTGAAGCGCCATTTAAAATCTTCTTGTCGGT
>CAYRRZ010000002.1:40033-57084 GCA_964426815.1 uncultured Gammaproteobacteria bacterium | reverse complement strand
GGTCGTATTTTTGGACGTCGATTTATTCGAGAGCATGAGGCGGCCTGGCTCAAAAAATACGACGAGCTTTTGACCAAGGATGGCTTTATTCCAATTATGTTGATGCGCTTCTTTTTATTTCCGTTTGATATCGTTAACATCGGTTCTGGGATGACGGGTATTCCATATCGAGCTTATGGAGTGGCTACCTTTTTAGGTTTGCTTCCAGCGATTATTACGTTTACCGTTTTAGGGAATGCGGTTAACAATCCACGGAGTTTGATTGTGTTTGGTTTTTTGATCGGTCTTATTTTGCTTACGGTTTGGATTTTGCAAAAAATTCCAGCTGTTCGAAAACGCTTGGGTTTGCACATCCCTTTGCATGAATAATATGTCTCAGCCTTCTTTTACCCAGATTTCGACTTCACAGATTTCCGCCGCGCGTCGGGGTGTTTTGCATACACCACATGGTGATTTGCAGATGCCGTTTTTCATGCCCATCGCCACCAAGGCAGCCGTTAAAACATTGTCCTCATTTGATATTGAGCGTTTAGGTAGTCCGATTTTACTTTCAAATACCTACCACTTGTATCTTCGTCCCGGGATGGAGGTTTTTCGTGCGCATGGCGGTTTGCATAACTTTATGTCTTGGAAGGGGGCGATTTTGACCGATTCGGGTGGGTATCAGGTTTTTTCTTTAGCTAAGACTCGTAAGATTACGGAGGAGGGGGCAATGTTTTCTTCGCATATTGATGGTTCAAAACATTTGCTAACGCCAGAACTTTCAATGGAGGTGCAGCAGGCTATGGGGAGCGATATCGCAATGGTTTTAGATGAATGCACTCCAGCGGGTTCAGATGCGGCCTATTTGGAGAATTCATTGGCTCGGACGATTCGTTGGGCTGAACGATCAAAGATTGCCTTTGAAAAGGGGAGATCATCATCGAACAATATTGGTGCTCATTTGTTTGGTATCGTTCAAGGCGGGGTAGATGTTCAACGCCGTCTTGATCATGCTAAGGCTTTGATGGACATTGGTTTTGACGGATATGCCATTGGTGGATTGTCGGTTGGTGAGCCTTTTGATCAGGCTTGTGAGGTGGTAGCGGCTTTGGGTCAAGCGCTCCCCAAGGAGCGACCGCGTTACTTTATGGGAGGAGCACAACCACATGAAATCGTTGAATATGTGCGTCGTGGCGTGGATATGATGGATTGTGTGCTGCCAACACGAAACGCGCGTCATGGCTTATTGTACCGTTTTACGCATGGTGATGTGACCAAGCCTGATTTTTATGAAACGGTTCATGTGACCAATGAGCGATTTCGTCTAGATTTAGCGCCACTTGTAGCTGATCAAGGTGATGCGGTTACGGCTGAGTTGAGCCGCTATTCGATGTCGTATATTCGACACCTGTTTACGATTGATGAAATCTTAGCTCATCGTCTGATGACATTGGCGAATGTCCATTTTTATTTAGAACTTATGAAGCGTATTCGTGAGGCGATTGACAAAGGTGTATTTTAGTCATACTTTTTAACCTCGCTCTTTACCTTCCCAAACCACCTCACGAATTGAGGAATGCATGACCCAGAGCTCGATTGCTCCACCTAGTGTTGCAAGCTCCCTGCTCTTGGAGCCCCCGCCCGACATGACGGGCTACCCTAAAGCCATTCGGGAGTTCTTTCGACTGAATCAGATTGCAGCTCATGAGTTTACATCAGCGGCCAGCGAGGCCAGTCGGAGGCGCTTCTTCGGAGAGAACTTGATTCGCCCGAGCGCGAGCCTGTGTATCGATGGACGTGTCCAGGACTTTCCGGCAGCCATTGGCGTGCCTACAGGAGTTACTGAGCTTTTCCGGTCTGCGGGTGCCAAGACGGGTGTAGAGAACCTGATGCATATGCAGCGTACGCAGCATTCGATTTCGAACTTGGTTGATTCCAGGGATCGAACCGGTACGCTTGATCCACGCAGGATTATTCGGTTTCAGACTGTCCACTACAGCTACTCTTCGCCAACCAAGGCGAGCTGTGCAGCCTGGAATCATGATACGAGCGCCGCGACCGAGCGTATGCTTCATCACTCTCGAGGCTTGAATAAGGCCTGGCCTGGCTACTTGATCGCACTGCCCGTGTTGATCGACACGGATTCCGATGCCATTACGGTGATCGGTCCGGAGGGTCGCTTTGGTACCCGAGAGCTCCTTGATTTGCCCGGTGACCCTGACGTTTCTCGACTGAGGGGATCGATTGTCGATCGTCTGCGGAATCTCTTTCCGATAGATTGGGCGCCTCTCAGCGCTTTTGATCAGCGCTATCGGGAGGTGTTTCATGCGGAATTGGCGGGGTATCTGTTGCGCAACCTAGAGTTTGTGCGCAGGGTTATCTCGTCTGGACGTCCGCCTGAGATGCTTGATCATCAAGAGAGGCTGATCTTTTTTGGTCGGCACGCAGATTGGATTCAAGATCACAACTCGGTCTTCCTGATCGATGACACCACGAGCCCTGATGAGATTGCGGCACAGCTAGAGATTGCGATGAAGTATGTCGCAAAAAATATCTTGCTTGATGAGCTGCCTAAGGGTGTACGTAATTGGGTAATACCGATCGTGTTCAACATACCGCATGTCGGCATCGATAGGGCGGCAACCTGTGTCCACATCGAAGAAGTTACCAAGAACATCCTGCGACCAGCAATCCAGGCTGCGGTTCCTCGTGTAAGCGAGTGGCTTCTTGGTCCACATGGGATCCCGAGGTCGCTACAGACCGGGGCCTTTTCTGTCGATCTGACCGAACTCGTCCATCGGGTGTCGATCTGCATGAGTGTGTCTCGCAAAGAGACGCGCCAATTCATCCCGTTTACCTGACGGGAATTACCCTCTACGAACTCCTTTCGTTGGAGGGTTTTTTGTATAATTTGCTTGATGCAAGTTGAGCGGTTACGCTTTGACCCATGTCTGACATTGTAGACCTTCTGGAAGGCTTAAATCCGTCTCAGGCGGCGGCTGTTACCCATACAACGGGTCCTTTGTTGATTGTGGCTGGAGCGGGCACTGGTAAGACCACCGTTTTGACCAGACGTTATGTGCATTTACTTCAATCCGGAGGAGTGGATGGAAAAAAGCTGACAACGGATAATTTATTGGCTTTGACCTTTACCGAAAAGTCCGCGGCAGAAATGGAGGATCGGGTACTACAGTTATTGCCTAATGGTACCTATGATTTTTGGATTTCGACCTTTCATGGTTTTTGTCAGCGTATTTTAGAGCGATATGCCTTGGAAATTGGTTTGCCAAATCATTTTACCTTGATTACCGAAACCGATGCTTGGTTATTGCTTAAGCGTCGCATTCACGAATTGCCTTTGGATCATTATCGACCTTTGGGCAATCCAGTGAAGTTTTTATCTGCTTTATTGCATCATTTATCACGCGCTAAGGACGAGGGTGTGTCACCTGAGCAATATCTGACATTTGCAGAAGAATTAGCCCTGGATGGTGATGCGGAGTTTGTGACGGGCGAAAGAGCGCGTTTGAAGGAATTAGCCGAGTGCTATGCCGTCTATCGCAATATGCTGCGCGAAGAGGGGTTGTTGGATTTTGGCGATTTAATTGTTGAAACGCTTCGTTTACTCCGTGAATGCCCGCATGTGTTAAAGGAATTGCGCGAACAGTTCCGATTTATTTTGATTGATGAGTTTCAAGATACCAACTGGGCTCAGTATGAGTTGATTAAATTACTTGCCGGAACTGATAAAAATTTAACCGTGGTGGGGGATGATGACCAAGCGATTTATAAGTTTCGTGGAGCTTCGCTGGCCAATATTTTGCAATTTAAAGAAGATTTTCCAGAAGCAGTGACGGTGACATTGACCGATAATTATCGGTCGCATCAAGAAATTTTAGATGCCGCTTATGGATTTATCACCAAAAATAATCCAAATCGCTTAGAAATTCGTTTAGCGCATGAGGGTTTAGATAAACGACTCGCGGCGGCGAAGGGTGAAGGCGGCAAGGTGGCTGTTGATTGGTATGCGCGTTTGGAAGATGAAGCGGAGGGCGTGGCACGTCGGATTTTGAGTTTGAAACAAAAAGATCCGACCTTGTCTTGGAATGATATTGCGATTTTGTCGCGCTCGAATGATGGAGCTGAGCCATTTACCTTTGCTTTAGAGCGTCATGGGGTTCCGTATCGTTTTTTTGCCTCGCGTGGTTTATATGCCAAGCCGATTATTTTAGACTTGGTTGCGCTTTTATCTCTCTGTGATGGAACACGTGAATCAACTTCGGTGTGGCGCGCCATGACGGCCCCGAATTATGCATTTTCGATGGAAGATATTCGGTCTTTTTTGGGATATGCCTCAAAACACTCCGTGAGTTTGTGGGAAGCGGTTGAAGCGCATCGACATCCGGAGTTAGCAGAGATCTTGTCTGATTCGAGCCATGCCTGCGCCGATCGGTTTGTTTCAGATATTTTGAAACTCTCAGAAGATGCGCGCCGCGAGACGCCGCTAAAGGTATTGCAGTTGGCTTTGGAGCATACGGGCTATTTAGCGGCGGTCATGCAGCGCTCAGAGGATGAAAAAATTGAAGATATCGCGCTTTTAAATGGCTTTGTGAGTCGCGTGAAAAGACATGAATCAGCAACGCATGGACCAAATCTGAAAGGGTTTTTGGAAGAATTGCGCTTAGAGATTGAGAGTGGTGAAGAAGGCGCCTTGCAGATTGATCCGGATGCTGGTCCTGAGCTCGTCAAAGTCATGACAGTCCATGCCTCAAAGGGTTTGGAGTTTCGCCATGTATTTATCGTGTCGGTGGTTGATCAGCGTTTTCCGACACGGCCGCGATCAGAGGCAATTCCATTGCCAGCTGGTTTGATTAATGAGCGTTTGGAGGAGGGGAATCCGCATCTCGAGGAAGAGCGGCGTTTGATGTATGTCGCCATGACGCGCGCCAAGGAGTCTTTAACCCTGACAGGCGCAGATGATTATGGTGGTGCGCGAAAAAAGAAGCCTTCTGTTTTTCTGGAAGAGGCTCAATTAGAAATTCCTGCTTTAGCGACGAAAACCAAGGCTGATTTGTTGCACCTTGTGCCTGCAAAACCGGTTTTGTTTCCTGCTAAAACCGAAACCGAGTCATTCCCGCTTAAGCGTCGTTTTTCTTTTACCCAATTGGCGGCATTTCAGACCTGCGGTTTGCAGTATAAGTTTGCGCATGTCTATAAGATTCCGGTTCTTGGGAAGCACCAAAAATCCTTCGGTCAGGCAATTCACCTGACATTTCAAGATATTTTGCAGATCAATCTTGATCGTTTAAAGGTTCAGCAGACCGATTTATTTGCCGCTGTACCGGTTCAAGGCTTTCAATTGACTATGGCTGAAGCCTTGGCAATTTATGAAGCCAGATGGGCGGAAAATGATCATTGGTATCCAGATCGAAAGATGTATGATGAATATCATGCCGAGGGACGAGCGGCGACCAAGCGTTTAGTTGAAGAATGGCAAGCAGCTCCTCCTGAGGTGGCTTTTTTAGAGGCGCCTTTTGAGTGGCGTGTAGGGGAGCATTCTTTAAAGGGAAAAGTTGATCGTATTGATCGATTGCCAAATGGACATTTTGCGATTTTGGATTATAAAACAGGTCGCGCAAAGGATTCGGATGAACTGGACACAGGAGCCAAAGAACAATTGTGGATTTATCAAATGGCCATGGAAGAACGAGGAATCCCTATTGATCGATTGACCTATGTGTATGTACTCGAAGGTCGAACCGCTCAGGTCGATCTATTACAAGGTGAAGAGCGTGAGGAATTTCGCCAAGACTTATTGAGTCGCATGGAGGATATTTTGCGATCTGATTTTCGACCAAATCCTTCGCCGTTTATTTGTAAGAACTGCGACTTTAAGCATATTTGTGAGTATCGACGCCTATGAGTTTTGAATCCATGCGAAAAATTCTTTCAACCAATATCAAGCCTGGTCTTGGTCGGGTTGATATTCAAATTGCTCATGTCTTTGAGGCAACACGTGCGTGCTTTGATGAGGTTTGGGGAGAGCAAAGATCGGCCTTGGTGCGCTGCGTTTCCTTTACCGAAGGAAAATTACATCTAGAAACGGTTTCTGCAGCTGCGAGTCAAGAAATGAAGATGCAATTGCCAAATTTGAAAAATGCCATTAATCGTCGTTTGGGGAGCTTGGTGGTGCGTGAGATCGTGGTATCATTGCGTTAATCTATGTCATTTCGTCAGTACGTTTTATTGATGTTGTTGAGTACTCTTTTAGCCTGGGCGGCCTGGGGATTCGTGATTACCAATGTTCAACCCGGGGTATCTGGTTTTACGGGTCTTGGCTTGTTTTATACGACATTGTTTATTTCTTTGATTGGGAGTCTTACTTTGATTGGTCTGGCGATTCGATTGTTGTTGTCACGAGGCAAGGGTCAGGGATTGGAATTTCGAGATGTGCGTGTGTCTTTTCGTCATGCAGTGCTATTTTCTATCGTCTCGGTGGCCGCTTTGATTCTTTCTTCGAGCGGACGCTTGGTTTGGTGGAGCTGTTTAGTGCTTATTTTGGGTGCAATGGCCGTAGAAGCCTTGGTTTTAGTGCTTCATTCAGGCCGTCGCTAAGGTGGTCTTGCCTAAAGGTCGTATCCCCACGTAAGATGAGGCAGCTATGCTGCCCTCCGCCCTATTTGGAAGATTTTCAAAAGACCTCGGAATTGATTTAGGAACCGCAAATACCCTGGTGAGTGTGCAAGGAAAGGGGATTGTGATTCAAGAACCTTCTGTGGTTGCGGTTAATATCCGCAATGGCCAGGTTTTGGCCGTAGGACATGAGGCGAGAGCCATGATCGGCAAGACGCCGCCGCATATTCAAGTGACTCGTCCTTTACAAAGAGGAATTATTGCAGACTTTGAAGTGACGGAAAAAATGTTGCGTTATTTTATTGAAAAAGTGCATCGCGAACGTTCGGCTTTTGTTCCACGCCCGCGTGTGGTGATCGGGGTTCCACTAGATGTGACCGAAGTGGAACGAAAGGCCGTTGGTGATGCCGCTATGTCGGCTGGTGCGCGTGAAGTGTTTTTGGTCGAAGAACCAATCGCTGCCGCAATCGGTATGGGTTTACCAATCCGAGAACCGGTTGGAAACATGGTGGTTGATCTTGGTGGAGGCACGACCGAGATCGCGGTCATCTCTTTGAATGGTGTAGTCACCGCAAAATCAATTCCGGTGGCTGGAGATGAATTGAACAAGAGCATTGTTCAATATGCACGTGATGTTTTTAATATGTTGGTTGGTGAACGGGTGGCTGAAGAAGTAAAGATTGCTGCGGGTTCAGCCATGCCACTTGATCAGCCGATTGAAGTTGCCTTGCGCGGTCGTGATTTATTATCGGGTTTGCCGCGTGAAATCTTGGTTAGCGATACTCAAATTCGTGAAGCCTTGTCCCGCTCAATCAAAGTGATCGTTGAACATCTAAAATCGATTCTTGAAATCACTCCGCCTGAATTGGTGGCTGATACCTATCGACGTGGGATTGTGATTACGGGTGGAGGAGCCATGTTGCGGGGCTTGGATCGTCTTATTTCTGAGCACACGGGTTTACCTGTTCGCGTTGCAGATGATCCGCTTACAACCGTGGTACGTGGCTGTGGTGCTTTGTTGGATGATCCAAAGATGTTGGAAGATGTGAGCTTGCCTTCTACGGATCGTGTTCGGAGTTAATGCATATGCAGCGCGGAGGAATGCGTGTGCCCTTGATCGCCGCTGGAATCATCGGTTTGGTTTTTTTATTGCATCTTTCAGGCATCTTGATGCCAATTGAAGATGGCGTTCGAGCTTTATTTTTGCCTTTGCAGCGAGCTGCTGCAACAACCATGTCTGCTTTGGGTTTTCATGGCACCGGACGGAGTGCTGCTGAGCTTGAGCAAAGAGCAAAAGATTTGGAGGCTCGCATTTCCGCTTTAAGTGTCGACTACGTCAAAATACGTGCCTTAGAAGAAGAGAATCGTCGTTTGCGACAAACGGCCGCTTTTTTGCAAACTTCTACCTATGATCATGTAGGAGCTCGTGTCATCTCGCGTAGTACGGATCCAAGGGATGCGAGCTTTGTGATTGATCGTGGTTCGAATGATGGTCTTGAGCTCGGGATGGCGGTGGTGATTGATGACGGTGTCTTTATCGGCAAGATTACCCAGTTATATTCGCGTATTTCGCGTGTTACCTTGGTATCTGATGAACAGAGTCGAATTGCCGCAACACGTTCAGGGGAGACAAAATTATTAGGCGTGGTTGAAGGCCGAGGAAGTCAGCTCGCCCAGATGACGCTTATTCCACAGAATGAGCCATTAAATCAGAATGATTTAGTTGTGACTGCTGGTACAGAAGAAAAGATTCCACCAAACTTAGTGATTGGTATTATTGATCGTGTTGATAGTAAGCCAACCGATCCATTTAAAATTGCGACTTTGGAACCATTATCATCACGTGAACGAATTGACTTGGTGATTGTGCTTAGACCGGCCGTGTTGCGCCCTGAACAGGGTTTGTAATATGACCATGCCTCGCCGCTTTATCATGATCGGATTGTTTGCCATTGCGATCGCTTTGTATGAAGTTGGGATGCGTTCGTTTTTGCCCGTGCCTTATGCGTATTTTTTTCCTGCGCTTGGAATCGTGAGTCTTGGATTATTTCGGGGGTGGAGTGAAGAAGCGTTTTTATTCGCCTTTATTGTAGGCGGCATGCATGATGTTTTTCGATTTCAGGAAACATTTTTATTTGCCGGATTTCCTGTTCTCGTGGCTGTTTTGCGTTTTATTTCGTTGAATGTCATGACAAATCGTTCGGTGTACAGTGTTATCGCCTTGGTACTCCTTGGGAGATGCTGCTTGTCGCTGTGGGAATTGAGTATTCACTGGATTGGTACGTTTTTTTTAGCTATACATCGGGTAACCGTTCCTTGGTCTGAAGTTTGGCAGCGAAGCGCCTGGGATATCGCTTTTGTTTCACTTTGTTTTCTCTTGCCCTTGTTTGTGAGACGCGTTTTACGATTTCGTCGACAATCATCTCAAACTTATGGATCCCTTCTCTGAAAAACCATCCCCATTTCGATGGACACAGACAGGAACGGGGCAGCGCATTGATCGGCGTCAGTCTGATTTGATGTCGCATGAGGTGTTGTTTGAAGATGAATATGTCCATGTGCGTGAACGGCCACTTTTTGTGGGCGTGCGTCTTCCGCCTTGGCGTTTTGTGGTTGCGTTTTGTCTCGCGGGTTTTCTCGTTAGTGGTTTATTGGTTCGCGCCTACTGGATGCAGGTTGTTGGTTACAAAACATATCAAGCACAAGCGGAGGGGAATCGGTTGCGGCATGTTCCTGTTCCGGCACAACGTGGGATTGTGCGAGATCGGAAAGGTGTTGTTTTGGTTGAAAATGTTCCATCATTTGATGTTCAGTTAACACCGTGGTTTTTGCCGCCTGATATCAATGCGCAAACGGAGTTATTGGCAAGCATCGGCCGTTCAATTTCAATGCCTTTGGACGATATCAAAACGATTTTGACCATGGCTTCAACAACGGATCCATTTGAGCCTTTGGTGATTAAACGGGATATCCCATATGCAAATGCGGTCAGTTTGCGTTTGTTGGAAGATCATCCAGCGGTGCGTTTAGTGGTTGGTCAAAAACGTCACTATCCATTTTCAGCTACCACGCCGAGCTTGTCGCATGTTTTGGGATATGTCGGTTCGATTTCACCTGCTGAATTGGAACGGGTGGCCGATGCGGGATATCGCCAAACGGATTTATTTGGAAAAACCGGAATTGAGAGCTCCTATGAAAAACGCTTACGTGGCACATTCGGGGAGGATTTGTATGAGGTTGATGCGCTAAATCGTCCAACGAGCATGGTGTCGCAAAAAAAGCCGATTGATGGAGAAGCGGTGCAATTGAGTTTGGATTTAGGTTTGCAACAAGTTGCTGAAAAGGCTTTACGGGATGAAATGGATAAGACGAAATTGCAGCGTGGTTCGGTTGTGGCATTAGACCCACGCGATGGGTCCATCTTGGCGATTGTTTCTTGGCCGGCTTATGATAATAATGCGTTTTCTGGTTCGGTTTCGAGTACCTATTATGCTTCCTTACTGGCGAATGAAGAACATCCGTTATTGCCACGCGCTTGGGCAGGGGTTTTTCCTTCAGGTTCAACGGTTAAACCCGTCGTAGCGACCGCGGCCTTGAGTGAAGGTGTCGTTACTCCGCAGACGAGTATTAATTCAACGGGCGGCGTCCGTATCGGTTCAACGTTTTTTCCTGATTGGAAGGCGGGCGGTCATGGAGCCACCAATGTCCGTCGTGCCTTGGCTTGGTCGGTGAATACCTTTTTCTATTATATTGGTGGTGGGTATCAGTCATTTACCGGTTTGGGCGTTGATCGTTTAACGGCTTGGATGCGTAAATTTGGCTTGGGGAGTCGAACGGGAATCGATGTGCCAGGTGAGGTGGCCGGCTTTGTGCCTTCGACAGAGTGGAAGGCACGGGTAAAGGGTGAGCGTTGGTATGTGGGTGATACCTATAACTTGTCGATTGGTCAGGGCGATTTGTTGGTTACGCCTTTACAAGTCGGGTTGTATACCGCTGAAGTTGCAAATGGTGGGCATGCGCTCGTGCCCCATATTGGGCCAGATATGACCAGGGCAGCTTCGAGTACATCGATTGCGGATTCATCGGTGATGCAGGTGGTACGAGCTGGAATGCGCGATACCGTGGTATATGGCTCAGGACGTGCTTTAGTCGACTTGCCATTTGAGGTTTCGGGTAAAACGGGTACGGCTCAGTGGCGTAATGATCGAGCAAATCATGCGTGGTTTACCGCATTTGCCCCTTCAGCCGCTCCAGAGATCGCGATAGCTGTTTTGATAGAAGAGGGGGAGGAGGGGTCAAAAACAGCCGTTCCGGTGGCAAAAAAGATTTTGCAATACTGGTATCAGAACCGAAAATAGTTGACAGGTCCCAAGGTCATGGTTATGCTTTTGAAAACAGCGCGCTTTCGGGCGCGCATTTCATTCCTCAAAATTATGCCAGACAAAACCACGTATATCACCCAGGAAGGCCTTGATAAAATGAAGGCTGAGCTTATTGAATTGAAACAGGTGAAACGCCGTGAATTGGCTGAGCGTATTGAATCTGCTCGTGATTTGGGCGATTTATCAGAAAATGCGGAATACCATGATGCGAAGGATGCTTTAGCCCTGGTTGAAAGTCGTATTCGCGAAATCCAAGAAACCATGAAGGATGTGTCTTTGATTGACGCGGGTTCTATGGGTGGTGTTATTTCGATTGGCTCGAGTATTACGGTTGAAGTGAATGGAAAGGAACGTCAGTACACGATTGTTGGTTCTAGCGAAGCGAATCCAATTGAAGGCTTGATTTCAAATGAGTCCCCAATGGGTAGTGCTTTTCTTGGTCATCGCGTTGGTGACACCGTTTTGGTTGAAACGCCTGCTGGTGAAACCGCCTACCGTGTCCTCAAGGTGGGGTAACCCTTGACGTTTGCATTGACCCATTTCACGCCTTCGGGTATCTTCGTCAAGAACTATGCTAGATGAAGTACAGGTACGTCGAGGCAAGCTCGTGGGACTCCAAGAGCGGGGGATCGATGCATACCCAAAAACCACCCAACGTGACACCACTTGCGCTTATGCGCTTGAGCAATTCGATCTTTTGGTCGAAGAGGCTCGTCGCATTACACTCGCTGGACGCGTGATGTCGATTCGTGTCCATGGCGGCATGATGTTTGCTGATTTGATGGATGGAACAGCGCGTATTCAGATTGCCTTTAAAGAAGATGAAATTGGAACTGAGGCTTTTTCTTTATTTCGTGATTTTCTTGATCCAGGAGATATTGTTGAAGCAACCGGTGTTGTCTTTCATACTAAGCGGGGAGAAAAGTCTTTAGCCGTATCGTCGTGGAATATTTTGTCCAAGGCTTTATTGCCTTTGCCAGAAAAGTGGCATGGACTTCAAGACGTTGAAAAGCGCTATCGTGAACGTGAATTGGATATTTTGACCAATCCAGAGGTGCGCGATCGTTTTGTTGTTCGTTCAAAATTGGTTTCAGCCATGCGCGCCTATTTGGATGAACGCGGCTTTTTGGAAGTTGAAACTCCCATGCTCCAACCAATTCCAGGGGGAGCCAGTGCGCGTCCGTTTAAGACGCATCACCATGCCTTGGATATTGAATTGTATTTGCGTATTGCACCAGAATTATATTTGAAGCGTTTGATCGTTGGTGGCTTTGAAAAGATTTACGAAATTGGTCGCTGTTTTCGCAATGAAGGCATCGATTATGCGCACAATCCAGAGTTCACCATGATTGAGCTCTATTGGGCATATACGGACAAAGAAACCTTTGTCTCCATGCTCGAAGAATTATTGACCTATTCGATTCGAGCTTCTCGGGGTTCATTGCAAGTGATGAGTGAACAAGGGGAGATTAATTTTACTGGTCCATGGAAACGCATTACCTTCCGTCAGTCGATTATCGATGCCTGTGGAATTGATATCGATCAGTATCAGGATGAAGCTTCATTGATCGCAGCGGTACAGGCAAAGGGCCTCATGATCGATTTTACGGGTTGTGTCGGGCTTGGCGAAACCTTTGATCAGTTGTATAAGAAGACAGCACGTCAGAACTTGATGCAACCAACCTGGGTATTCGATTATCCAATTGCGCTCAAGCCATTAGCAAATGTAAATCCAGAAGATCCAACCAAGAGTGCTGCCGCTCAATTGGTTATCCAGGGCGCAGAAATTGTGAATGCGTATTATCACGAGCTCCATGATCCGATTGAACAAAGACGCCGTTTGATGGAACAGCAGGGTTTGCGCGAAGCGGGGAGTCAAGAAGCGCAATTCTTGGATGAGCCATTCTTACGTTCACTTGAGCATGCCATGCCTCCAACCTGTGGTATGGGTATCGGTATCGATCGTTTAGTCGCTTTCGTGACGGGTGTTCCAAGCCTAAAAGAAGCTATTATTTTTCCAACTCTCAGACCTGAATCCTAAACTCCAGAAGATATGAAAAAAATTGCCATGTGCTTTGGAACCTTTGATGGACTTCATGTAGGACATGAAGACTATTTCCGTCAGGCAAAGGAATATGCGGATGAATTATTCGTTGTGGTGTCTCGCGATGAGACGGTGGTTGATTTAAAGGGTCAATTACCTTTGAATAATGAACAGGATCGTTTGAATGTTGTTTTGGTGCATCCGAATGTAGATGACGCTCGTTTGGGATATTTGGAAGATAAATACAAGATTATTGATGAAGTTCGTCCTGATTTTATTTGCCTTGGTCATGACCAAGAAGCATTTACAGAGCGCTTGGAGGCTGAATTAGCCCGTCGTGGGATTGCGGCAACGGTGGTTCGTTGTATTCCATATGAACCGGATATTCGAAGCTCTTCTTTACTTCGTGGTATGCGCGAAGAAGAGCCAATGACGGATGCTGAATACGATGAGCAGGGAATGCCATTGTAGTTTTATCTCTTTTCTAAACGCATATGCTCGATCCAAAATTCATTCGTGAGCAAGCTGAGCAGGTTAAAACCGCGATTGCGCAAAAACGCATGTCGATTGATTTGGATGCCTGGCTTCGTTTGGATGCGCAGCGTTTGGTTTTATTGCAAGAAGTTGAGGCGCTTCGGGCTGAGCGTAATGTAGTCGCAGAAAGCATGAAGTCGGCCAAGCCTGAGGAGCGTCCTAGTTTGATCGAAAAAGGGAAGAGCTTGAAAGATGCCACAGCAGCCAAAGAAGAGGCTCTGAGCGCCGTAGAAGGGGAATGGAAGGCTTTGCTCTTGAGTATCCCGAACATCAATCACCCAAGCGCGCCTATTGGTGATTCAGATGAGCAAAATGTTGAAATTCGTCAGGTAGGGGAGATTACGCGTTTGGAGAATCCAAAAGATCATGTGGCCTTATGCCAGATGCATGATTTGGTTGATTTTGAACGTGCGACCAAGGTTTCAGGCGCGAAGTTTTATTATTTGAAAGGAAAGTTGGCGATCTTGGAAATGGCATTGATTCGGTATGTCCAAGATTATTTGATGAAAGAAGGCTACATTCCAATGTCGACACCAGACTTGGCCAAGGATGAGGTGATTGTCGGCACCGGCTTTAGTCCACGTGGTCCAGAGACCCAGATTTATTCTCTGGAGAATTCGGATTTGTCTTTAATTGGTACCGCAGAAATTACCTTGGGCGGTTATCACAAGGACGAGGTTTTACCTACGCCAACCTTACCAATTCGATACGCTGGGGTTTCACACTGTTATCGAACAGAAGCTGGCTCATATGGTCGCGAATCCTATGGGTTGTATCGTGTGCATCAGTTTTCAAAAGTTGAAATGTTTGTGTTCTGTACGCCTGAACAATCCGAAGCCATGCATCTCGAACTCTTGAGACACGAAGAACACATCTTTGAATCATTAGGAATTCCATTTCGTGTGGTTGATATTTGTACGGGTGATTTAGGTGGACCAGCCTATCGCAAATACGATTTAGAAGCTTGGATGTGGGGTCGTAAAAATGGCCTTGGCGATTGGGGAGAGATTACCTCAACATCAAATTGCACGGATTATCAGGCTCGTCGTTTGAATATTAAGTACAAGAAAGAAGATGGTTCTTCGGCTTTTGTTCATACCTTAAATGGAACGGCTATTTCTTTAGCTCGCGCCTTGATTGCTTTGGTTGAAAATCACCAGCAGCCAGATGGTTCGATTCGTATTCCGGCTAAGCTTGTTCCATACTGCGGATTTGATTCAATCGGCTAGACAGGAAGCCGGTTTCAGCGGAAAATAGCCCTATGACATCCCCAAAGACCTGGGTCGAAATTTCACGTAAAGCAATTGTTTCGAATGTCCGAGCCCTTAAACGACATCTCGGCTCGGAGATTGCTTTGATGACGGTTGTTAAATCAAATGCCTATGGTCATGGGTTGATTCCATTTGCTTCCGTTGCTGCGCAAGCTGGTACGGACTGGTTTGGTGTTGATCAACTTGATGAGGCTTTAGCTTTGCGTAAAGCCGGTATCCGCCAATCTATTTTGGTTTTGGGATATACGCCGCCAACAAGATTTAGTGAGGCAGCTAAGGCGCATATTTCGATTACGATCTATTCTAAAACGGCTATTGCTGCGGCCAAAAAATTGTCGGTTTCAAAGAAAGATCGATTACGGGTGCATCTAGAAGTTGAAACAGGTATTTCGCGCCAAGGCTTGGCTGGATCAGATTTGGTGTTTTTAGCAAAGGCGCTGTCAAAGCTTTCTACGGTCGAGATTGAAGGGGTGTTCACCCACTTCGCCAATATTGAAGACACGACGGATTCTACCTATTCCGAAGGTCAGTTAAAGCGTTTTTCTGAAGCATTGTCTTTATTAGAGCGTCACGGGATTCATCCACCCGTTCGGCATACGGCTTGTAGCGCCGCGGCGATTTTGTTTCCAAAGACCTTGTTTACCCTGGCTCGTGTTGGTATTTCGTCCTATGGTTTTTGGCCGTCAAAAGAGACCCAGGCAGTTGCACAACGGATGAAGCAGGCGCCTCACCTATTGCCGGTTTTAACCTGGAAGACAGTGATTGCTCAGGTAAAACAGGTTGTTGAAGGGACGGCGATTAGTTATGGCTTAACGGAACGGGTTAGCCGAGATTCAACGATTGCAGTTATTCCTGTCGGATATTGGGATGGATTTGATCGTGGATTGTCTCGTATCGGTTCCGTTTTGATTCGTGGGCATCGCTGTAAGGTCTTGGGTCGTATTTGTATGAATATGTGTATGGTCGATGTGACCGATGTGCCGGGTGTACGCGAAGGCCAGGAAGTCGTTTTAATTGGTCAGCAAGGGAAGGCGTATATCCAGGCCGAAGACGTGGCAGCGCAAATCGGAACCATTCAATATGAAATCGTGACCCGTATTAATCCGCTTTTGCCGCGTTTGATTGTTTGAGTCTATGTTATTTGATCCGCGTGATGGTCGAAAGGGGATTTTTACCAATGAACGCATGGGTTTGCGTCGTTCTTCACGCTTTATCGTTTTAAGTATTTGTTTGGCCTTTGTGTGTACCGCGGCAATTTGGGTGGTATTTGTGTCGGGCGTATTTCGGGTAGAGCGGATAGAAGTGGAGGGGATACAGGGGCTGGATAGGGAAGCGGTGGCTTCAACAACATATCAGTTACTGGATACCGGACCATGGAGACCTTGGGATCGGCGTAATGTTTTTTTTATTCAACCACAAAAGTTGGCAGAGGATTTACAGGAGCAATTATTCCTAGATTCGGCCATTGTGGAAAAGTCATATCCTAACGTTTTACGACTCATCTTAAAAGAGAGGCAGAGGAGTATTGTACTGGCTTCGAAGGGTCAGCTCCTTGTGGTTGATGTTCATGGTGTGGTTACGGGTGAAGCTGATCCTGCACAAACGGAACGTATTCGTCGTCGCCTATCTAAAAATGAATTAATGACATCAGATCAGCTGCCGGTATTTGTTTTTGATTTACCAGAACCAGCAGCGCCTGGATATCAAGCAGCTTCAGCCCAAGCGGTACGTGGATGGTTGGAAGCCTCTAAAAGCCTCCTAGAGGCTCGTATACGTCATCGATATATCAGAGTTCCTGATTTAGAGGGTTCAACCATGGCTGTACAGACCGATGGCAATATTGAAATGGTCCTTGAGCGTGGCGAGTCATTAAAGACCCAGGTGGAGATGTATCGAAAGTTCATGGAGAGCAAGCCAAAGGAAATTCAGGTCCAGGAGTATATAGATGTACGGGTACCCGGCAAGGTTTACGTAAAATAGCTTTTGGCTAAAAAGGTGGGCTCACTCACCTATTAAACCTCCCCTATGCTTCGCATAAGATATATTGTGCGACGCTTAATATTGTAGAAAATAAGGGCTTTTTAAACTTTTTTGTTCTCTCCCCGTTCGTAAAAACAAAATGTTCGACGCTTTCGTTTCACCTTTTTTATCTTTCCTTTATGCGTCTGAATTGACTCTTTTGTATCTTCGTTCGTCCCTCTATTT
>CAYRRZ010000002.1:37995-39933 GCA_964426815.1 uncultured Gammaproteobacteria bacterium | reverse complement strand
CTTTCCTTTATGCGTCTGAATTGACTCTTTTGTATCTTCGTTCGTCCCTCTATTTGTTTATTGTTTTGTAGGTCTTAGGCGTTTCCGGTGTCTTCTTAGCATGCGCTGATCCATTTGGGTCGTATCTAGGGTCTGCATCCCCTGTTTTTTCGTCCTCTCCTGTTTTACCTGATTGGTTTATTCTATTTTTAGGTATATCAGGTCATCTTTTGATTTAAAAACGCTCCTAGGGGCTTATAGAGGCTTGAAGCCTTTTTTTGTGCAAAAAACCCTTTAAAATCGCATTTTTATACATTGGAGCATGACAGAGTTCCTTTTTTGTCCTATCCTGATAGCTATATGCAATATCTCGTAAACTATTGGGCTGTCCTCGTGGCTGCCATTTCAAGCATGGTGATTGGGTATGTGTGGTATGAACCTGTATTCGGTAAAATTTGGATGAAGGAGATGGGCTTTACGACACAAGCGATGAAAGACATGCAGAAGAGCATGGGCAAGTCCTATGGATTGATGTTTGTTGGTGCCTTGGTTACATCTTATGTTTTGGCTCATGTGACCGAATTCGCTTCAGTCTATACGCAAACCACAGGGGTCGCTGCTGGTCTTATTTCAGGCGCGTGGAATTGGCTTGGTTTTATGGCTCCAGTACTCATGGGAGCTCAATTATGGGGAGGTAAGTCATGGAAGCTTTTTCTCTTAGATGGAGGATATCGTTTGGTGACAATGTTGGTTATGGGTGTGATTTTGGCTGTTTGGCGGTAGTTCCTACATAAAAAGTTAGGTAATAACAGGCGAATCAAGCCTGTTATTTTTTTTGTAAACCCATGTATTGACAAAAATGAATTCGTGTTGTACATAGCTGACATGAACCTTCAAAAGCTGCAGGATCCTGCCACACTGGCGGTAGAGATTTCTTCGCTATACAAACAGCTGATTGCTCATAAGGGGCCATCATCTGAAACGCGCGAAAGCCTTCGGGTTATCGCTTCAAACCCAAATACTCCTCAGGAGATCCTGAAGGAATTGCTTTGGGGATATTTCCAAGAGGTGTCTGCCAACCCCGCTGTCGCATTGCTCCAGCTTGAAAACCCGGCTTGGCTGGGAGAGGCTTTGAGTCTAGGGAGGTATGCAAAAAAGTCAGATACCTTGCCAGACGCTATGCTTGAAAATCTTGAACGGGTAAAAAATCCGAACTTGAGCAAGCAGGAGATTGCGCCTTTCTTGATGCCATGGAGCATTATGGAGCTGGGACAGATTCCTCCGATCATGGACGCCTTTGCTCTCGCTTACATGCAGCGTCACGATTTCGTTTTGGCTGATTTTGAAGGTCATGACGGGAATCGTTGTCTGTTCGCAATCGGGCGAAAGATTGATGCGCGTCGCGTGAAGGATGAAGAGGGATGGACTCCCTCCATTGCCGATTTCTCGTGGAATCCTTTTTGCACCATGGGCTTTTCATTGGACCTGGACCAGGTGCAGTACTTGCTTAAAAAGCTCTTGCCCCTCAGTACCCGTCGTAAGACGGTCTGGGAAAAAGAGATTGCGAACTTGCGTCGTTGCATTTGCGCCTTGCTTGGATACGCTGTCTTGACCTGGTGCCCGTCAAAAGCTCTCGGTCGTGCCGCGATCGATGTCGGTGCCCGTGCTGTTATGGGGCTTGATGTTTTGGGCGGAAAGATTGCAGGCGCCACTGCAGATCCCGTGGGTACCCGGCAGCAGCTTGCGCTTGAGCCTCAGGAGATTCAGGGCGCTGGGTTGATTATCTCCTGGCTGTACAAGACCTTTCCGGGCCTGCCCAAACCTAAAAAAGTGATGTGCGTGCTTGCAGAGCATGATGAGCTTGGACGAGATGCCTTGCTTGAAGCACTTTGCCAAAAGCTTGAGTGTCCAACGAAGCAAGATTTGGCAAAACATCCCTTGTTTGTGGGCCGATCTTGG
>CAYRRZ010000002.1:14880-37895 GCA_964426815.1 uncultured Gammaproteobacteria bacterium | reverse complement strand
GTCCCCCTTTCTCTCCCCTGCCTTTGCGGGGGTTTTCTTTTGTTTAAAAAGCTTGTAAATCGTTTTCTTGACAGATTCTGTTAAATCCTGTTTTATAGCGCAGCAGTACCTCGTTCGTTAACCGTCCACTCTCACAAGGAAACAGGCTGCACATGCCCCTTTCGTTTCGCGATCGTCAGAAGTGTATCGCTTTCAACCAGCACGTCCGTAGTTACACGGGTGATCCCAAAGTGATCGCGCTGTGGAATGACTTTCTGGTGAAAGCGTTTCATGCCACCCGCGGTCCGTACATGGACGGGCAGGCACATCGTGCGATGGTTGATGCGGCCTGTGCTTTTCGGAAGGCAGGCGACCTCGTTGTCGATGAGTGCAGGAGTGCCATCCGGGGCATCGAAGTCCAGATGGGCAAGTGCACGTCTGGGTCTGCTCGTTGGCAAGAACTTTCAGCTCAGCGGGATAAGCTCCTGGAGAAGATCGAAGCCGAGCGGGCGAATGTGCCGATTCGTACCAAGCTGATGCCTCAGGGCATCGGTTTGATCGGCAATCTGGCCGCGATGGGCTTGCCCCAGTACGCCGCCGGCCGAGAGATCATCGAGGCACTCGACTTCATGCCGCCCATCGTCAAGAAGGATGACGATGCCGAGCAGACGCCGCTGCCCCATTCGGGTACGCGGCAAATCCCTGACAGGGCCCCCGCTTCGGGGCGCCGACTGTCAGCCACGGGCTGATCCTTCGCCCTTCCCCACTTCTTCCTTCTCGGTTCCGTTCAACTTATACCGACCCCCTCTTTGGCAAGCTTGCCTCTCCTGGGTCGGTTTTTTTGTATCCCGTCGTTTTTATATTGTTGATTTGACCGGCGGCTCAGGCGTAATGAGATGGATATCGCTCCAGGCTTTGACACTAGCTCCAAGATCGCGAACCCAAAAATAGATAATACGTTGATAGCTCGTTCTATCTGAGCTGACACCGATACTTTGAATACCAAAGGATTCGCATAGGTAGAGCGCTCGTGCAATATGAAAACGTTGCGTCACAATGATGGCATCTTTGATTTGAAAAACGTTAGCCGCACGTTTACAGCTTTCATAGGTTCGATAGCCATGCGGGTCACTCAAAATTGCGTCACTTGGGATGCCCTGTTTTATCAAAAAAGCACGCATGACATCGATTTCTTTGGCGTGATAGGCGCCATCATCCCCTGTTATCAGAATTTGGCGCACATGTGCGTCTTTGTATAATCCGGCACCGACAAGTAATCGATCGCGTAAGGCATCAGAAGGCTGCCCATCGCTTTTTACACTGGCGCCTAGGATAATTGCCGTACTTGCACGTGCGTCTTGGTCTGAGGCCAAACGGAGCCGATCAAGATAATGCAATTGAACATCGGCGCACATACCAGCAATCGCCAGTCCGGCAAGACTGGTTAGAGCGAACAGCCAACGGAAAAATTTCCCGATCATTCGGTTGTGTTTGGCTTTTCAAGCAATTCCGGTTGATAGCCGATATTGCTGCCCGAAATTTTCAAGACATCCTTATCAATCTTGGCGAATTCTTTTGAGGCGAGATTGTATTGATTCACGACGGTTCCAAGATGTTTCCCGACATTGGAGTAATAGCTTTCATAGGCACCGAGGTGTTTTGCCATTTCTCCCAAGCGCAGCTTGATCTCTTTTGCCTGTTCTTCAATTTGGAGAGCGCGCAAGCCCTGAAGAACTGTTTGTAAATAGGCTAAGAATGAGGTTGGTGAAACGATAATGACATGATAGGTCGAAGCAGCTCGTTGAATCAGGTTCTCGGAGTCTGCTTTGATCGCGCCGATTTTATTGATCAGCAAATCATAATAAATGGCTTCATGCGGAATAAACATGAAGGCAAAGTCCATGGTCCCTTCGTCTGGGCGGATGTATTTTGCAGTTTCTTTGATGCGGAGTTTTAAATCATTTAAGAAAAGAACCTCAAAACGTTCGCGTTCGGTTGGATTTTGCTCTTCAACGATACGATTGTAGTTTTCGAGACTGAATTTGGAGTCGATGGGAACGATCTTATCGCGGATAAACACGGCAGCATCAACAATTTCACCATTGGCAAATTTGTATTGCATTTGAAAGCCACCTGGAGGCAAGACATTGTTTAGCAAGCTTTCTAAAAAGAATTCACCCAAAATACCGCGCTGTTTTGGGTTTTTCAGAATATCTTGGAGTTTTTGCAGCTCCCCTGTTTCTTGCAAGACTTGGCGTGAAATTTCTTCGACCTTGGTCATGCGTTCAGTCATGTCTCGGACAATACCGGTTGAAGAGGCAAATTGTTGGCGGACAGCCTGATGCGTTTCACCCATGCGGTCACCAATTTCTTTTTGTAATTGAGCAACTTGGTTTTGCAAAAGCGTCATGGATTGCATGGCGATTTGCGGGTCCTGTTCAGGTTTTTGTGGTCGTGAAAGGCGTATTAAAATAAAGGCAATTCCAATACAAGCGATAATTGAGGTAAGAATGGCGATAATGGGCAAAATGGTAGCGTCCATAGTTCAGGTAGATTGCCATGCGCGACGCTTTCAGGCAATTCATCCACTTCACACTTTTTTTTCCATTTGTTATCTTTTCTTGACTATGACTTTTATCTCCCCTGATGACGAGCTCGATCCGATGGAAGATGCGGATGATGAACTCGAAGTGGCCGGCATGCACGTGCTTGGTGACGATGTTGATGATGAAGACGAAGAAGTAAAAACGCTTTTGGCTACCGTTGAAGTTCCTGTAGAAGAAGAAGCACCAAAAGATGGCTTAGCTGAACTTGAGGAAATGGAAAAAGCTTATTTAAGCGGTGAGGCTGAGGATGATACGGAGGAAGAGGACGAATTGGTTTGAGGCATATGACTCAGCCATTGTTGGGTTTGATATCCAACTCCGGCTAATGCGAGCCACCAAACCAAACTTCCGATGGCCCAATTGCGTCGATGTTGCGCGCAATAGGCAACGCCAGCTCCAAAGCCAAAAATAGGTAAAGACAATGCAACGATCCAATCATTTCGGTCTAAAGCCGAAATGTTTTTGTTTTTGCTTAAATGAAAGAGTGCGACTAAACGCAAGATAAGCGGAAACACGATAAAAACAGAAGTAGCCATTAAGAGCATCCAGGCTCCTGGGGCTGTCAGTTGGATAAAGAGTTGCTCGAGAATATCGCTACTGCTTTTAGCGATGAGTCGTTTTGCGATAAAGGGAGCGGTGACAAAACTAAACAAGAGTGGTGTAAATAGGAGCCAAAAAGCCCAGCGCTTCCAGATATACCAATACCACACGGCGGTAAGCGGATTGAGAAGCATGGAGCCTGCCCAAAAGATTCTTTGCTTCAGGCTTGAATGTGGCGTCGTAGCTGCATGCCAGGTCGCCCAGCCCCAAAATACCGTAAAACACAGGCTGGAAACCGCAAACAAGAGATGCCTTGACGTCAGAGGGCCGGCCATGAGATTGACGGAAGGATAACGCATAAAGCCCTGGAAATCCAGGGCTTTCGCTTCAATTCATTTTTTACTGACAAACGGCACATTCTTCATTGGCGAGATCGCGCTTTTGAACCTTCATGTCGATACGATCAGCTTCGATTGGCGCAGCTGAACGAAGGTAATAGAGCGACTTCACGCCTGTTTTCCAAGCCAGCATGTGGACTTCGTCCAGGTATTTTCCACTGAGCGGTGTTGGGAAGAAGACATTGAGCGATTGTGCTTGTGAGATGAATGGTTGGCGATCAGCGGCTTGCTGAACGATTTCGCGCATATTCATTTCATAGGCGGTGCGAAATACGGCTTTTTCTTCATCGCTCAAACCCGGGAGATACAGGACACTCCCCTTGTCTGCAATGACTTGCTTCCAGGTTTCTGAATTGTTGAGTCCTTTGGTTTCAAGAAGTTGTTCCAAGTATTTATTTTTCACGAGGAAGCTGCCTGACAAGGTTTTTTGCAAATAGGCATTACCCGAGATCGGCTCAATACATGGTGTTGCTTGTTGGCAAAGGAAGGCCGTCGAAGCCGTTGGCTGAATACTCGTGACATAGGAGTTGCGACGAGTTCCGCCATCAAGTGGCAAGCCACGTTCTTGGCCGAGTTTTTCTGAAGCAGCCAGAGCGCATTTTTGCATGTACTCAAAGATTTGTTTGTTGAGCATGCGGGCCTGGAGACTCTCAAATGGAATCATCTTGCCCATGAGATAGCCATGATAGCCCATGACGCCAAGGCCGATGGAACGTTCATGCTTAACGGAGTTGATTGCCTTTTTGTACTCCACGGGATCGGCCATTTCGCAAAAGGTTTCGAGATTATTGTCGAGAGCCTTCACGCAGAGATAGGCAATGTGATCGTACTTGTCCTTCCATTCATCGTACTTTTCTAAGTTCATGCTGCCTAAACAGCAAACAGCGGTACGAGTTTCATCTGTTGGGAGGACGATTTCGGTACACAAATTACTTTGACGAACCGTTAAGCCGAGCTTTTGATGATGTTCAGGTAGCGCTTTGTTGACGGTGTCGATAAAAATCAAGTATGGCTCCCCGGTTTCGGCACGCATTTTAAGCAGACGACGCCACATTTCACGGGCATCGAGCGATTTGGTAATCGTCTTATAGTGCGGATCGATGAGATCATATGTACGGTTTTCTTCAACCGCTTTCATGAATTCATCTGTAATGACGACACCATTATTGAGATTCAAGCATTTACGGTCCATGTCGCCACCGGTAGGTTTGCGGATTTCCAAAAAGTCTTCGATATCTGGATGGTCGATGCGTAGATAGGCTGCAGCCGCACCGCGACGGGTTGAATTGCGCGAAATAGCAATGGTTTCAGAGTCCATGATTTTCAAAAATGGAATCACACCACTTGAGCGTAAACCACTCGCCTTGAGCGGTGAATTTTGTCCGCGCAATTGTGACCAGTCGGTTCCGATACCTCCGCCAAACTTCGCCAAGAAGGCGTTTTCGCGATACACGTCAAAGATGCCTTCCAAGGTGTCTGGAACGGTATTGAGAAAGCAGGAAATCGGCAGGCCCTTGCTGGTACCGATATTCATGAGGGTTGGTGTAGCTGGCAAAAACCAGTACTTGCTCATGATGTCATACAACTCTTGGGCAAAAGCGGCGTCGCCGCGTGCGATGCCAGTTGCGACACGTGCGTAAAAGGTTTGAATGTTTTCACAAATCTCGCCATTTGCATCACGTAAGAGATAACGATCGCGTAGATTTTCAAGACCAAAATAGGTCATGCCTTGATCATTGCTGTGATCAAGCTTGATCCCCTGCTGGATGGTTTTATCCGCGGTGTAGTGTGGGCAGTCCCAGCTGTTCTTATTTTTGGTTTGCTCATGCATTTCTGCGAGCAAGAGATCGCGAGCTGCGACCAAATCATTGTTCGACAAGGCGTCGATGACCGAAGCGTAGGCTGGCATAGGGATAGAAGTAATTTTCGTTTGGATTTTTATGTATTGAATGTTCGTTTGGTTTACCAGTCTTCGAGAATAGCGCCCTTGGAGTATTCGGTTGCGCGGTTTTCAAAGAAATTAGCATGTTCTTTGGCATTGACCATGATATCGAGCCACTGGAGTGGATTTTCGACTTTGTAGACCGGGTCAAGCATGATTTCTTGAAGCTTTCGATCAGCTGTATAGCGAATGTATTGCTTTACTTGGTCGGCGGTTAAGCCAGGGACTTCGCCAAGAGAAAAACAGGTGTCGATAAAGGCGTCTTCGAGTTTGACCATGTCGTCACAGGCTTTGTAGAGCAAGTCTTTTAATTCCTGTGTCCAGATGTGACGATTTTCTTGAATCAAGTCGCGAAACAATTGGCAGACGCCTTTTGAATGCAGGGTTTCATCGCGAATAGACCAGGTCACAATTTGTCCAACGCCTTTGAGTTTTCCCATGCGAGGAAAATTCATCAAGATGGCAAAACTGGAGAACAAGCTGACGCCTTCCATGAAGGCACCAAAGACAGCGAGGTTTATCGCAAGCTCTTCAACGCTTTTGACATCGAAGTTGCGTACATAGTTGTACTTATTGCGCATGGACTCATATTCCAAGAAAGCGGAATATTCACGTTCTGGAAGGCCGAGCGAGTCATTCAAGTAGGAATAGGCCCAGACATGAACGGACTCCATGGCAGCAAAGGCCGAGAGCATCATTTTGATTTCTGGCTTTGGAAAGGCCGGAATCAATTTGGAGTTGTAGTTATTATTGACTTCAATATCGCCTTGGGTAAAAAAGCGCAAAATATTGATAATCAAATTGCTTTCAGCTGGAGTGAGTTTAAATCGATAGTCTGAGATATCCGCTTCCATGGGGACTTCGGTTGGCAACCAGTGTGCCTGATTCTGTTTTTGGAAGAATTCAAAATATTGCGGATACTCAAAGGGCCGATAAAACGTCCGATGCGTGAGCAAAGGGCAAGAGCCGACAAGATTACTCATAGCAACTTACTGATATTGCTGCTCGAATCGGCTAATTCGATAGATGGATCTTCTTTGGCAATCGCTTGGCGCTCTTCTGGCGTTAAGAATTTAATGGCGAGCCAGCGAAAAACATAGTCAACGACAGACTTTGCTTCTGGAAGATTTGGGTTTTGGGTCGCACCGGATGGCTCAAAGCGGGTATGGGCAAATTTCGTGACAAAGACTTTGAGTGGAACACCATATTGCAAGCCAATGGAAATCGATGTGGCAAACGCATCGACCAAGCCGCTAAGTGAGCTCCCCTCTTTGCTCATTTTCAAGAAGATTTCGCCAGGATTCCCGTCATCGTATAAACCGACGGTGATATAGCCTTGATGTTGGCCGATTTCAAACTTGTGGGTGATGGAACGGCGTTCGTCAGGTAAACGACGACGACGAGCGACATAGGCATCACCGATGGCTTTTGGTTTTTCAAGAGTGTCCATAGGAAAAAAACGTGGGTAAAAACACGCGAAACGACGCGATCACTTTTTCCTTGCCCCCTGTTGTGATAACCGGGGTGTGCGTGCTTGGATGAAAGTGACTGAGGCGTCGACCACTATATCTTGTGGTCGCAAGAGCGATTATATCACAAGATATTGTGGTCGAGGTTTCAGCTGGGGATATCCTCGAGAGCCCTTGATTTTACAGGCCGAGCGAGAGGTTGAGGGCGATCGGTTCTGCAGAAGTAGGCGGTAAAATGGGCATGGGAACCTCTTTCTTTTGTCCCATTCGATCAAAATAAAAGACTTTTTGATTATCTAGAGCGTATTGATAGACATCTTTGGTGACACGAACATCTTGCAAGCAGTATTCGCGTAATTTATCGATCTCCCCTTTTTTCCAGAATTCCACGGCCTGCAATCCATTGCCGGATTTTCCAATGCCTAAGGTTGCATGAGCCACATCGTCTAATTTGACGCGATGTCCAATGCGTTTTTCAATTTCAACCATGACATCGACCGTCGGAATTTTTTTTAAATCACCTGCATAATAGGTTTGCATGCAGGGATAATCAAAACCAAATAAATTATAGCCAATGACACGATCGGCCATTTCGAGACGCGGCCAGAGTTTTGGAAAATCTGCTTCCAAAAAGGACTCGTAAGTATCGGTTTCGTAAAAATAACAACCGATAAGCGAAATTTTTAATAAAGAAGGATTGTAAGCACCGACATCTTGAAAGGTATTTTTGGTTTCGATGTCGAGAACGATTTCGCGGCGCATAAATCAGGAGTGTCGCCCGAATGTAGCATGGCGGAGACAGCTCGCGAAGAGGGCTTGTCAAGATGTACGCCGGCGTTGACGAATGGCATGGTTCACGGTAAGAATGAGGCGCACTTTACCCCTGTGAGGCCACCATGAATGCTCCTCGAATCACCATCTTTCCACGACTTTCGTTGTGGGCTTCGGATGTTGAACGAGACCAAGCGTTCAAGATCCTCATCGCTCTCGGCATGGATATTAGTCGACTGTTTGAGCCGGCAAATGCTGCGGATCAGCGACTTATCCCAACACTGCAGCGTATCCGTTGTATCAGCCAGGGCTTGGAAAAACCCTTTGTTGTTTTGACGGAGACCTTCCCACTCCCCTCCCGTGTTTTGTCCGTACGAGAACAATTTGTGCGAGATATTCCGCTCCTCGAACAGGCGATTTGGATTATCTGGTACGATGCCCGCAAAGATGTGGGTTTCCGTGCGGCTGCCGAAAAAATAGGAAGCTTTGATTCGTCTGATTTGGACCGGTATCCGATTTGGACGACAAAAGCTTTGGCGCGCTACTTGATCGTGACGCCCATGTCGGTCGATCGTGATGTGGCACAAATACAATTGTCGCGTTACCTCGCGTCCCTTCGGAAGCCTTCGGGTACCTTTCAGGTGCCTAAGTAGGTCCCGCTTCATCAAGCGGGACTTTTTTGTATAAAAAAAGCCGGCCCGAGTCGAGTGACTGGGGCCGGTTGAGGGGTTGAGCGTGGTGAGTTTGATCACCCGATGTAATTGGCGCGAAGCCAATACCACAGGGTGATGCAGACATACCACGCGACCACGGCAGCTCCGCAGATGGCTGCGAGGCTGAGGAGGATCTTGCCGAGCTCGTAGAGCCCGATGAGGATCGCTGCGAAGGTGCCTGACACGAATTCTTTCGTGCAGGTGTACATCGCGGAGAAGAGGCCGGGAGCATTTGCGCCCGGCCGGTGGTTTTCGAGGATCCGGGGATCCACAAAATCCTTCGCTGCAGGTTTGCTGTCTGCCATTTTCTTTAAAGAGCCTTTCCAGGCTAGTCGATTCCCGGGATGGGTCTCCAGACTAGACATAGCAAGATAGCATAAAAATGCCTTTTTGTCAACCTATTGGTATACAAAAATCCCCCGTCGCTCTGGTGAGCTTTGGGGGATTTTTTTGGCTTATTTTAGCCGTTTCTCTTGCGTTCAAATTCTTTGAGGAAGGTTTTGCGAACGCGGATGCTCTTTGGTGTGACTTCGACCAATTCGTCGTCGCCCACGTATTCAAGCGATTCTTCGAGGGTCATGGTGCGAGGCGTGTCTAAACCGACAGCCACACCGTCACCCTTGGAACGCATATTCGACAATTTCTTTTCTTTACACACATTGACCATCAAGTCTTCTGGCTTGGCATTTTGACCGATAACCATGCCTTCGTACACAGCGACGCCTGGACCGATGAAGAGCTGACCGCGTTCTTGTGCAGCCTGCAAACCATAGGTATTGGATTCGCCGGTTTCGAATGAGATCAATGAACCGTGATTGGTTGATCCGAGTTCACCGACATACTGACGGTATCCAAGGAAAAGCGAGTTGATAATCCCCTGTCCGCGGGTGTCCATCATGAATTCATTGCGGAAACCGATAAGACCACGGGTTGGAATCACGAACTCGAGAGTCGTGACGCCATTTTCAACACGCATGTCTTTCATTTCACCTTTGCGCGTGCCGAGCTTTTGAATGACGGTACCGCTATAGCCTTCTGGGACTTCGAGCGTGACTTCTTCAAATGGTTCTTGTTTTTGACCGTTCACTTCCTTGAAAATAACTTGTGGACGTGAAACTTGCATTTCGAAACCTTCACGGCGCATGTTTTCGATCAAAATCGACAAGTGCAATTCACCGCGACCAGAAACCGTGAAGTTTTCGGCAGAGGTTCCTGGTTCGACTTTCAAGGCGACGTCATTTTGCAATTCGCGGTCCAAGCGTTCTTTGATATTACGCGTGGTGGTAAATTGACCTTCTTGACCAGCAAATGGCGACGTATTCACACCAAAAGTCATTTTGACGGTTGGTTCTTCGATCTTCATGACTGGCAATGCTTCTGGATTGAGCGGATCAGCGATGGTTTCACCGATATTGATCCCTTCAACACCGCTAAAAGCGACGATTTCACCAGCTGGAGCTTCAGTGACTTCAATTTTCTTCATGCCATCAAATACCATGACGCTGGTGATTTTGGCTGCCGCTTGTTTGCCATCGCGATTAATCCAAGCGACTTGGCCTGGCTTAAACATCCCACGAACAACACGACCAAGAGCCGTCTTACCCTTATAGTTGTCATAGCTCACATTGGCGACAGAAACCTGCAAGCTGCCCTGGGTGTCTGAAATAGGCGCTGGAATTTCTTTGATGACCGTTTCAAACAATGGGTGAACATTGGTCATGGCTTCGAGATTTGGCTCGAGACCGGCCTTGCCTTGTTTGGCAGAAGCGTAAATGACTGGAAAATCGGTTTGGCGATCATTGGCACCGAGGGTGACAAAGAGGTCAAAGGTTTGGTCCAAAACCCAGTCTGGACGAGCATCTGGTTTGTCGATCTTGTTGATGACCAAAATAATGCGGTGACCAGCTTCAAGAGCCTTTTTGAGCACGAAGCGGGTTTGAGGCATTGGGCCTTCTTTTGCATCGACGAGCAATAAACAACCATCAACCAAGTTCATGATGCGTTCCACTTCTCCACCGAAGTCGGCGTGTCCTGGCGTATCAACGATATTAATCTTGGTGCCATGAAAGTTAATGGCCGCATTTTTAGCCAAAATGGTAATACCACGCTCACGTTCAAGCGGGTTTGAGTCCATGATGGTTTCCCCAACCATGTTGTTCACATTGCTGGTTTCGGACTGTTTTAACAATGAATCAACCAGGGTGGTTTTACCGTGGTCAACGTGGGCGATGATTGCGATGTTGCGGAGTTCCATAGGTTAGAATGACCCCGGCTTTGACCGGGGTTAAGTTTGCGCGAAGTATAGCCATAAAATGGGTTTTGGTCAAGTATCTCGTGCCCTATTAGCCCATTTCATGTCAAAACCGAGCTATTCAGATGGCGTTCCTTGCCCCAGAACGCTTCTCGCATATTCAGCGGCTTGGTTTAGGTTAGCGATAAAGTTGGTGTACGGAATATTTTGTACCAGTTCGATACCCGTGTAATACCCAAGGGCTTCGATATTGCTTTTGGCTTTTTGATGAACGTCTAATTGAACGACCACGTCTACTTGTCTTGGTTTGAGTTTTTGAAGAAATGGAATGAGGGCCTTGAGCGTCGCTCCACTATTGGTGTCATGTTCGCAAAGAAGGATTTTTCCGGTTTGTGTCTCTGGTTTTCGTCCTCCGCCGATATTGCGCCAAGCTGGTGGCTGCTTCCAATCGCGATGCCATTCTGCATACTTGGTTGCTTGTCCAAAAAAGTCTAAGAGCTGGGCGGTTTTGATACCGCTATTTAAAACGCCGATCGCGAGGTCATACCCGCGCTTTCGCAATTCCATGGCGGCATTAATATAGAGACATCGATCATTCTCGTCATATATTTCAGGAATGGTTTCTGGAAGGTGATGTTTGCGCGCAAACATTCGATAGGCTTCTTTAATCGGTTTCATTCGTCTTTCCATGTATGCCGTATTCGCACAGGGCTCTGGTGACATTCCTGCCTGTATAAGGGTATGTAGAGCCTGTTCCGATTGTACTTCTTCTTCAAAATCAAGAGTGGCTTTTACGAGATCGGAATTAATGAATCCTCTTGTGTAAATTCCTTTTTGCAAACGTTGTTTTATGGCATCGATATTGCGATAATGTCGATAGATTTGTAATCCAATAAAAATATTGCGATCAGTGTCAAAACAGACATCTGCTAAACGAAATAAGCGTTTTTTGAGAAGTTGGCGTAATTCTTGTTTTTCGTGCTCCGTAATGTCGGTTTTTTCATCGATTTCGTATTCGGCATGCGCTGGCTGATGGAACTGAAAGGTTAGTCCCATCCGATCGAGATCAGTTATGCAAGACTTGAGTTCCTTTTCGTATACTCTAAAATTTTCTTGAATGGCACGACTCTGTTCATCAGCTGATGGCGTCTGTTCGGTGGGTGGTGATGGCTGCTCTTTCTTTTTTGATGCCATAGGGCGTTTATTTGGTATCCCAGGAACGCCAAAAGCGTTTTGCTTCTTCGACAAGTTCTGGATGATTGTGTTGTGCCATCCAGATCCACCATTCAACTCCCCAAAAATCAATATGGGTAAAGCCCATGCGTTCAGCAAAATGAAAGTTCTTTTTCATTTGCTCGAGATTCATGCTGGTTAATTGGTCTTCGATGGCGGTTTCGGTTAGAGCTTTATTACTCCATGGCTCCATTTGAAATTCGCTGACATAGACCTCTTTGACGCCAAAGAGCGAGGCGAGCATGGCTTTGCGCTCATAGATAAACGGCGGAATGAACCAATAGGTTAAATTCCTGTCTCCAAATAATGGATTGCGGACAAGACGATAGACGCTTACGCCGAGTTTATCGACAAAAGGCCCAAGGGTGATCCAGGTTGAAAGTTCACCCGAGTCCGTCGTGAATATCGGTCTTGTTGGATCTAGACCACGGGCAAAGTCAGTTTCGGTATTGATAAAAAGATAGTCTGGCGCAGGACAATCGCCATAGGCAAAGTGAGGTTCATTTTCAATTTGCCAGGCCTCGATGGTTGGATTGTCTCGGTAGCGTGTCATGACCGTTTCAATCCAGCGCAAGGTTTTTTGTCTTTGTTGTTCGCGAGGGAGTTGCTTCCACCAGTCAGGTCCCCAACATTCTGGCCAGCGCGGAAGTTTTTCGCCAATAGCGAGAATCACTTTTCCCTGTCTTTTTCCAATTTCTTCGATTTGAGTATCCAGTTCTTGGAAATTGGTGTTTCCTGGTTGCGGTTCGATGCGTTTCCAGTATGCTGCAATGCGAAAATGACGAATGCCGATTTCGTCGAGCGCGGTTTGAAGTGTTTGTTTTGGATCTAGACCAAGTTCTTCGGCATAGGGTGCGCTAAAGGTTGCTCCGGGGACGAGGCCTGGTGTGAGTTTTGGAATTCCAGCAAATAAAAATAGGCCAATGCTTCCAAAAATTGTCCCACAAATGGCACCGATGAGTTTTAAGACAACTTTCGTGTTGGGCTTCATACAATTAAAGCCATGCCGATCGCAGTAAGAATAAGGGCGGTACCTTTAAAGGCCAGAGTTTTGCGCGAAAGTTCTTCGCCAAGTAAATGAGGCGCTTTTTTGTATAAGAGGATGCCGACAATGACGAGCAGGGCGTATTGGACAGCCTGCATCGCATTAACGATTGTTGCACTCCCCTTTGATACCGCTAGCTGCACAAACAAAAAGCCAATGGCGCCACAGCTCTGACCTAATAAAGCCAGTAAGGCGGCATGTTTTTGTTTTGGTTGGTGTTTTGTCTTTTTTGCTGGTCGGATGATCCCAGCAAATTCTTTTCCGGCAAGTGGATCAAGGACGAATAAAATCAATAAGGCGCTTAGTGCTGCTGCGATGCGTGTGGTCAAGAATCCGCCGAGAAATCCAATTTGATCATAGGCGGCTTTGCCCGTAATTGAAGCCACCGCAAATAAGATGGCTGAGGTGATGGCGATGAGGATGGTTTCTTGATTGAGCTTCCCCTTTCCCCCACTGGATAAGAGAATAGTTGCCAGAATTAAAATACCAAAGCCAAGAATGGTTTTATCTTGCAGGCGTTCATTCAAAAAAAGATAGGAACCGACCAAGGTTAAAATTGGGATGAGTGATCCAATGACGGGCACGACCCGGCTTGCTTCCGCACGCGCTAAAGCTCCAAAGAATGCCCACAGCGCAAAGACAAAGGTTGTTCCACTTAAACCAGCGATAAGCCACTGCTCCCCTTGTGGCCATTGGCTAACCCAGGGAGCGGCGAGGATGACGACAAAGGAAAGTGCTCCGACTAAGCCCGCATAGGTTGCACTCCGTTGAAAGGCCGAACGTAAGAGGATTTTATCAATGATAAAAGCTGTTCCATTGGAGAGATGGCCGATGAGGGCAAGAAAGAACCAAGACATACAGCTTAGATGGTTATGGTGTCACCCGGACGTGGTACATCGGCGGGGATGCCGGTTTCTTCGGTTAGACGCGAAGCGAGTGCAGCTGAGGCGGCTTCTTCGCCATGGGTGCAATAGACATGGCTTGGTGGTCTTTCAGCGCTTTCTATCCATTTGATCAGTTGGCGTTGATCGGCATGAGCGCTATATGCGCCAATCGAAATGATTTCTGCTTGGACATTGATGCGTTCGGATAAAACCGTCACCTGTCTTTCGCCGGAATAGAGTTTTCGTCCGAGGGTACCTTGTGCTTGGTAGCCCACAATTAAAACGGTTGTTTTTTTATCGCCAAGATAGCGTACGAGATGATGCAGGATGCGTCCGGCATTCATCATGCCTGAGCCGGCCAAAATAACTTTTGGCTTTGGCGCATCATTAATCATTTTTGATTCATCGCGACTGAGGGTTTTGTGAAGACCTGGAAAACTGAACAAATCATCACCACTTGAAACGAGACGCAGGGCTTCTTGATTGTAGTAGTCTGGATATTCTTGAAAAATACTTGAAGCCTTAATGGCCATTGGACTGTCCAAGAAAATTTCGACACTTGGAATCAAGCGGTTCTCGACCAAGTGGTTTAACTCATAGAGCAAGAACTGAGTACGTTCAATGGCAAAAGCTGGAATCAAAAGAACTCCTCCGCGCTTTATGGTACGGACCAAGGCATCACGCATTTCGCTTCCATTTGAATCGATGTGTTCATGCAGGCGATTGCCATAGGTTGATTCCATGATCACCGCATCTTGTTCGGCAAGCTGTGCGGTTGGTTTGAGAATTGGGTCATTGGTATTCCCAAGATCGCCACTAAAGGCGACTCGTCCCCCACCCGCTTGTTCGATTTCGACAAAAGAACTGCCTAAAATATGACCTGCATCACGAAAACGAATGGATAGATCTCCAATCGTGATTTTTTTGCCGTAATTTGTCGGGGAGAATGTTCGTACCGCTTGGGCAACGTCATCTTCATCATAGAGGCGTGGACGAAGTTGGCGTTTTTCGTCTTCCTTCATGATTTGTTCCGCATCTTCGATAACGAGCTTGGCAAGCTTGGCGGTTGGCGGAGTGAGATAGACTTTTCCTTTGAAACCTTGCTTTACCAGCTTCGGTAAACGACCAACGTGGTCTAAGTGCGCATGGGTTACAAAAACGGCATCAATGGTTTTGGCATCAAAGGCAAAATCTTTGAAGTTTTTGGCATCGGCAAAAGCGCTGCCTTGGAACATGCCGCAATCAATCAGGATGCGGGCGCGATCAGTCTCTACCAGATAACAAGAACCGGTCACTTCACGAGTCGCTCCAAGAAAAGTAATGCGCATAACTTTGCTAAGTGTAGCATGTTATACTGGGCCTTGTCTTACACATTGGTGTCATTTTACTTATTTACCATTCGCTCGGAATTATATGCGGAGCATCAAGTTTGTTTTTTCTTTTGTTGCAGCCATGAGTTTTTTGGGTGCAGGATGCGCACCTTCGGTTTCATCAGTGCCCGTTGAGTCATCCCCAACGGTTCAAACGGCTCCAACAACCAATGAGCAGCCAATGAAAAAAGATGAGCCAGAAAAAGAAAAACAAGGTATTTCGCGATACGCTCCTTTTGTAAAAGAAACCTATAGTACCGATATTGCATCAGGTAAGCCGGTTCTGCTGTTCTTTTACGCTTCTTGGTGTCCGTTTTGTCAAAAGCAGGATCCAATTATTGAAGATGTATACGCCAAACAAGTTGAAGATATCGGGGTGAATACATATCGCGTTCATTATGCGGATTCACAGACAACGGATGCGGAAAAAGCCTTTGCAAAGGCATTTGGCATCTCTTCACAACATACTTTTGTTCTCCTTGGAAAGGACGGGAAAGAGCTTGCTCGTTCTGTTGGGCCGATGACGACCGAACAAGTTCGTTTATTTTTGGCTAAAGCAAAATAAATGAAACACGTTCTCATTATTGGCGCTGGATTTGCTGGATATCTTACGGCTAAAAATCTTGCGGCTCGCTCAAAGGGTTCGATTCAAATTACTTTGGTCGATCCGAAGGATCATTTTTTGTTCGCTCCCCTTTTAATCGATGTGCTTCAGGGTGATATGAAGTCTGAAGATATTTCGATTCCATTAGCTGAAGCCGCGCAGAAGCATGGGTTTCGGTTTATGCAGGGTCGAGTTTCGCGCATTCGTCGAGCGGAGCATAAGGCAACGGTTGAAACAGCAGATGGCGAGCAAGAATTATCGTATGACATTTTAGCGGTTGCTCCTGGGGCGACCACGAATTACTACGGAAACACTTCAGCCGAACAGTCGGCGCTTCCATTGAAGACCTTGAAGGATGCGGCTCGCTTACGTAGTCGAATTGAATGGGCGGTTAAAGAAGCGATGGCGACGGAGGATCTAACTAAACGGCAAGCTTTGCTTTCTTTTTGTGTTGTTGGGGCTGGTGCAACGGGCATTGAAGCATTGTGTTCGATTCAGGACATTGCCTATGAGACGGCGGTTCAGATGCCAACCTTACGTTCAGACATGCGATTCCATCTATTCCAAGCAGCGACCCAGATTCTGCCGGGTTTTCCGATGCGTATGGTCTCTTTTGCCTTGGCTGAATGTGAGCGTCGTGGTTTTGTGGTTCATTGTGGCGTGCCCGTCTCAGAAGTCACAGAGACATCTATTTCCTGTGCAAATGGATCGCGGTTTGATGCCTCGTGTATCTTATGGTCGGCTGGTTTGGCGCCAAATGTGGTTGCCGTTGATTCAGAGTTTCCAAAAACTGGTCCTTGGTTGAATGTCGACGCCTTTCTTCGTATTGCTGATGATGTGTTTGCGGCTGGCGATATCGTCTCCGCGAGTTATCAGAAGGTGATGGTTCCAAAAAATGCGCAGACGGCTCGCTTGATGGCTCAGGTCATGGCTGAAAATATATGGCGTACCTTAACCGCGCGCCAGGATTTGAAGGCGTTTACCTATTTTTCTAAAGGAACTTTGCTCGTCATGGGTCAAAATGGCTATGCTGATTTTCGCTTGTTTGGATTGCCTGGTTCATGGGTAGGAAAAGTACGTAAATTGTTTTATCGGGTGATGTTGTGGCAAATGGCCTGATTTTCAGGTACGCTGTTCGTATCTTATTCACTGTTATTCAAAGTCCCCTTTTATCTATGATGGGAAACACCTGTTCGAATGAGTCTTGCAAAACGCATTGCTGCCATTCATCTGGCAAAGATGTCGCCTTGCTCTTACTCCGTTTGGTTTTAGCGGTTGTGTTTATTAGCCACGGATATGGCAAGTTGTTTGGATTGGCTCCTGGAATGGAGATGTTTACGGGCATGGTTGGTAAGTTGGGCTTTCCAATGCCAGCTTTGTTTGCCTATGCGGCAGCTTTGACGGAATTTTTGGGAGGTATCGCAATGCTCTTAGGTGTTTTTACTAATATCGTTGGTTGGTTTATCGCTATCGTGATGTTGGTTGCCTTTGGTATGGTCAAGAAATTTGGCTTCCCAGCTGGTGAAGTTGATTTGGCCTTGCTCGCAATGGCCGTGTCCGTTGCTTTGATGGGTCCAGGTAAGTACTCGCTCATGGCAAAGATGGGAATCGGTGCAAAATGCATGGGTATGGGTGCAAAGTGCAAGGCTGGTTCATGCAAAGGTGGTTCGTGTAAGGGTGAAGGTGAAAAGAAGGCGTAAGTTTTCATTTCATATAAAAAATCCCCGTTTGGGGATTTTTTATATGTTCTAACTGTTTTATTTTGGTCTTGCGTTTACGACGACGGTTCCTTTGGCTTGATTAGTTCCATCGCTATAGGCATAGGTTCCGGCAGATGGAAAAACATGGCTGTATTTTCCTCCGGCTGGAATATTGCCTGAGTCCCACAATAAGGCATTATCAGAACGTACGGCATGTCCCGATCGATCTTTATTGATCCAGGTAACGCCATCACCTTCAAATACAGCGATGATTCTAGGCGACATGCCTTCGGTGGTGATGTTTACGACTTGATAGGCTGGTGTCGGCTTGGTGGCTGGTTTTGGTGTTGGCTTGGCAATGGGCTTTGCTGCCGGTGCCGTTGTCGTTCCGGTTCCAGAGGTTGTTCCTGGCTTTGCAGCATCTGCGCTTGGCTTTGGAGCTTCGGCAGCTGGTTTTTCAGCCTGAGGCGCTGGTACCTGTGCCTGAGGGGCTGGGGCTTCTGATTGTTTGGCACAACCACCACCCATGGCGGCGAACAGGATGAGGCTCCCCGTTGCAAAAAGTTTTTTCATATTATTTGATGGTATACGAAGCGCGAACAATGGCCGTTACTTTTTTATCAATCGAAGAGGTGTCATACGAGCCGTAGTCTGAAATTTCGGTCGAATTCACGGCGGTGATTTGAAAAACGCCCATACCTGCTTCAACCACATTGCCTAATTGCGCACCGCTATTGGTAATGATTTGATTGGCGCGTTGAGTTGCACTCTTGGTAGCTTCAGCAAGCATTTCGAGTTTTAAATCTGCGAGTTTGCTGTAATAGAATTCTGGAGAGCTTCCTTCGAGGACGATATTCGCATCAGCTAATTTTGCGCCGGCTTGTTGTGCGACGGCTGTTACCTTATCGACATCATTCGATTCAACACCAAAGGATTGACGCAAGGTGTAGCCCGCCAAACGAGTCGTTGCGCAAGGTTGGTCTGGACCAGCGGCGACACACTCCGTGTTTTGAGAAACCGTGATCGGCATCTGGCTAATAGTTTTTTCTTCTAAGCCGCTATTCTTCAAGAAGCCTTGAACCGTTTCCCAGTCGCGCTTCATGTCGCTATAGCCTTGTTTTAGACCGTCAGCGCCGACAGTTCGGTTAAAGCTGGCTGACCATTTTGCGACATCGGATTTCAAAATACGTTCGGCAGAGCCGGTCACGCTAATATTGTTTGAAAGCGATTTCATGCGATAGGCCGTTTTTGCGGCATAGGCTGTACCGCCCATAAAACAAAGACCAAGAATGAGGGCAGGAATGGTAAATTGACCGCCAGGGATTTTTTGTGTGTCCATAATGAATGTAGTTTAGCGGTTATCGCCGTTTCCGTGCAATGTCCCCTCTTGTTTACGTTTTTGAAGTTTTTCAATATTTCCTTTGGCAATGTCATCTAAAGATAAATTGAACTCGGTTGAAAGTTGCGAGAGATACCACAGGACATCGCCTAATTCTTTAGCGATTTCTTGGCGTTTTTCATCCGTCACTTGGTGATTGCCATCACGGATGATTTTTTTAATTTTTTCGGCAACTTCGCCAGATTCACCGCATAGGCCAAGAGCTGGATAGATAAAATTTTGTCCAATATTTGGATAGATGGCTGTTGCGCGAGATTGTTCTTGGTATTCGGTGAATTGCATAGGTTTGTAGGATAACATTGATTGACAATTTGATTGAATGCTGGTAGACCTATTAGGCTCAAACAAGGAGAAAGACCATGCACATTCCATTGCCCATTTTGTTGTTTATCGACGATGATGAACAACATGTGAAAGCGTTTCAAAAGGCTCTTAGCCGATTGGGGTACAGCGTATTGACCGCATGTAATGGCCAAGACGCTCTCGACACGCACGGTGATCGATTCAGTCGTGGTGAGATCGAAGTCGTGGTGAGCGATGTTTCGATGAAGCTCATGGACGGGCCGACATTTGCCCGTGAGTTGCGTACGAGGTATCCCCAAACCGCTTGTCCGATTGTTTTCCTGACTGGTTCTGCAGGTGATCCTCGTTTGCAGGGCGAGAGGGTATTTGTAAAGCCTGTTTCGCCTCAAAAATTGAGTCGGGAGATCCTCGGGCTTATTAAGCCCGTTCCTACCATTCCCCCTCCGCCGGGTTCTCCCCAAGGAGATTCGGAAGGTTTAGTCCTCGGCCGTCACGCTTGTGACGGCTTTTTTGTATAGCTTATACTTGACAAAAATGAAGAAAATCGGTATATCCTCTGAACCCCATTTTATCGGAGGTCGGTAGTGAACATCAGTACACCTGTCATTACGCAGAGAACGGTGCTTGTGGTCGATGACGATTCTTGCGCTCGCAAGATTTGCCAGCGATACCTAACGAATTCAGGTTTGTCTTGTTTGCTCGCGGGCGATGGACATGATGCGGTGACGCGGTACGAGGCCTCGATCTTGCGAGGTGAGATCGCTTGTCTCGTCACCGATGTCCATATGCCGCGCATGGACGGTTTCCTCTTGGCTGCACACGTGCGCCGTCTCCGTCCGAGTCTCCCCATCGTGTTTTTGACGGGAGAGACTCAGGATCGTCGACTTGTTCAAGAAATCTTTCTTGAAAAGCCCATGGCTTTGAAGGAGCTCCTTCGGATTATCAATGACAAGATAGGTGTCGGTTAACCACTCGCGCTATTCCTTGGACTAAGGGTAGCGCTTTTTTGTGTTAATTTTTGAGACTCTTTTTGGTTTGAACCTGCATCCAGAAGAAGAGGATCACGCAAATGCTCAAAATTACGATGAAGGATGTTAGCGGTTGAACGTCCATATACCCTGTCATTCCATAACGAAACAAATTGATATTGTGATGAAGCGGATTGAATAGACCAATGGTGCTCCAAATGCCGGGCAAGGTATTGATCGGAAAGAAGACGCCAGCCAAGAAAATCATGGGTTGCATGATAAAGGTCGTGATAAAGGTCAGGGCTTCAAAATTTTTGGCCCACATGCCAAAGGTCACACCGAGCATGCCAAATTCTAGGCCGGTTAAGATGGCTGCGAGGACCGCAATCGGCCAGCTATGAACGGGACCAAGTGGAATAAACCAAATGGTTAAGAGGGCGGTAAAAGCGAGGGTGGCGATGGCACGTGTTAATGCAGCGCCGGCATAGGCAATACCAATTCCCCAGGCCGGGATTGGAACGACTTGTAAATCCGCAATAGTTCCAACATTTTTTGAAATGATCAAAGCAAAAGACGGGTTAGCAAAACTCGAATTCACCATGAGCATGCAGAGCAAGCCGGTATAGATAAAGCTTAAGAAGTTGACTTCCCCTACCATGCGCGAACCGACGACGATACCAAAAACGGCTAAATATAAGATGATGGAGATGATCGGAGAAAATACCGTATCCAACCAAAGCTTGCGAAAACGCATGACCTCACGGCCATAGAGCGAAAAGATGTGTGGAGCGATGCTCATAGTTTTATTTTGAGGTGAGATTAAGGAAGATTTCTTCAAGCGAAGCGGCTTCACTTCGTACGGACTTGAGATTTCCTTGGTAAAAATCAGCGATACGATCTAAATCTGTGCGCAAGTCTTTCATTGGATATTCAAAGGCAACACCGACGGGGCGTACGCCTTCGAGATGCTTTGCGTTTCGATCAAATAACTCAAAGCGAATCATGTTCTTTGAAAATTCTTGTTGAATGACTTTGAGGTCACCATCTTTGATCACTTTGCCATGATTTAAAACGGTGATGCGTTCGCATAATTGCTCTGCCTCTTCAAGATAATGGGTGGTAAAGACAATGGTTGTCCCCTGTTTGTTTAATTCACGTGCCAAATCCCAGATACGTTGACGCAAAGCAACGTCGACACCGGCTGTTGGTTCATCTAGGATCAACAGTTTTGGTTTATGAATAATGGCTTTCGCAATCATGAGGCGGCGCTTCATCCCGCCGGATAAGCCACGAGCGCGTTCATTCATTTTGTCTGATAAGCCCAGCGCTTCGAGAACTTCTGGGATGCGCTTATTCCGTTCTGCAATCGAGACACCATACATGCCCGAAAAATAATACAGCACTTCACGAACGGTAAACGCCATTTCAACCACGATTTCTTGCGGGACAATACCGAGTAATTGTTTGGCTTGATCGGTATGGGTTTGCACGTCTTTTCCAAAGATAGAAATGTTGCCTGAGCTTGGAAGTGCCGAACCGCTGATCATGCTGATCAAGGTTGATTTTCCGGCACCGTTTGGTCCGAGAAGACCGTGTATCTTCCCCTCCTCTACCGTCATTGAAACATCATTGACCGCGATTAAGGGCTCGCCTTTCTTTTGATTGAATTGTTTATTAACGTGATTGACGTGAAGAGCGTCCATAGATGTTTAGAATTGTCTTGGTTTAGAGGTGTGTTTGGTTGGAACGAGAATCGATTTTTGTGCCCAGATTTGGGCTTGCTCTGGATGTTCGAGGACATCGTCAGGAATTTGCCAGTAGCTCATCGATACGCCCGTTCCATCGTTTTTGGTGTATTGGAAGGGTTTGCTTCCGGCTTTTTCAAAATCTGCCCGATTACTGGCGTCTACTTTTAGATAGAGCTTATTTTGGACAATGATCCCAAAAATACGGCCTTTTGAGTAAATCCCATGCCCACCGAACATCGCGCGTACGCTGATTTCTGGCAAATGGTAGAAAACATCAAGCAAAAGCCAATCGATAAATGGATTCGCTTTTTTAGGTGTTTTTTGTGTCGCTTTTGGCATGTTGGTCAGATAGTAGCGGCTCTGATTGATTTGGTCGAATGTGATGTTGGGGCTTTTGTTTTAGTGAAAACATGATATAAAGCGTGGTATGCGTATTGCGATTGTGGGAGGTGGTGCGGCAGGATTGATGTGTGCCGCGACCTTGGCTGAATCTGGGATTGAAGCCGAGATTTTTTTGCTTGAAAAAAATCCAGAATTGGGTAAAAAAGTGTTAATTTCTGGCGGTGGTCGTTGCAATGTAACCACGGGTTTAACCGAAGTGCGCCAATTATTATTGCGTTACCCGCGTGGTCAAAAGTTTTTACAAAAGGCGATGTATCATTTTCCGCCTTTGGCCGTACGTGATTGGTTTGAAGGGCATGGGGTGCCTTTAAAAGTTGAACAGGATTTACGCGTGTTTCCGGTGAGTGATGATGGCGCGGATGTGGTTGGTGTATTCAAGCGTCTTTTTTCTCAAGCCAAGGCGCACATATTATTAGGTCATCAAGTTACCTCGCTTCAAAAAAAGGAAGGCATGTTTATTTTGTCTTTGAAGGACAGACCGGCGCTTCAGGTTGATTGCGTGGTGTTAACGACAGGTGGTCAGGCCTATCGCCAAACGGGTTCTACCGGAGATGGCTATACCTTTGCAGAACAGCTTGGTCATACGATCACTCCTTTGGCTCCAAGTTTGAGTGCCTTTATCGTGGCTGAGCAATGGCCAAAGACATTGGCTGGTGTTTCGGCAAAGAAAGCGACGATTAGCTGTGGCGA
>CAYRRZ010000002.1:8321-14780 GCA_964426815.1 uncultured Gammaproteobacteria bacterium | reverse complement strand
CTCCCCCGTTCGATTGCCGAAGTGTGTTTGAGCGAAAATCGGATTAATGCTGATCAAAATGCGGCCGATCTTTCAAAAGAACAGACGCAAAAAATGGTGCATTGGTTGCAGCAGATGCCGCTTACGGCCATCTCCCGCGTTGCTGGAGATGAATTTGTCACCGCAGGCGGAGTTGATACCAAGGATGTTGATCCAAAAACCATGGAGTCAACCCTTGTTCCTGGTTTGTATTTTGCCGGTGAAATTTTGGATATTGATGGATTTACCGGCGGTTTTAATCTCCAAGCAAGTTGGGCAACGGGTAAACTTGCCGGCGAAGCTATTGTTTTGGCTGCGACTCAAGCCAGGTAACAAGATCGGTAAAGGTCACGCAGTGTACGTCTGGTTTGCCGCAATTTTGTTCGGCAAATTCTTTCATGACTTCCCAGTACACGCCATCATTCCATAAAGAAAAATGATGTCCAATTGAGACCGGCGCCCGCGATCCATTGTAGTTCTTGTCAAAATAATTTTGATATGAAATTAACATTTCATCATGAAAGCGTTGCCATTCAGGCGTTCCTTTTTTTGCCGTGTCTTTTGCTTTTGACTGTTTGAGATAAAAATTATAGTCCATCGATAAAATTCCGCTGGTCGATGTTGCGAATGGAATTTTTGCGAGTGGGATGCTCCATAACCCATTTGGTAATTTTCCTGGCCAAGCCTCTGGTTTACCAACACGGCTTGCATCATAGCGATAACCGAGTTGTTTTAAGACCGTATCCATCGCATCTGAACGACCGAGTTCTGGGGCGCGAAAGCCACTGTATCCGGTAATTGGAAGCTGTAAATCGCCAGCGTCTTTGGTTAAACGAGCGAACTGGGTCAATTCACTCTCCCAATCGGTTTTTGTCCATGAGGCGCCGTTAAAATGGCCATTGGCATGCGAGCCGATTTCATTTCCATCAGCGATGGTGAGGTTAATGGTTTTAATTCGGTTATTGATGTCTGTTTTTGAAACGCCATATCCAATGGCTGAAGTGCCCGTTGTATGATGCGGCGGTAGATAGGTGTCTTTGGTTTCTGGAGTAATAAAATAGACACCAGAAATGAAATAGGTAAATTTCAATGGCTTGCCTTCATCGGTGAGTTTTTTGGCAAATTCTCTTGTTTGCTGCCACATGTCGAGCGACTTTGATCCATCAAAAGCAAGCAAGACAAATTGAGGTGGTTTTTCACCGGTTTTAATGGGAGGTTTTACTTGTCCAGCTGCGGTAATCGAATCCGTGATCGTTCCTCCATTGTCTGGATCGTGTTCGTCTTTTGTCTCTGGTGCTGTTGGCGTGGTGGTGGCGACTTTTGGTGGAAGTTGGATTCCGGGTTGTTGCCCCAATGGAATTTGTTTGTGGCTATACAAAGCATAACCGCTTGAACCAAGAATGACGGTTACTGCGGTTAAAATAATGCTCCACTCTGAACGATTCATGTTATTTTTGGTTTTTTTCTTCCTTGTCGAGATTCAAGGCAATGGAATTGATACAAAAGCGCTTACCGCCATGTTCAGCTGGTCCATCTTCAAAGACATGTCCAAGATGTGAATTGCATTTTGCGCATCGAACTTCGATCCGTTGCATGCCAAAGGAAGAATCATCATGCAGGGTTACTTTGTTTGGATCAATCGAACTCCAAAATGCGGGCCAACCACAGCCGCTGTCATATTTGTTCACAGATGAGAACAACTCATTGCCACAGGCAGCGCAGCGATAGGTGCCCTGTTCAAAAGAGTGATCATATTCCCCTGTCCAGGCTGGTTCTGTGCCTTTTTCACGCAATACATGATATTGCTCAGGTGTCAGAATCGCTTTCCAATCAGCTTCGGTTTTAATCGGTTCGGACATATGGGTGAATTTTGAGATTATTTTGTAAACAGCTGCTTCGCGATATTTTGCGCCATCGCTTTTTGATCACCACCACGGAGATAACTGCTAATAATGAACCAACCATTTCCCATTCGAATATTCAATTGATTAAGTGTACCGCCGGTCCAATACGCTTCATCTCCGATATTTGCCATTACTTCTGGGTCTACGCTTGAAAGATCTTTTGATTGGGCCTTTGCGCCTTCAAAAACCGTTTTTGATTCCGCTTCGTCTTTTGCGTATCTGATAAGGAGTGTTACGGTGCGGATCTTTTTTGGATCGGTGGATGAGGTTGTATAGCTGCAACTGGTGACGGTAGAGCCGAATTCGTCGCTATGCATGGTTTTTGATTCTGACGGAGGTACCGCTTCGTCTAATACATCGGTTGCCATGGCTTGGGTAAAGAGAGCGCAAGCTTCGGCTGGTTGTTCATTTTTTGCTTGAGGCTGAGGTTTTCCCGTCGTTTGATCTGGTTTTACTGGGCGAGCTTCGCCGCAACCAGTTAAAAATAGACTTGTGGCTAAAAGGCCAAGAGATAGAGAGCGGGAGGAGGATAATTTCATACAATTGAACGCAGTATAGCATCGTGGTATAGAATGGCTCATATGCAAGTTCCAAAGCGTCGCTCCCAACTTCTCAAGATTCATGAGCCTGAAGCCGTCGTGTATTTAACGCGCGATGGGATTCGGCGTTTACATGAACAAATTGAAGACTTGGAAAAAAGACAAAAGCCGCAAACCATTGAGGATTTGAGTGCTGCTTTGGCAAAGGGTGATTTGTCTGAAAATGCCGAATATACCGATGCTAAGGCCAGATTGGGCAGAATTGAGGGGCGTATCTTTACCTTAAAACAACGCGTAAAGAATGTGGTTGAGATCCAGCAAGGTGCTTCAAGTACGGGTCGGGTTCAGATTGGATCTTTGGTGACGGTACGCGTCAATGGAAAAGAGAAAGAATATGCGATCGTGGGACCACAGGAGTCGAATCCAACCTATGGTCGAATCTCGCATCAATCCCCGCTTGGACGAGCTTTATTGGATGCAAGCGTTGGTGACATGGTGAAGGTTGAGGCTCCAGAACAGACGGTGGAGTATGAAATTTTGAAAGTTGAATAAAAAAATCCCCCGTCGCTCGGTTGAGCTTTGGGGGATTTTTTTATTCGAGAACCGTGTCGAATTCGTCTGGTGGAGCTTGCTTGTTTGCGAGCTTCATCAAGGTGTCGAGTTTGAGGTTGATGGCACGCAATTGGTCTAAGACTTGGAAGTCATTGCCACTTGGGCGACGTTCGGCCTTGGCTGGACGTTCGGAGGAGCCTCCGGCGCCGTTTTCTTCTTTGTTGAAACAGTCACGGCAGAAGACGAGCTTTTTGCCATTTGGTTTGAATGGAACCGTGGTGCGGACGCCGCAATCATCACAGTCGACTTCAAAGCTTTCCTTTTCATCACCGAAGCTGCGAGGGCCACGATTTTGGCCGCCACGGGAGTCTTCAAAACGAGGACGTTCCATGCGCTTATCAAATGAGGCTGATGGGCCATTGTCATCCTTCTTGAAGCAATTGCTGCAGAGGACAGGCTTTTTGCCATTTGGCTTGAATGGGACTTCGCAACGCGATCCGCAGTCGCTACAGACAGCCTTAAACATTGGACGATCTGCATTTCGGTCAAAACCGCCTTTATTATATGAGCTTGGACCGCCAAAACGACTTGGCTTTTTCCAGCTATTTGAGCGGTCAGACCGCGGTGGATAGTTCATAGAGAATTTGTCTAAAATAGCGGATTTTTTGCCTTCTGTCAAGGAATGGGGGTTTTGCAACAAAAAAGGCGTGTCCTGAGGGACACGCCGAGGGTAAACGGACTTGGTTTAGCTGAGTGCCTTCACGGCGCGCTGATAGAGCGTTGCGCTCCACAGTTGCTTGTCGGCACCGCAGCCATCGCCATTCCTGGGGTCATACCACTCACGGAAGCCGTCGTGGTTTTCGAGTTTGGCGAATTGCTGATGCGCGAACTCGAGCGCGCCCATCTTCGCCAAAGCCATCACGGTGAATCCGACCACGAAGGGCCAGACCACGACCCCATCTGTGCGCTCAATGATGCGCCTTTCGCGTTCGTCGAGCGGGTTGTGACGGCACTTGATGGTGACGCCGCAGGGCGAGTCCACCGACTTGAAGGACTCGATCAAGCCGCGATAGTCGTCAGGGCCAGCGACGCCGAAGAGTACGGCGAAGGCTCCCCCAAGCGGATCGAAGCGCTTTTCGCCCGGATAGTCGATGAAGCGACCGTTCTGCATCAGTTGAGCGCGGATCGCCTGGCGTAGCTCTTCAGCCTTGCTGCACTCGCCCATCGCCATATAGGCCCGATAGAGCAGGCAGTTATTGGTCAGGAGTGGCTTGTTGGCCAGCACCTTTTCCATGGTGTCGCGCCAGTCCGCGCCACGGGTCAGGCCATCGACCATCAGATTGGACCTGATATAGGCCTCAGCCTTGTTCAGGTGTTCGCGATGATCGCTGAGGAACTTGGTGTCACGAGTCGCCTTGGCGTACTCATACATGGCCACCAGGCTGATGATCTCCGAGTCTTTTGTACCCGGAGTCAAGTTCCACAGCTCGCCGGCGCGATAACGCTCAAGCATGAAGGACGGACGTCCCTGTTTCTTGCTCTTCGCTTCTTTGTCGGCGACCCAGGCCTCCTCATCGTCAAGGAAGAGAATCGGCACCTGCCCATTGGGGCGCTGTTGCCTGAAGAGGTTCTCGAGGTGGCGTTTGACCACCTCGGAATTACCGGTTTCGTGAAGCAGGGGTGCCACAGCCATACCCATGTCACGCGTCCAGCACTGATGCCGGTAGCGCGAAGGGTCGGCCCAGACTCCCTGCTCCTGGAGGCAGGCATGGATAATGGCTCCCGCTTGTTCGTATTTATCTCGAGTGAAAAAGGACATGTCTGTTCTTCTCCGGTACTACCCAAGCCCTACGCTTGGACGCTTTTTGTATAGGCGAAACTTGGTTTTTTGTCAACCCCCTGACCTTACAAAAAATGATGCCTGTAGGCATCATTTTTCTTTCTTGGTGAGCTCAATCGCTTTTTTTCCAACCATCATGGCAAGGCCACCGCCTGGGACAAAATTGGCTACCTCTTTTCCAAATTCGAAGATTTCGTCATTGGTGAATGATTTGCGGAGTCGATCGGTAATTTTATTGGCTTGAGGACGCAATTCGCCCGTGGTTCCATCGTATGAAATGGTGATGCGTTTATCCTTGGTTTTCCAGTGGAATTCAAAGGTATAAATTGGGATAAAATAGAGGGCGAGTTCGGTGATCCCAATTTGTTCATCTAAAATATGGTCTGCTTGAAATGGCTTAATGAGATTGTTTACCACTTTTCGAATTAAAAAAGCGGGTTTGGCCTCAAGGGCAACGATAGGTGTGCCGTCTTGGGTGATTTCATCCGTTGAAGAAACTTGATGACTTGGACGAGAAAGGTATCTTGAAAAATCGCCATTCTCCCCTGTTTGCGCATCGATAATGAGCTCTTCGCGATATTGTTCGGTGCAGCGCTCGATGCCTTCGATTTCAAAACTCGCATGAGAGCTCACATTGAAACTGGTTTGCAGGATTTCGATTTCTTTCACCATGCTTTCAACCGGGACACGATAGGTTTTGCGTCGTTTGTACTCAAATCGGGAATGACCCAAAACATGCCAAAACGCATCGAAGCGCTTTTCTTCATACACAATATCAATATCTTCTGGCTTTGGACGATTCAAGAGTCCCGCGAGCAAACCAAAAGCTTTTACTTTTTGCTCATTGGCGAGTGCTTTTGCTTTTTCCATGCCTAATACATCCTCAAGCACAAGGAGTTTTTCGCCATCGATATGAATATTGCTGAGACCTTCGCCGGGCATAGAATTGAATAGATGCAAGCGTAACTGGAATCAGACCAAATGACAAACGCCCCGTCGAGCGGGGCGTTTGTCATTTGTCATTCCCTTGAAAAAGTGAATCGGGATTGAAAGCCCGATCCCCGCTTTCGCGAAGAAGACATGTATTACGTATATTGTTTATTTGCGTTCAAACAATGCTTTGTATTTGTCCCAGTAAGCGTAGCCGAGATAGGAAGTTGCAAGGCTCACGATGATTCCCACTGGAAGGAATTGTGGTGACATGCGAGCATTAAAGACAATGACGCCGATACAGATTGGCGCGAGAAAAATGGCTGCCAAGGCTGGCAAGAAACCTGTCACGAGCATCAAGCCGGCAACAATTTCGGTGACCTTAATCATTTGAAAGAGACCTGTCTCGAATAAGACTTTCATGACTGGGATCATGGGAGCTGGAACATTTTCGAGCGAGCTGCCGCTCATCAAACCACCAATACCGCTCATGACGAACATGAGGCCTAAGAGTGTCCGAACCGTGATAACAAGATATTTGTTGCGAAAATTCATAATAGCTATTGTATAGAGGTTTTTTAAGGATTTTGCAAGTTTATAAGGTTTCCATTTTTCTACTCACGCTCCAGAGTATGTCGAAGAGTTGTTTGAACAATGTGACAAAAGAAGCGCTTTG
>CAYRRZ010000002.1:0-8221 GCA_964426815.1 uncultured Gammaproteobacteria bacterium | reverse complement strand
TTTTCTCTTTTGAGAGCAAGGCTTGTTTAAAAATATCGCTGACTCTTTCGCGGGTATATATACGGATACGTGCGCCGCTGACCGGATCCGCTCGGAGACTTTTGAGGAGTGGGATGACATTTACTACTTCTTGCAGACGTTGTTCAAGCAATCCTTTTAAAATTTGCGGATCTTTTGCTTCGTATACTGAGCGGGATTTTCTTTTGGTGACATGCACGACGCCGATGTCTGCTAAGCGTTTTAAGAGCGATTGAGCTGTGGTGAGCGGGATAGAAAGGGCTTGGGCTAAAGGTGTCGCGGTTGTTACTCCCATGCCAAGCAGAGCCAAGTAGGCAGTTTGTTCGGCTTTTGAAATACCGATTTGTGAGAGCGATTCTTGGATCTCGCGGGCTTGGCTTTGGGTGAAAGACATATAACAACGATATTTTTCGTTGTTATTAACATACCGTACTTCGCTTAGATAGCCAAGTTTTTGCTTTTTTGGCGCTGTAAGCGCATTGACAAATACCATTTTTTCACGCAGTGTCGCATGATTCCAGCGTGGTTGAGGAAGTCTCGCCACCAAACGCTCCTTACAACAGAAGAGAGATAACATGAACACCAAACATATTCTCCTCGCGAGCCCGGAGATGCAGGGTTTGGCCGAGCGGATTTGTCGGCTGAATCCGCTGATTACCTTGGGCGCTATTTCGTGGAAGAAGTTTCCGGATTCATTTCCGAATATCTTCATTCATGATGTGGACGCTCTGCAGCAGGCGCATGTGTCCTTCCTGGCTTGTTTCGATAGGCCAGAAGTCATTTTTGAGCAGTTGAGTGCGATGTCGATCTTGGCCAAGCTTGCGCCGCGATCTTTTCGCATCCTGCTCCCCTACTTTCCGACGGGGACGATGGAGCGGGTTGATCAAGAGGGTCAGGTGCCGACTGCGAGCACCTTGGCAGATATGCTGTCGATGATTGCGCCAGCTGGTCCTGGACCCGTGCCGCTGTACATCTGGGACATTCATGCCTTGCCGATTCGGAGCTTTTTCGGTCACAGCATTTCACCGCGTTTTAAGACCGGAACGAAATTGCTGAAGCAAGCTTTGAACGGTCAGAAGGTGGCGATCGCATTCCCTGATGAAGGTTCCTGGAAGCGCTTCAAAGTGATGTTCCAGGACGCGGATGGGAATCCCCTCTTTCCTTTCATCATTTGCCGCAAGGTGCGTGATGGAGAAAAGCGAGTGGTAACGGTAAGCGAAGGTGACCCGCGCGGAATGCATGTGGTCATTATCGATGACTTGATTCACTCCGGTGGGACGACGATCGAATGCATGCACGCCCTTAAACAGGCTGGCGCGAGCGAAGTCAGCGCCTATGCAACGCATGGCGTGATGGAGCAAGATGCGTGGAAGAAATTCCTCGATGCCGGCTTTGCAAAGGTCTGGATTACGGACTCTTGTCCGGCAACGGCAGCGATTGTTCGCGGCCAGGCTCCATTCGAGGTTCTCAGCTTGGCGACGTCTATCACGAATGCCATCTTGGCATAAAGGAGATTCAGATGATGATCGTTCTTGGCTCTACGAGTCAGACAAAGATTCAGGCTCTGCGCTCGGCTTTGTTTCGCCTTAAGGAATGGGCGCAGGTCGAGGTCGCATTTGGTGCATCCGGTGTTTCGGCTCAGCCATGCGGCTATGAAGAAACTCTACTGGGTGCTCGTAATCGCGCAAAGAGTGCGCGTCAGGCTCATCCTCAAGCGGATTTTGCGCTGGGAGTTGAGAATGGCATTCGACTGAATGGCGAAGTCTGGGAAGACTGGGCCATGGTGGTCGCGATTGATCGACATGGGAAAGAACGCCTCGTTGAAAGTCAGGCAATCTCTTTTCCGACCGATGCGGTAGAAGAAGCGCGCAAGCGCGGCTTTGCTCAGACCACAGTCGGCCTGGTGCTGCATGAGTGGCATCAGTCGGCGGTGTTTGATCCGCATCACTTCTTGACTCAGGGCAAGCGCTCACGCGAGGCGATTCTCCGTGATGCCTTCATACAGCTGTTCGAGTTGCTGGCGAAAGAGAGGCTCTCATGATGACATCTTCACATCGTATCCAGTTTGGCTTGGTGGTTCGTGAACTGCCGATCCGCGAAGTTGCTCCCGGGATTCGAGTCGCTTTGTTCGACATGCTCGGTGATTGGGCATTGATCGAAGCGATCGGTACTGAGTTGGTTAAGCGCATCCCGTCTGGCATCGAGGTGTTGGTGATGCCGGATGGAAAGGCTCAGGCCCTGCTCCATGAGCTGGGGCGTCGGTCTGGACTGCCGACGATTGTGGCTCGCAAGAAGCGTAAGCCATACATGGCTGAACCGGTGGTTTCGGTTTCGGTCAAAAGCATCACCACCGATCAGGTCCAGGAGCTTTTTCTGGGCGCGGATGAAGCGGATTTCTTGAAGGGAAAGCGCGTCGCCGTGGTGGATGATGTGGTTTCGACCGGCGGTACCCTCAAGGCCATGAAGGCACTTTTGGAGCGTATCGGAGCACATCAGGATGCGGTCATGGCTGCCTTCACCGAAGGCGAACTTCGTACGGATGTGATCGCCCTCGGTCACCTCCCTCTCTTCTGAACGATTCTGTGAGGCGCCCATACAGCGCCTCTTTTTTGTTGGTGCACTGATTGACAAAAAGCCAAAAATACGGTTGATTGTATGAAGTTCTTTTTTGAGGAGCAGACAATGATCCCATCGTATAAAGCAACCGTGGAAAAAGCGAAAACCGCTTTGCGTGCCTGGCAGGCTTCACCGGCTTGGGCCGATCCTTCACAGGATCATGTCAAAGCGAATGAACTGATTCAGTCGCTAGGCGATCTACGTCTTCCGGGCGTGGTCTTGCTCAGTGCCGCGAAAGAGTTGGATGCGGTGCTATACGAGCGCCTGAAGGTCGTCTTGTCTTCTAAAAATACGCAGTTAGTAGGGCTTCTTCCTCTTCAAGGACAATGATGATGCGTCAACAAAGGTTGCGTGAGGCTGATCCTGGGGCATTTGGACTCCTGGTGAGTGGGTTGTTTAGTCTCATCCTCGGCTTGTTTGGATTGATTCCTGGGATTGCTACGGTTCCGGGTGATCCGATAAACAAGCTTTGGGTCGGATTGGTCGCACTTGTTTTCATTGTACTTGGCTTGCTCCTTGGATACCTCGGTATTCGACGGTGAGCCTTGAACAAATCGATTTCTTCGCACGATGAGCAGCGCTCTGCATCTCTCGTGCGATTTTTTGTATACAAAAAAGCTCCTTGTTTAAGGGAGCTGAGACTTGAGTAGCGCGAGACGTAGCAATGCGGCTGCGACGACCGGCAAGGCGGTGAAGCCGGCGGAACCATTCAGGTGTTTTCCATCTGGAATGATGTGCAATTCGGCATTGAGCTTGTCCGTGATGTGTCTTGCATCTGCCAGTGGAACCAGCGGGTCATTGTCGCCATGAATGACGACACATGGTATGGCGAGTGCCTGCAGATGTGCCCAATCGAAAGGCCGAGACAGGAATCCGTCGATCGTCTTGTTCGCGGTCGGGCTGCATGGTGTTGAGACCAGGATGATGCCACGGATGTTTTCGCGTTCTTTCGCTTCGAGATAGCGCAGAATGGCGGTTCCGCCCAAGCTGTGCCCGATCAAGTAGACATCATCGTCTGGGCAGCGTTTGACGACACGGTCGATCTCAGTCAACCACGCGTCCAGTTCGGGCGCTTCGGGATTTGGCATCGGCAAGGCGCAGGTATATATGTCCTGCTTTTGAAGCTCGCTCATGACATACGGGCGCCAGCCACCATTGGGCGATCCCTCAAAGCCATGGATGAGGAAGACCTTGATTTTTTGGTTTTCTTTCGTAGACATGGTGTTTACCTCTTAGATGAATCCGGGGGTTCTCCTGCGTGAAAAGATCAGACCACGCTTTTGTCTTACGCAGTTCTCCCCTTTTTGTCAATGGGTAATGGTTTTATTTTTCCATTCGTTGAGCCAATTTTTGTGTGGTATTCCAATTTCGAATCGTTATTTGTTTGTAGATTGGCGATAGAATGATTTTGTTTATTTGGCTTTGCGTTATGCGGCTGATGAGCCGAGTAAAATATAAAACGCCGCTTCCGGCAAAGGCTTGATCCACTCCTTCGCGACAAGAGACTTCTTTTACTGCTTGTTTCGCTGTGAGCGGTTTTTTGAGAAACATCACGTCATAGCGATAGGCGCTGGGCTCAGTACCAAAATCTTTTGGCTTTGAGTCGAAGATTCGTTTGAGATCGCGTTGCTTTATGAGCACAACCGATGCCTTGTATCCAAAGGTTTTAGACAGGGCTTGTTCAATGACTTCACACAAGCTTGGTTCACTTTTAGATGAGGAAAAGATGACATTGCCGCTTTGAATATAGGTTGAGACATCGGTACAACCGAGTTTTTCAAAGCAGGCCTTGAGATCAACCATTTTGATTATATTGTTTCCACCAACATTTATGCCACGTAGTAGGGCGAGATATTTCATAGGAGTGCCATTTTTGAGTATGGTGTATACTCGTTTCCACCTCATATTGTATGCCATATCCATTCCCCCACCCACCAGTTCATGAACTTCGCGTTGGTCGTAGTGCTACTGGTTTTGGTATTTTTGCGGTTCATGACATTCCTGCTAAGTCTTTTATTATTGAATATTGGGGAAAACTTGTTCCAGATGAGGTGGCGAACAAGGTTGGTGGGCGGTATTTATTTGAATTAGAAAATGGAAAAACGATTCTTGGCAGCACGCGCAAAAATACCGCGAGATATGTGAATCATGCCTGCAAGCCGAATTCAGAAGTTCGGATTTCAAAAGATCGGGTTTTTATTTACTCGACAAAGCGGATTAAAGCGGGAGAAGAAATCAATTACGATTACGGCAAAGAATACTTCGAGGCGTTTATTAAGCCGTATGGATGCGCCTGTCAAACGTGCGCTAAAAAGAAAAAGAAGAGCTAGGAAAGCTCTTCTTTTTTAGGGGTTTTTTTGTCTTGTTCCAGATTGTCGCGAATGAGTCCGGCGAGTAGAACATCTACCAGCGAGCCATTGTTAGAAGAACCATTTCCTCCGGCCACGATTTGTGGAACGAGTGGAATCTTAGCCGCTGCGAGCGCGCGACCAACTTCAACCACCGCAAAGTTTCCTTGACCCATCGCATCCGTTTTTAATTGGATGACATCTGCTTCAGCCTTACCGACAGCCATGATCTTTTCTCCTTCCGCTTTACCGACGGTTGTGAGAACTTGCGCATCCGCTTTTGCATTAATGGTTTTTGATTGCGCGTCACCATCCGCTTTTTTGATATTCGATTGCGCATCGAAATCTGCGATCGCAACTTTTCGTTCTGCATCCACGACACGAGCTTGCGTATCAGCCAGTGCTTTGGCTTGTTCGAGTTTTTGGCGTTCTTCTTGCGCCGATCGTTGGGTTTCGAATGTCACTTTCTCCTGATCCGCAATTTTGCGGTCAGTAAGAGTCTTCATGAGTTCTCCCGGAGGCGTAATATCACCGATAAGCGTATCTACAGCGCCGACATTGTATTCTTTGAGCGCTTCTGAAATCGATCCCTTGGCTTCGCTTTGGCGTTCACGACGTTGTTTCAAAAATTCAATGACGTCCGAACCCTGTGCCGCATTGCGAAAATAGTTTCCAATCGTTGGTTCCAAGACTTGGGTTACCAGATTAGCGACGCTCCCAAAGCGTGCGATGACTTTTGGTGCATCATTGCGAGGGATATGAATGATTTGGCTGACATCAAGATTAAAGGTAAAGCCATCCGACGAACGTACGGTAATGGTTGAAAGGTTTTGGTCTAGTTTGTGCGACTCGGTTTTTCCGGTAGCCCAATTTAAGACGACATTTGCCGTTGGAACCGTTTCTACTTTGTGGGTATATGGATTCATTGGATATTTGCCTGGATCGAGCGGTTCGGCCCAAACACCTTTTTCTCCACGGCTCACCAAGTTGCCATGTTTAAAAGATTCTCCGGTAACATCTTTTCCAGCAGCGCCAACAAAAGCGATAACAACGCCAGCGTGCGCGATTGGGACATCGGTCATTGGATGTTGTTCGACTGTAGCGAATAATGGATTGATAAAGTATCGACCAGCCAAAATAACCTGTTCTTGCAAGCCCTTGTAGCCTCCATTTTCGATAAAGGTTTGACCATCTTGAAACATCAAGTGACCTGGAATTTCATGGCCAGCAATTTCACCGGTTGGAAGTGGCGTACCCTCTTTGGTTGTGACGATGCCGACTTGATTATCCTGAATTTCAAGCACTTCGGCCTGACGCACGCTAAATAAAGCCGTATTGATGCGATAGGTTCCTGGTGGGATAACCGCAATCTGTGGACCGCGTTCTCCCCCATTGTTTAAAAAGGTTCGCGCGTCTTGAAATGAATTACATTCAACGCGTTTCGCTAAAATACGACCATTTGGAAGCGCTTTCCCGTCGCGCGATTCAACGATACCGATACGACCTTCTGGAATTGCCGTAAAATTCTGACGACTGATTTCAAATTGCCAAGGCCAGAGCCAAAAATGGACACCTGGTGACAAGGTATCAGCCTGGATACCTGCTTCTCCGTTTAAGGCGACCAATGAGCCGTCTGGAAGCGAGGTTTTTCCAAAAATGGCGAATTTTTTGTTTACAATACCGACTGAATCCTCAGAAATAAGCACAATCCCAAAAATGCGTAAAACCCACTTATACATGAGGATGAGTAATACAATTGGAACCAACCAAATAAAGAAGATAATGAGTCCAGTCATAAAGTTGGCTGAACTGTATGCCTGGTGAGGAATATTTACCAGAGGGGTAAAAAAGGTTGGATCTATGTTGCGGCACTGGTTAAACCCGGATTCTTTTGTGCCGCTAATAGGACTTTTTTAAGCGTAGGCAGGTGAATATCTTCGCGTTTTTTAAAGCTGATGCAGCTTTTCCCAACGGTGACATTTCCAAGCTCTTTTGTGTAGCTTTCCGCAAGATACTTTCCATTAACTAAAGCGCACACATAGATACTGATATAGTTTTTTTGATTCGCCAATCCAATAACAGGCCATTCAATCAGTTCTTTTTTGTAGTTTTTGTACGGAAATGACCCGTAGCCAATCATATTGTTCGCAAAATGCGGCTTGAGTTTTGGGGCAGACTTTTGGATGAATGCATGAAAAAAATCGAATACCTCTCTCCGCTCCTTCGGAATGGAAGCTAGATATTGTTGAATTGTCTTTGCTTTGACCGCTTTGAACATGTTCATATTGAGTTTGTAGTTCAATTTGTCTTTATTCGGTTTGGATATGCAATGCAATTTTAACAGTATCTCCGTCCATAATTTTTTCTTTTTTTCGAATAGCGAGCTTCATCGGTAGCAAATACGTCTGAGATTTTTTGTCAGGAAAAATTGAGGTTTCCCATGTTGTCGTCCCTACGGTTACCTGGACAGGGATTGAGCCCCAGCCTTTTCTTTTTGCGCCAAAATGCGTTTTGATTTCGGTTGAAATCGCTTGTGGTACGGATGCAAAGCGCCAAGCTGCCGTTCCGGGGTATGCAAAAACGCCGGTCGTAAACGTAAAGTCTTTTGTGGATGATGGCGGATGAGAAGGCATGTACCCGTGATGTTGTTTACTTCCGTAAAATCTTTTCCATCGGTCTCCCTTTGGCTAATTCATCCACGAGTTTGTCTAAATATCGAATTTCTCGCATGGTTGGTTCCTCAATGTCTTCGATGCGCACGCCGCAGATGACGCCTTTAATCAAAGAACGATTCGGGTTTAGCTTAGGTGCTTTTGCGAAAAAGGTTTCGAAGTCTGTCTCATTGTCGAGATGGGTTTTTAGTTGTTTTTCTGAATATCCCGTTAACCAGTAAATGACTTCGTCGACTTCGGCCTTGGTCCGTCCTTTCTTTTCGACTTTGGCGATATACAAAGGATAGACCTTGGCAAAGCTCATAGTGTAGATGCGATGGGATTGCATAGAGATTAGGTCTTTTGAATTTACTTTGCTTGTTTGCTTTTTTGAATAAAGCCAAAATAAAACGTCATCATAAATAGGATGAAGTGCATTACGCCTCTGATACCTAAAAAGCCTGGTGTCATGGTTTGGCTAAAAAATGGAATACCTATATTGAGCCATGAGAAATACCAACTGGCGCCAGCCGTCACAAAGAAAGCTCCGGATAGGAATTTACAGATTTCTTTCCAGTTGATTTTCAT
>CAYRRZ010000001.1:63359-71508 GCA_964426815.1 uncultured Gammaproteobacteria bacterium | reverse complement strand
CTGGCTGAGCTTGTGCGTGATGAGCGCCATCGTCGCATGTTGCATTTGGCGGCTGGCTTTATGTTCGTCATAGGCTTGCTGACATTTTCTCGATCAACCTGGCTCGTCTTTATCCTGCAGGCCATCTTTCTGTCCTTTACCGAGTGGCGCGAGACCTTCAAAAAACATCTATCTCAAATTCTAACGGTCTCGGTTTTAGCGATTCCGCTTGCGCTTGGGATGTCGTATTTTGCTTTTGCCTCAGAAACCGCCAAGAGCTCAAATAGCACACGTTTAGTTTTAGCTGGAATCGCTCAGGATCTCTTTTTGTCGAGTCCATGGCTCGGGGCTGGTGCGGGGAGTTTTGTTGATCGAGTGGGTTCAACCAATTTGTTCGTCACCGAATTTGGCGCGCCGCTTGATTCGCACGGCTTTATTCAAAAAGTAGCTGCCGAAGCTGGTTTGATTGGATTGGCTGCTTTAGCGGGCTTGGTGCTACATCTTCTGTGGTTATTTTATCGCGGGGATAAAAAAATACTGCGTGGGCCAGCGCATCGAGCCTATGTCTTATTTGTGGCTGGTGCTTGCGGCGTCTTATTTTATCAAGTGTTTGATACGGATTATTGGACCGGAAAAATGTGGCTACCGATTGGTATCGCTTTGGCCACAATTCCAATTCTGTCCAAACGAAATTCGGAGACTGAGCGTGATACTCCAGACGCTTCGCGCATGCTAAACTAAAGACGTGAAGCCTTGGCTACCGCATCATGTCTATACGTCTGTGCACCGCGAATTTGGCGGTTTGCCATATTTAGAATTGGTCCGAGCGGCCTGTGAAAAAATCCGCCAAACCAAAGCAACCGGAACCATATCCATTGTGTGCATCGGAAGCGAACGGATCGCGACCGTGCTTTGCGCCTTGCAATATCAAGTGACCGTTGTTGGTACTGGTGCAGCCATTGAAAGAATCAAACAAGATGTCGAAGATGCGAACTTGGTTTGTCATTTTGTAAGCGAAATTCCATCAGATACAGAATTTGATATCGCCTTGATTGAAGGGGAGTCGGCTTTTGAACAAAATCTTCCCGCTAAGAAAATTCTCGGTCGATGTATTTCTAAAACGCTCGCCCAAGGTCAATTCTTTTTCAAAGAAAAAAATCTTCAACTTGAAGAGGTGTCTCCACTGCAGACACGAATCACGGCCGCGATTGCAAAATCACAATCTGCATTGATTCATGCGCATCCAAAACGTTTTCATATTCTCGATTTTGTATTGTCATTCATCGCGCATCACGCATCTTTACATGGCATGACAGACTGGTTTTTTGTTGCTCGACCTTGCGATGCCAAAAAACCGCTCGTGATGCATGTCATGCCAACCCTTGGTGCGGGTGGAGCAGAGCGTGTTGTATTTGATATTGCGCAAAACCTGCCACAAAAAGGCTATGAGATTGAGACGGTCTCTATTATTCGTGGCGGTGAAATGTTGCAAACCTTTGTCGATGCTGGTTTGCATGTTCGTGTTTTATTTCGTCGCGGCTTGGCGGGGATATCCGCCGTTAGAAGTTTGTGGCGGGTGATGCGCATCATGAAGCCAAGTATTGTGCACACCCATTTATTTGGGGCTGATATTTGGGGAGGTGTTGCGGCTAAGCTTGCAGGTATTCGTGTCCTCATCTCTACCGAGCACAGTATTAATAAAGATTACACAGCAAAACATCTTTTTCTCAAGCGCCGCGCAGTGCGATTATTTTCACAATTCGTCGCTGTTTCAACGGAGTCCGAACAATATCTTCATGCGGTACAAGGCGTGCCTCCAGGGAAAGTATCGATTGTCCGGAATGGAATCGATATGAAGCGCATTATGATGCGTGGTGCGCATCCATTTGCCACCGAGCCAAAGCTGATCATCGTTGCACGTCTTATCCCATCAAAGGGACATCGAACCTTGTTTGAAGCCTTAGCTAAACTCATGGCGCTTCCATGGCGTTTGCAAATTGTAGGGAACGGTCCAGATGAGCAAGCATTGCGTGCCGAGGCTGAACGTCTCGGGATTTTGTCGCGGCTTGAATGGCTCGGCTATCGCACCGATGTACCAGAATTATTGTCGCGAGCGGATCTATTTTGTTTCCCATCAGAATGGGAAGGTCTTGGCTTGGCTTTAATTGAAGCGGCAGCGACTGGCATCCCAATCATCACATCAGATCTCCCAGCTCTACGCGAAGTAATGGATGAAGAAGTGGCGACCTTTGTTGCCTTGGGAGATATTGAAGGCTGGTCACAAGCCATTCGAAAATGCATCTCTCTGCAAGAGCAGATGATTCAGCGTGCAATCCATGCTGCGCCTTCGATCCAGCAACGTTTTAGTGTTGAGCGTATGGCGGTTGGATATGCAGCCATCTATCGGCGTATGCTTTCTCTATGAAGATTCTTCATGTCAACAAATTTTTCGATTTACATGGTGGCACCGAAGTCTATCTTCAAGCCTTGATTGAAAAACAAAAAGCGAGTGGGCATGAAGTGCATGTGCTTTCAACTTTGTCCGCAAATAATCTCCCTTCGCCAGATGCAGCGCGTTTTATCGAGCGCTTCAATATGGATCGTCGCGAAGGCGTGGTGAAAGATGCACAAAAAGCGGCTGCTTTTTTGTGGAATGTCGAAGCCAAGCAAGCCATGGAAAAAGCAATTCAAGACATCAAGCCAGATGTCATTCATTTGCATAACCTCTATCATCATTTATCTTCATCTGTCTTGCGTCCGATTCGCGCCTCAAAAATTCCATGCGTGCAGACTTTGCATGATTTGAAACTCGCTTGCCCAAACTATCGGATGTATACCGAGAATGCGCTCTGTAATCGCTGTCAGGGTGGAAAATATTGGAATGCCGTCAAACATCATTGTCTTACACCAACGACCGCGCCAAATATTTTGGCTGCACTCGAAATGGGAATGACCAAGTTTTTTCAATCCTATGAAAAAACAGTTGGAACCTTTATTTGTCCCTCGCAATTCATGCGCGACAAAATGGTGGAGTGGGGAGAGCCGGCGCCAAAAATGATGGTTGTGCCAAATCCTGTTGACCTTCCAGTGCTCACCGAGCGAGAGGAGGGTGGATATATTCTTTCTGCCGGAAGACTATCGATTGAAAAAGGAATTGATATCTTGATTCAAGCCGCCGCAAAAGTGCCGCATATCTTGATTCGTATTGCAGGAACGGGTCCACTTGAGGCACAGTTAAAAGAATCGGCTGCCCGACTCAAACTACAAAATGTCGAATTTTTAGGTTATGTGCGTAAGCCAGATATGATTCCACTTCGTGCCGGCGCTGTGGCTTTAGTGATGCCAAATATCGGATATGAAAATGCCTCATTAACCGCGCTTGAGGGCTTAGCGAATGGGATTCCGCTGATCGCTTCGCGTATCGGTGGTTTACCAGAGCAGGCAATCCCACAAAAAACCGGCATGCTGGTTGAGCCAGGGGATGGTGACGGTTTAGCCGCGGCCATGCAGCAAATGTGGCAACTGCCATTTGCCGAACGTGAACAGATGGGAGCTAATGGTCGCGCCATGGTCGAGCAAAAACATTCTTGGTCGAGTCATTTGCATGGACTTGAGCAAGTCTATCAAGGTGTGATACGAAACAAATGATATGGATGCATGGAAGCGGATTGCTGCCAGTTTTCTCGCTTTGCTTCTGGCAATGCCGCTTTCAGTCTCAGCTGCCTCTGGCGTACAGGGCTCGCCAAAGGTTTTGAATTTATATTTAGGCTGGGAAATAAAAGAGACTGACATACCTGCGCTCGCACGTTGGGACATGCTTGTGCTTGATGTTGATCAACAGCAGCGCTATCCGCATCTTATTCGACGTTTGCGCGAACTGAATCCAAAGATAAAAATTCTTGCGTATATTTCTTCCTGTGAAATTGCACAGGCACGCTTTTTAGAATCAACAGATTTCCCGATGGGACGCATGGCATCCGAAATTCAGGATTCTTGGTATCTGCGAGCACCAAATGGCAATCGAACAGAATTTTGGCCAGGTTCTTCCTTATTGAATGTCACCAGTCTCAGTGCAAGTTCCGGTGAACGATGGAGTGATTATCTTCCGCGTTTTATTCGCGATCGCGTGATGTCGACCGGATTATGGGATGGAATTTTTTTGGATAATACCTTTGTTGGTATTTCCTATTTTGCGCGCGGTCCGGTTGATCTCGATCGTGATGGACGTGCTGAAGGGGATGCGGATGCGAATGCAAAATGGCAAGCAGGTACGCGCAATTTGATTGCCAATATTCGAAAATCAAATCCAGGCGCGCTCTTAATCGGAAATGGTGGTACAGCCTATGCCGATCAATTAAATGGCATTCTGTCTGAAGGTTTTCCAAGTTGGAATTGGAATGAAAACTTACGCGAATATCGCGATGCTTTAGCAAAAAACACCGGACCAAAATTGGGATCAATTAATGTGAATACCAAGAATGAGGCGAGGCCACAGGATTTTAAGCGCATGCGTTTTGGCCTCGCATCTACCTTGATGGACGATGGGTACTATTCCTTTGATCAAGGCGATTGGAATCATCATGTGATCTGGTGGTATGACGAATATGAGGCGGCGCTCGGTGCGCCAAAAGCCGCAGCAAAAAAAGTTGCAGATCAGCCAAGTACATCGGCTGGTTCCGTTTGGTGGCGTCAGTATGAGCGCGGACTCGCTGTAGTAAACGCAACGGATGCGACGCGAAAAATTACCTTGCCGGGTGTGTATGAAAAAATGCGCGGTCAACAAGATCCAGCGACAAATAACGGTGCCTTGATTCGCACGCTCGATCTAGCCGCGCAAGATGGCGCAATTTTACTTGGCCGCAGTGATACCGGAGATGTACGAAATGCCGCTTTTCAGAATGGATCTTTTATTCGCTTATTTGATGGCCAGGGTCGTTCGGTTCAGAATGGATTTTTTGCCCAAGTCGACAATGTACCGGGTGGCGCTCAAACATTTGCCGGAGACATGGATCTTGATCGCCGTGATGAACGAATGAGCTTGATCGGCGATACAGCGACCATTCAATTTGGAAATGGATCAAAAGCGATAAGCTTCAAACCATTTGGAAACACAAAACACCGTCTCAGCTTGTCTATCGGAAATGTAAATCGAGATGAACAAAAAGAAATGATTATCGGACGTGATGGCGGCGGTCCGAGCGAGGTTCGTGTGTTTAACCTAAAAGGAAAGCAAATTGCTTCGTGGATTGCCTATAATCCGGCTTTTATGGGTGGTGTTCGAACCGCGATCGGTGATGTGGATGGCGATGGTTTGCGTGAAATCATTACCGCGCCAGGTCCAGGTGGCGGTCCGCATATCAAGATTTGGAAAACCGACGGTAAAACCTGGGGAGGAAGTTTCTTTGCCTTTGATCCGGGTGACGTAGGCGGTGTCTCCGTCGCGATTGGTGATGTAGATGGAGATGGTAAGGCAGAAATTATTGCCGGCTCAGGTCAGGGGAGTATTCCGCGCGTGCGCATCTTTGATTTTTACGGTAATCTCAAACAAGAGTTTCGCCTTGGAAATACGCCGGTCGCACAAGGTCTCCAAGTTGGCACCACGGATATTCAAGGCGATGGCAAAAGTGAAATTTTTGTTTCTGGACAATCGGCATTTTAAACCGCTATGGCAAAACAACCCTCGTCTCATCCGCCAGTACAAACCGGCATCGCTCGTCCGGCTTCTTCGGTTTTGCTTGCGCCAGCGCGCGCCCTGTCTTCGCATGCGCGGCGTATCTATGGCGAGCGGTATCAAGGACGCTATCGCTATGCGCCAGTAATATTTGCCTTCGATGCATTTCTTGCGGGTGTGGCATTGTCTCTTCTTGGGATAAATCTGTTTTTGTGGATCTTTACCTCACCGCGCAATCCAGGTCTTGAGGCAACGGTATATGCGCCAGTGATTATTGCTTCAGAAACCGTGCCCGTAGAAGTGGTTGTCAAAGCAACGGATGGTCGCATGCATCGTGGTGTTGCTTTAACCTGGGAGTTCGCACCTTCGACCGAAGTTCAAGCGATGAGTCCACCGGCAGGCTTACTCGGATCGGTTCAACTGGGTGACATTGCTCCATTTGGCGAAGCGCATGCAAAGGTGCGTATTCGCGTGCATGCCGAGGTGGGCGCCGCGGTTCCACTTCGTTTTCGTTTGGTTGAAGGTATGTGGGGCAATAGCATCCAGGGGGGAGATGTTCGACATGTTGAATCGGGTGTTTTACGAGCGGACCCGGAGGTTCAAACGGACGAAGTTTTTCCGGGAGCAAGTATTCCGCTGCGAATTCAAAATACAGGAACCGAAGACATTGGACCGATGGCGCTTCGCTTGATTCGTGCCTCAGGCGCAGAGGCGCATTTTGGAAATGGGGACAATGTCATGCAAATTGAACAACTACCTGCGGGTTCAAGTCGCAATATTCGCATCCAACTCGGAACGGAATTAGCGGATTCGATTCATCTTGCATGGCAAATTGAGCAAGCGGGACGCATCGTCTATCGCAAAAGCGCAAACTGGAAACCAGCCAGCGGAAAAATTCCAAAAATCACCGTTCAAAAAAATGCACAGGGTTTTGACATTCTGGGTGATGCAGATCAAGACATCGTTCTCCTGAATGCATCCAAGCAAATTGAAGTGAAAAAAAATCAATCTATTCAAATAGAGACGAATGCAGTTTCAAGCGATGGGGTTTTGTTCGCCTATCTCATCCAAGATGAAGCAAAGCAGCTGATGCCATTTATTCAAATTCCCGTTCCCATCAAGCTTCCGTTTGAAGCCGAGGCGAGATATTACTCGGCAACAGGGGATCAGCTTGGCATTGGGTCGCATCCGCCTCGCGTGGGGGAGATTACGAGTTATTGGATCTTCTGGCGCGTCGGGCCCGCTCCACAAGAGATAAAAGATGTGCGCATTCAGGCCCAGCTCTCGCCCGGAGTTACTCGAACCGGTGCATTTACCTCATCACTCAGTTCAAATGCAGCTGGGGATAGGCAATCGGTGGATTGGCGTTTGCCTCGGCTCGAACTTGGCCAAACGGCCGACTTTGGAATGGAAGTTCAGCTCGAACCAAGACCAGAACAAGCCGGCTCCATTCTTCAATTGCTTTCGACAAGTACCATTACCAGCCTTTCCGAAAAAATAGAGGTTCCACCACTCACAACCGAGCTTAAAACCGATATAAAGGCAAAATCAGACGGAATTGTGCTCCCAAGGCAGGGGGAATAATGGCTAGGTAGAGCGCTAAAAGCCGTTTTTAGACAGTAAGGGACTTGAAAAATTCCCGCTTTTTCGCTAATCTAAGCCATACATTTTGGAGGTAGGCGGTGCGTTTACGCATGCATAATCTTCTTGACCAATACTTCTTGTTTCGCCTTCGCTCGAAACAGGACCCCGACGCCTTCACGCGGTTATATGACCGCTACGTGGAGGCGATTTATCGTTTTGCAATTTTGAAACTTCCGACCGAAGAAGATGCGCAAGATGTGACCTCGGAAACCTTTTTAAAGGTCTGGGCGCATATTCAAAAAGGGGGAGAAATTACGCATGTTAGAGCCTTTTTCTATCAAGTCGCTCGCAACCTAATTGCTGACAAATATCGTCAGACTGAAACCCATGTCAGTTATGGTCTTGTAACAAATGGGGCAGAAGATGCGTCTACTCTAGTAGAGCCCAAAGAAGGGGACCGCGGACGAGCTAAGCGTATGCTTGAAGCTCGAGCCGATTTCAGCCTTCTTCTTGACCAACTCGATCGCTTAAAGCCGGATTATCGCGATGTCCTTACATTGCGCTTTATCGACGGATTATCCTTTGGCGTTATTGCTCAGGTTCTTGAAAAAACGCCAGGCAATGTTCGAGTAATGTTCCACCGTGCTCTCAAGGCTCTCAAAGACCTTGAAAATACAACTCCAACCTCATGACCAAAGATCTCCAGCGCCGCCTGCGAAATCTCCGTTCAGCCGAACGTGAGCTTACGCCGGATCCGGCCTGGGTCGCACAGACCCGGGAGTCTTTGTTGTTGAAAATTTCTCAGTCCGGCCCTGTGCGCGAACCAGGTATGGCTCGTCGTCAAACCTGGAAGGCTTTATGGCAATTAATTCCGTCGCAATTTATCCAATGGGCGCGCCGTCCGGTATTTGCAAG
>CAYRRZ010000001.1:60042-63259 GCA_964426815.1 uncultured Gammaproteobacteria bacterium | reverse complement strand
ATGAAAAATCAGTTAGTTGAAGTTTCAAATGAAGAATCAGCCACCAAGGTTGCAGATGTCGCTCGTCTGGTTGATAAAAAGAGTGGGGAAGTCATGAGTGCTTTGCAACAAGCTAAGCCACAGCTCTCGCCCGAAACGATTGAAAAAGTAACCGAAGTTCAATCAATTGCGGCGGACACGAGCGTCAAGGCAATCGCCGTATTGGCCGAAAAACACCAACAAGACAATGAAGCTGTGCCGGCGAGCGATGTGACGGATGCCCTAGAAAGCCATGCGAAGATCGTGTCTGAAGTGACATCCGCCCAGCCATTAACCGTTTCATTAGTTGTAGAGAATGCATCATCAACAGACGTTTCGACATCGACAACGCCGGTTGCAACCTCTTCTAGCGTTATCTTGCTAGCAACAACGCCAACGACGACCGTCACAGATACACCAATTCCAGCTATTTCTTTACCTGATGCGGTCAATCAGCTAAAAACAGCGACAACCCAAGCCTTTGATCTGCAAAAGACAAAGGATAAACAAGATACAGCTGCAGCGAATGCGTCCTCAAGTACCACAGGGATCGAAGATCCAGGGGCAACGAGTTCAACGCCGCAGACGACAAGTTCAACCACAGATAAGCTTACGCCAGAAAAATCAAGTTCGAGTTCAGCTGAAGTACCTCCAAAGACCTAAACGATCGGACGCAACATTCCCTGCGACCAGGGTGGCAATCCTCGGATGGCCATCCTGACGGGCGGGGGATGGGATGTATGTCAGACACCTCTGCAGAGAGAATGTCCGACATTCGTGTCACTCCAGCGCCCGCTCGTTTCAATCCTCGCCAACGCCTTCCTTAAAGGTCGAACCCTCAGCTTGCTGAGGCGGAAGTCGTAACTTTATCAACAAAAACAACAACATTTGCTTCGCTCGATTCCATTTAGGGATCAGTGAAGTACCACACACCCGTTTACGGGTTCCTATGGCAACCAACTTAAAGAAAGCTTTTTCCACGTTCGTCTCCCTGACGACCATTGCCTGGTCTGTCGGTGCCGGTACGCTCGCCCTTCCAGGCGTCGCTTCCGCTGCCACACTCTCGGCGGGTGACCTCATTAAGGCGTCAGGCCCAGCTGTGTATTACTACGCTGCTGATGGTAAGCGTTACGTGTTCCCAAATGAGAAGACCTACTTCTCCTGGTACCAAAACTTCAACTCAGTGAAAATGATCACTGATTCTGAATTGGCTGCGATCATGATTGGCGGCAACGTCACAGAACGCGCTGGTACGAAACTTGTTAAGATCACCACCGATCCTAAGGTGTATGCCGTCACCAACTGGGGCGTCTTGCACTGGGTCGAATCTGAAGCGGTCGCGAAGGGCCTCTTCGGCGACAACTGGGCTCAGCGCGTCATCGACGTTCCTGATGCATTCTTTGTCAACTACACGGTCGGCTCATCCGTTTCGACGATGGTCCACCCAGACGGTACGCTCGTTAAGTATGCTAACGACCCAACACTTTACGTGATTCAGGGCGGTGTCAAGCGCAAGTTTGCGTCTGACTCAGCATTCGCTGCGAACGGCCTCAACATGGCTGACGTGATCACCACGACAGTTGTCTATGGTAACGGTTCTGATGTCACTGGCCGCGAGGCTTGGTTGGCTGACGCTGTTTCCACCACGGCAACTCCAGTCGGTGGTAACCTCACTGTTTCTTTGGCATCCGACACGCCAGCTGGCATGACGGTGACCAAGAACGCTTCATCCGTGAAGCTCGTCAAGGTTAACTTGACTGCTGGCTCGAACGGCGTGACCGTCAATGGTCTTCGCTTTACGCGCATCGGCGTCGGTTCAACTTCTGACTTCTCAAATGTCTACTTGTATGACCAGGACGGTTTACGTCTCACGACGGGCCGCTCTATCAACTCGCAGACCAACGTTGTCGAGTTCAACTCGCTCAACGTGATGGTTGACGCTGGTATGACGAAGTCCGTCTTCATTTACGGCGACTTCTCTTCCCCAAGCGCAACTGGTGGCCAACACTCCTTCCAATTGACTGACGCCGCTTCGGTGGTCGTTTCAGGCAACTCGACGGTTGCTGGTTCATTCCCAGTCCGCGGTAACGTCTTCACTGTCGGTACGGAATCTTCCGCCCGCGTGGACGTCCAAAAGGGCATCACTCCATCGAACCCAAACATTGGTGCTCAGATGGCAGAAATTTCAAACTTCAAGGTCACGGCTAACACCAACGACATTGAATTGAACCAGGTGACCCTTTACCAAGCAGGTTCCGTGAACAACTCAGACTTGACCAACCTCGAGCTCTACCAGGGCGCGACCAAGGTTGCTACAGCTTCTGGCGTTGCTTCAAACGGCCGCATTGTGTTGAAGTTCGCCACCCCATACTTCATGGGTAATGGCACGACGAAGGTCTTCTCTTTGAAGGCAACTGTCGGTGGCCGCGCAGGCCGCACCATCCGCACGTACGTTGAGTACACGACGGATGTCAACGCTATGGACAAGAAGTTCAACACGGGTGCTTCCATCTGTATTGAAAGCTCTTCCACTGCTTGTACTGGTTCTTCAGCTAACTTCGACGGCTCTGCTTCGAACTACGTTGAAGTCACCACACAAGGTGGTCAATTGACCAACTCTTACAATGGTCCTGCTACGCAGAACATTGCCAAGGGCCAATTGGCAGTTCCTCTCTACAAGTTCGCTTTGACCTCACCAGACAACCAACTCGAAATCCGCAAGCTCGTCTTTACTTTGACGAAGACTGCTGGTTCCGCTGCTTCTTGTAAGGTGGTTGGTACGAGCGGTACGAAGTACTTCCGTTCCATCAAGGTGAAGAATATGGACACTGGCGCAACCGTCATGGGTCCTAAGGAAACTGGTTCTTCCGTTTCTACTTCTGAAACCATCACTTTCAACGACTCGTTCTTCATCAACGCGGCTCAAACCATGAACCTCGCTGTTGTCGCCGACTTGTCTAACTCGCAGGACGGTGGAGACACGTTCTTGGACGGCGCATGTGCTTACCAAGTCAACTTCTCTGCATTCTCCTCGGGCGACATTAAGGTCGTTTCAACTGGTGAATCGTTGGACGTTTCGAAGGTTGTTCCAAACTCCGCTGTTACGGGTAATGCCCAGACAGTGAAGGCTTCCAACCTCGACATCGCTCTCGCTTCAAACCCAGTGTCCGGTACGCTTGTTAAGAAGCAACAGAATGTT
>CAYRRZ010000001.1:52160-59942 GCA_964426815.1 uncultured Gammaproteobacteria bacterium | reverse complement strand
TTGCTCCATTTGACCGCGTGTCGGTCGGTGTCGCTTCTTCAGCTGACGTTGACTCGCAAGACCAGGACTCCAACACGGTTACTCCAACCTTGTCTTCGTCAGTGACGAACCAAGCTACTGGTGCTTCCCCAGCTGTTGTCCAAACAATCTTGAACAGCGGTACTTTGACTGTCCAAGCCGACTCACACCCAGTGTCTAACATTGCGGTTGGCGGTAAGGATGCTTGGATGCCATTTGCTCAATATAAGGCAACGGCTCAGTACGAAGATGTCGAACTCGATCGCATCGCGGTCCTCGCTTCTTCAACTGGTGGTAACTCTGGTGACAATGCAGACTTCTCTGCCGTCGCAATCGCCTCAAACGGCGCTGTGAAGGGTCAGGATGTCTTCCCATCTGGCGCTACGGGTACCAAGGATATTGACCTCACGGCCAATAAGATCGTTGTTCCTAAGGATGGTTCCGTCCAATTCCAGGTGTGGGTCAAGCTTGGTTCTACTCAAGCTTCTTCCACGGTCAACGGTGCAACGACTGGTGTCGCTCGCTCTGGCCACGTCCCAGCTGCTGGTTTGAACAACAGCATTGTGACGGGTGAATGGGATGCGAACTACGCAGCGAAACTCAACATCCGTGCTATTGGTGCCGCTTCCGGTGAACGCGTTTACGCTGCCTCCGCTGGTGTCGCTCATGGTAACGGTATGGTGCTTCGCAAGACGCAGCCTATCGTGACGAAGCAATCGCTCTCGTCCACAACGCTTGCTAACATCGACCAGGACCTCATGAAGTTCCAGGTTGCTGCTGACAGCGCCGGCTCCGTTGCTATGAAGCAAGTTGTCTTCCAATACTCGAAGACCTCCGCTACTTCATTGCAGAACTTCCGCTTGCGCCGTGGTGCTACGGACTTGGATGTCGCTAACTACAATGTCACCTCCGATGTCGGTGTTGACTTGAAGTCTGGCACCCTCGCCGCTGCTTCTACGACTGGCTACATCGTTGTGGCTATGGCTGAAGGTCAAGAAGAAGTTATCTCTGGCTCCGGTAACGTTTACACCTTGCACGCAACTGTGTCTGGTTCAACTTCCGGTCAGAACGTGACTTTGTCCTTCTACCGCAACACAGCAAATCCAATTGTGACTGGTTACCTCGTCCGCAGTGTCACCTCTGGTGTCTTGTCGACGGCAAGTGCCAACATCTACCACATTGACACAGCTGTCACCCCTTCCGGTGCTGCTGGTTCAGTCGGTACATTCGTCTGGTCTGACAACTCTGAAGTCCCACACTCGTCTGCAAACCAGACGTCTCGTGACTGGACCAACGATGTGTACGTCCAAGACTTGTCACAATCGCAGACCCTCAGCTTGTAATAGCTTTGTCTAACCACTTCGGTGGAAAGCAAAGAGATTCTCGCAGAGACTCCCAAAAAGCCCCGCAAGGGGCTTTTTGGTTTAGGAGAGGTATTTTGGCTGCATCTGTAGTATCCTGTGCTGTATCTATGAAACGCACCGATATTCTTCGTTGGCTAAAAGGGATTTCCTATATCGGAATCTATGGAGGCCTCTTGCTTCCGCTGGTGTTTATTCCAGTGGTTATTTTCCCATTCGTTTTTTCAAAACTGATTTTCTTTCAGGTTTTGATTGGGTTAACTTTCCCGGCCTATGCCGCTTTAGCCTGGATGGAGCCAAAATATCGGCCACGCTGGAAGCCGCTTTATGGAGCTATTTTTGCCTACTTCCTCGCAATCGGGCTCTCTGTTGTATTTGCGATTGATCCACTGCGTGCCTGGTGGGGGAATCAAGAGCGCATGAATGGTCTGTTTACGGTTTTGCATTTTTTCTTGTGGATGACCATGTTGGTGTCGGTGCTCAAAACCTGGGATCAATGGAAAAAGATTTTGGGATATCAAATTGTGTTATCGGTTTTCATGGCTTGCGTTGCCTTATTGCAAATCCCATTTCCAAAATTACTGCTGTTTCAAGCTGGTCCACGTGTTGGAGGTTTGCTTGATAATCCAATTTACATGGCTGGGTATCAGATTTTTAGCTTCTTTCTGATCGCCTTGTTGTGGATGAAGACCGAATCTAAAACCGTACGCATTTTACTTGGCTTGGCGCTGCTATTTGATGCGGGCGCTTTTATGGTCGCACAATCGCGTGGTGCCTTACTTGGCTTAGCTGTGGGCATCGTTGCCTTTGGTGGAATGTGGGTCCTTCTGAGTAAAAACAGAAAAGCAAAAGCTGGTGTAATGATTGCCGTGGTAGCTTTCTTTTCGCTCTATGGCGTCGCCTATACCCTAAAGGAGCAGCCATTTATTAAAGAAACGCCAATGTATCGTTTGTTGGATCTACGCGCCACGACAGAGACGCGCTTTATTGCGTGGAAGATCGCCTGGAATGGATTTCTTGAGCGTCCGCTGACTGGTTGGGGATATGATAATTTTCATATTCTCTTCAATAAAAAATACAATCCAGAGTCTCTTCGTTTTGGGTATTATGAAACCTGGTTTGACCGCGCGCACAATACGGTGATGGATACCTTGGCTATGACTGGCCTCCTCGGTATTTTGACCTATACTTCTATCTGGGGAGCTTTGTTTTACAGCGTGTTTCGCGCGTATCGCAAGGGCTGGATTGATGCGCCATTTGCGAGCGTCTTAACGGCTTTGCCGGTGGCTTATTTTGTTCAAAATCTGTTTGTGTTTGATCAGCCGGCGGGCTTTACCATGAGCTTCTTCATGTATGCCTTTATCATCGCCTCAACTTCGGGAGAATTTGTTGGCAAAAAAGAAAAAGAGGAGATCAAAGCTGATACCGAAAAGGGGAAGACTTTTCCAATCTATGCTTTTTCAGCCGTTCAGTTGATCGCTTTGGTGATTGTATGGCGATATTCGGTTGTTCCGTTTCGTATTTCGCGAATCACGATTCAGTCGAATAATTATTTTGCTGCTGGATTATTACAACAGTCGTTTGATTTGGCTAAGCAGGCGGCATCTATGCCGACGCCATATTTGGATGAGCAGACATTCTTGCAATCACGCAATTTAATGTCGATCGTGGACGCGAATGCCTTAGGCAAAGTTCCAATCTGGAAAGAATGGTATGCCTTGGTAAAGGATGTTACGGAAAGACATCTTGCTGAGCATCCAAACAATACCCATCCGCATTTTATCTATGCGCGTTTCTTGCAGACATTTGCCAAGTCCGTACCAGAAGATGCAGCTTTAGCTGAAAAAGAATATCTCAAGTCAATTGAAACGAGTCCGACGCGTCAGCAGCTGTATTTTAGTCTCGCTCGTTTGTATCTTGAACAAGGGAAAAAACAGCAGGCCTTTGATGTCTTCAAAAAAGCAGCCGAGCTCGATTCAGAGGTGGGTGAGAGCTTGTGGTATGCCGGCTTGACCCAAATGTTTGATCTTGGGCAAATGGATCTAGGTGCAAAATTAGTTGCGCAATCAGTCAAGGTAAAGGCGCCATATGCCCCAAAGGATGTGCGTGAGGCAACCGCTTTGGCGATCGCATTTTCTACGGTAGGGGATGTAGATGGCTTTAAGACGATGATGGCAACACTTTCGACTTTGTCGAATGGAACAGCTCCGCTCTACTTAGACATCGCGCGATCTGCTGAAAAACTTGGCTTGATTCAAGAAAGAAATCAGTTGCTGCAAGCGCTTATCAAGGCTGATCCGACATTGGCTATACGCTTTACGCCGCTTCAAAATGGTTCAGCGACCAGTATCAACGATGCATTGATGTTAACAACAAATGTGACCACAACTGCTCCGGTGCCAACCACCACATCAAAAGCACCAGAGGCAACCGCTCCCGTTCCAGCAGCTTCAATTGCGACTTCGAGTGACTCATCGGCCGGCCCTCGCATGCGCCGTTAGTCTAAAAGCGCAGTCCGATTAGCTTCAACAGTCCGCTCCCAGCTAAAACGGGAGCGGATTTGTTTTTGAGCTTCGTTACCGAGTTGCGTGCATAGCTCGTTCTGATTCATAAGGCGATGCATCGCTTCATGGAGTTGAAGAGATTGGTCTTTTGCCACGATGATTCCACTTGGCTGATCACCACCCGTCAGCATCCAGGCGCAAGCGCCTACATCGGTAGCGATGCACGGGAGTCCGCTTGCCATAGCTTCAAGTAAGGCCCAAGGCATACCTTCTTTTTTTGATGGAAGAACAAAGGTATCAAATGCACGATACAGACGAATTGCTTGAGCTTTTTGACCAAGTAAAAAAATCCGATCACGAAACGGTGATGACTGTTGGATCTGTTGCAATTCAGCAAATTGAGGCCCATCACCTAAAATGCAGATGCAAGCCTGGAGATGGGTTGAAAGAAACGAATCGATGTCTTGAAGAAAGGGGATGAGGCCCTTGGTTGCATAGGCATTTGAAACCAATCCAAAAACAAAAAGATCTTTTGAAAGTCCAAGCTCGGCTCGGGCTGTTTCGCGATCAAGTAATTGGCTTTGAAAAAGATCGACTTCAAGACCATTAACTGCCGTCCGTACGCCAAGTCGAGGCTTGATCCCAAGTTCATTGGCGAGTTTTTCGTCACCTGGATGAACCGTTAAGATGATGTCTTTATACCCAGCGGTCCATTGCTCGGCTTTAAGATAGAGCCATTTCTTGATGGAGCTCACGGGTTCCAAAAAAGACCAGCCGCCAATTCGGTACACTACGCGCGTATCAGGTTTTTGCTTGCGGAATGACTGGGCTGCTATAGCACCCAAGATGCCAATTTTGGAGCTATTTAAATGAATCGCGTCTGGGTTAAAACGGTGATACAGTGCCATTAGCTCTTGGTATGCGGCATAGTCCCGAAGCGGTTGAATGTCGCGAGTGAGCTTTTGAAGTCGATGCGTTGGGACCCCTGCTTGGAGAGCCATGTCCCACAGGGCGCCTTCGCCAGCTGCTGCTAACAGCACGCTATGACCCTCTTTTTGCATCTGGGCCGCAAAGCGCACTAAAAATGACTGAACTCCACCCCAATGCGCTTGGGTTACAATAAACAGGATTCGTTTGGCATTCGGCATACGATGTGGATAACATAGGGGAATAATTCAAATCAGTCTAGTATTTTTGTATGTGCGGCATCGCCGGAATCGTGACTCGAGACGGAAGCACTCCAGAAGAGGGCTTGGTTCGGCGCATGCAGCAGGCGATTCAGCATCGTGGCCCGGATGCCGAAGGAATTCGGCTGTTTCCGGGTTGTGGTTTGGCACATCGTCGCCTGTCTATCATTGATTTGAGCCCAGCTGGCGCCCAGCCGCTGACAGATGTTTCTCGTCGCTATTGGATTGTCTTTAATGGCGAAATTTATAATTACCGCGAATTGCGTGCTGAGCTTGAACAGCAGGGCGCGGCCTTTCATACCCAGACCGATACCGAGGTGATCGTGCAGGGTTTTCATATCTGGGGAATCGAGATCATGAAGCGCTTACGAGGCATGTTCGCTTTTGCCTTGTGGGATACGCAAAACCAGTCCCTGGTTTTGGCGCGTGATCACATCGGAAAAAAACCACTGTTTTTTTCAAAACAATCAAATGGATCGATGCATTTTGCTTCTGAAATAAAAGCATTGAAAGCGGTGCAAGAGACGCGAACGGATTGGGATGCGGTACGTCTCTTTTTGGGTTTGCAATATGTGCCTTCGCCAAAAACAGGCTTCGCTGGAATTGAACAATTGCTCCCAGGAACCTACGCGATTTATACAAAAGGGGAGTTGCAGCAAGTGACCTATCTTGAACCACGTACGGTTTCTCAAGATCAATCTGGAAAAGGCGGAGATAGTGAAAAACAAGTACGCGACCTGCTTGATCAGGCTGTGCGTCGTCGACTTTTAGCGAGCGATGTTCCGGTTGGTGCATTTTTGTCTGGTGGCATTGATTCTGCGGCTATTGTTGCCTATGCCGCAAAGCAACAAGCAATGCCGCTCAAGACCTTTACCATGGGTTTTGAAGAAGCCGAGTTTGATGAACGGGATCAGGCCGCCGAGCTCGCAAAAAAGTTCGGAACTGACCATTCAGCTTTTGTAGCCAAGCCGCAAGATTTGATCCGCGTCGCGGATGAGGTTATTCAGCAATATGATGCGCCTTATGCTGATTCATCGGCTTTACCTTTGTGGTTATTAGCTGAGCAAACCGCAAAGCAGGTAAAAGTTGTTTTGACGGGTGATGGGGGAGATGAATTATTTGGTGGATATCGTCGATATTTGCACTTATTGCGAGGTGAACAGATTGCGAAGCTGCCAATTTTTGGCGCGTGGACCGGAAAGAATATGCGTCGAATTGGAACCTGGTTTCAAGACGCTGACATTGTCCGCATGGGTCGCTATATCGAAACGCTACGCCAAAAACCACGCTCAGCCTATGGCGAATTATTCACGGGTGCCTATTTCGATTCGCACGATATTCAGCGTGTTTTTAAAGATGACTTCTTACAGCAAACGTCCAACTCCGATGCAGTACATTTTGTTTCAGTATTTGGAGAAGGTGCTTCACGTGGAGAGATGCCAATCTTGGCACAAGCGCTCGCCTTTGATCTCCTTTCCTATCTTCCGGATGATTTGAATGTCAAAATGGATCGCGCTACGATGCGCTTTGGCTTGGAGGCTCGATCACCATTCTTGGATCAAGATCTCGTCACTTTTGCGCTTGGTTTGCCATTGGCACAAAAGGTCGCTGGCAGCAAAACAAAAATACTGCTAAAACGAGCATTAAAGGGGGTGGTTCCGGATGAAGTCCTTGAACGCTCAAAGCGTGGCTTCCAGGTGCCACTGGCTACCTGGTTTCGTGGGCCATTGAAACAAGTATTTATTGATCGCTGTCTGGATCCCCAAAGTCCGCTCTTGCAGATCGCAAAACCAGAGGCGGTCAAAGACTTGCTCGAAAAAAATGAAGCTGGTGCAAATCACGGAAATCGCTTATGGATGCTGTACAGCCTCGCGACTTGGTTAGACAAAACGCTATGAATCAAAAGCTTATCATCGTGACCGGCGGCGCCGGATTTGTTGGTTCACATCTGTGCGCTCGTTTAGTGCGCGACGGGCATCGCGTAATTTCGCTAGATAACTATTTTACCGGTTCTGAAGAAAGGCATTGTCCGGGTGTTGAATATCGCCGTGGACATACGCGTGATATTGCAACGTGTATCCCTGAAGATCCAGATCTCGTATTTCACTTGGGCGAATATTCACGAGTTGAAAAAAGTTTCGAAGACCCAATTGAACTTATCTGGGATTTAAATATCGCGGGAACGTTTTCCGTGCTTGAGTTTTGTCGCAAGAAAAATTGCAAATTAGTTTATGCAGGTTCGAGTACAAAATTTGCCGACGGCGGACTCGGTAGAGGGCAAAGTCCATATGCCTGGAGCAAAGCGAGCAATACCGAATTAGTGCAGAATTACGGAGAATGGTTTGATCTCAAATTTGCAATTACCTATTTTTACAATGTCTATGGACAAGGTGAAATAGCAATGGGGCCATACGCCACCGTCATCGGAATTTTCAAACAACTCTATGCGCGCGGCTTGCCTTTAACGGTTGTGTCACCTGGAACGCAAGCGCGTTGTTTTACCCATATTTCAGATATTGTTGATGGGCTTGTCTTGGTTGGAGAAAAAGGACAGGGCGACGGATACGGGATTGGCAACCCACGTCCATATTCCATACTCGAGACCGCGAAATTATTTTCAGACAATATTTTGATGATGCCTGAACGAAAAGGAAATCGTCAGCAAGGAAAAGTTGAAGAATCGCGCATGGGAGAGCTGGGCTGGGAACCACG
>CAYRRZ010000001.1:6151-52060 GCA_964426815.1 uncultured Gammaproteobacteria bacterium | reverse complement strand
GCTTGGGATAAGTATAGGCTGCTCTTCGAAGGATCAAGAAAGGCAAAGGAGCTTATGTCGCAGCATCGGTATATTTTTACCTGGGCGATTATGGCAAGTTATGCCGCTATGTCGGCCGCACTCGCTCGTCGTGCTTCAGATATTCCACTCCTTATTACATTGGCAGATCACCGCATCGATCAGATTCGTCCATGGTTGCGCTGGTTATTGCGCTTGATATTGAAAAACGCCGACCAGATTTCAGCCTCAAATGGAGATCAAGAAAAAGGAATTTCTCGTCTTGGACCAGCTATTCAGAGTGTCGCACAAAATAAATCTGGAGATGCTTTTGCAAACCAGGTGCGTTTTCTCTACAACATGACATTGAAAAAGATGCTCAATGAAGATGTATGAATAAAAAACAAGCAGTGATTTTTTCAACCGCCTATTTTCCCCTGGTTGGCGGGGCTGAGGTTGCCATGAAAGAAATAACCGACCGACTTCCTGATTGGGAGCTGTCTTTGTACTGCGCAAAAATTCACCCAGGTCTAGAAAAAACAGAGCAATGGGGGAATGTCCGCATCTACCGCTGTGGCTTCGGTCATTCACTTGATAAGTATCTTTTGCCTTTTATTGCCGCTCCTCAAGCTGCCTGGCGATATCGAAAATCCAAGCCAATTATCTGGTCGCTTTTGGCCAGCTATGGTGGTTTTGCTGCTTTGGCCTATACCTGGATTCGTCCACAATCTCGTCTCTTACTCACCTTGCAAGAGGGAGATCCTTTGGAGCACTACAATAAACGGACGGGCGTTCTTCAGTTTCTCCATCGAGCAATTTTTGCGCGTGCAAATGAAGTTCATGCAATAAGTAATTTTTTGGGTGAGTGGGCAAAGCAGATGGGTTTTATAGGTACACCGCACATCATTCCAAATGGGGTAGACATGTCACGCTTTATGCAGCGTATTTCGATTGATGAGCGCAATCGCCTGAGGGCAGAGTATGGGTTCCAGGAAGATGATATTGTGATTATTACGGCTTCACGCTTAACATTGAAAAATGCGACTGATGATTTGATCCGAGCTTTACCTTATCTTCCGTCGAATTATAAATTACTCATCGTAGGAGAAGGGGAGGACAAAAAGATGCTGGATGCTCTGGTTGCTGAACTTAATGTATCATCGCGCTGTGTCTTTTTAGGACTACGTGGACACGAGGAATTGCCGGCGATTTTACAGAGCGCCGATATTTTTTGCCGACCATCTTTGTCCGAAGGTTTGGGCATTTCATTTTTAGAAGCGATGGCGGTCGGCTTGCCGATTATTGGTACCCCGGTGGGAGGTATTCCGGACTTCTTAAAAGACGGAGAAACAGGTGTATTTTGCGAGCCTCGAAATCCACAATCGATTGCTGCAGCTGCAACTCGCATTATCGATCAGCCGGATCTAAGAAAAAAAATAATTGCTCAAGGCGAAGTCTGTGTTCGCCATGGATACAATTGGGATGAGATTGCACGCAGCGTGCAACAGCTTCTTGAAAAGATATAGGTTTTTGTTTGCCTAAACGAGCATTTTTGGCTACTGTCAACCTATGCAATTCCTCTTCGTCAGCGGTATTTATCCTCCCGAAATCGGCGGTCCAGCTCGGGTGATGTTTGATACGGCTGAAGGCCTGCGAGCTGAGTCTCATACGGTTACCGTCATCACCTATGGTGAAGGTACGGATTCGCGCTCGCAGATTATGCGGGTTTCAAGATCAGGAAGCAGCTTGATGCGTTATCTGCGCTTGGCTAAAGCGATACGCATGCAGCTAACATCAGAAACCGTCCTGGTTGCAACCGATGTATTTTCTGTTGGAATTCCAGCACGCCTCGCATTGATCGGAAAAAAGAATTGCTTTCTCTTGCGTCTCGGTGGTGAATGGGCCTGGGAAGACGCGATCACCAAGGGAAGATTTGTTGGAACTCTGCGAAACTTTTGGAAGCAACGTTTTGGTATCCGAGCCTGGACGGAGAAGAAAAAGTATCAGTGGATCACAAAACGTGCCCAAATAGTTTTTGTCACCTCGTCTTTCTTGGGCGACATCCTGTCTCAATACATTGATATCCCAAAGAGTAAAATTCAGCTCGCTGAGAATCAAGCTAGTTTTGGAGCACAGAAACGGGTGATGGATCCAAGTAAACCGCTCAGGTTTTTGTATATCGGCAGATTTGCGCCTGTAAAAAATGTTGCTTTTCTGGCCAAGATTCTGCGTGATTGCGAAGTGCAGGGGTTCTCCTTTCAAGCGACACTTATTGGCGACGGTCCAGACTTCTCCGAAATAAAACAGATACTGACCGGTTCTCGTTCAATCACGCTTCTGCCTCCGGTTGATCGTGCGGGTGTGGCTCAGGCTTTTGCTGAGCATGATGTATTCGTATTGCCTTCTTTGTCTGATATTTGTCCGAACGCGGTCTTAGAAGCATTAGCGAATGGTCTTCCTTGCCTCATCACGAGCGAACATGGTCTGCATAAGCCGCTCGCAGGCACGGTCGAACTTGACCCAGAGGATGAGCAAGCCTGGAAAGACATGCTGAAAAAATGGATAGAAAATCCAGCAGAGATACGGTCTTTAGCTGCACAAATCCAATCTCAAAAAACGCCTTCCTCACCAAGTCTTGCTGAGCGGCTTATTTCTTTCGCGCAAGCAGAATAAATCCGGTACCAATGCGATGAAGAAAAGGGGTACGCGCAAAGCGTTCCAGTTTCTCTGAGATTTTTACGCTGAAAACAGGAAACAAGGAATCAAATGGACGAAGGGCTAATTTAAAATTGTAGAAAATGACATCTTCAACTTTATAGCCCGCGCGCTCAACTTGCTGCACAGTTTCTTTTAGGTGATATTCACGATGCTTTACGCCTTTTGGAACTTGTCCTTTTCGTGCGACGGACAAAAATGGTTTTGCGATAGCATGTGTAAAACGATTCCAGATACGAGTTGGGCTGTAATAATGCGGATAGGTCAAAATAGCAACTCCCTGTGGAGCTAAGATGCGGTGAAATTCACGTAAGACCTGGTCTTCATTATTCAAATACTCTAATAAACCCATGGCGCTCACGGCCTGAATCGAGCCATCAGCAACCGGAATCGCATCAGCTGGACAAACGGCGAGCTCAACCCGTGGATCGGTTCCATATTGTTTGCGGCATTCCTCAATCATGTGCGGAGCAATATCGGTTGCATACAGTTTGAAGCCCGCATCAAGAATTTCCTTAAACATGGTCGCTGGACCGCAGGCGATATCAGCTACTTTTGAGCCTTTTTCAACATGCTTTTTCAATAATTCCATGCAGCGAATACGACGCGCACGAAAAGAATGCCCATCTGGATTCATGGCTTCATACCAACTGAAATAAACAGGGGCGGCCGTATCAAAGTGGGTAGTGACTCGTTCTTGCGCTTGAAATTCAGTCATAGAGGTGGTTAGAGCAGGCGTTTTATCGACGATAGCATGGAACGGATTCCGCTACTGGTCAAGACAAAGCGAAAAAAATCATCACCCATATCAACCGTCAATCGAGGGAGGAAAAAAGGATCTTGTTTCTTTTGCGTTCTATGACTAATGGTCGTTGAACAGGTTTTGAATCCGGCACGACGAATCGTATCCATGACGGCAGGATTCCAATCCGACGGTTGACCGTTTGGATGTGCAAAATGCACAACCGATTCACCGAGTTCTTGCTCAACTCGTCGCTTACTTTCAAAAATCTCTTGTTCGACCTGTTCCGGAGTACAGCGTGAAAGAATCGGATGGGTTACCGTGTGCGGACCGATTTCAAAACCATCTGCGCGTAATTGGCGTATCTGATCCCAGGTCATTGGTTCATGAAGAGGGAAGATCTTGTTTGAATGAGCTCGGTTTTCAAGTTCGGTTAAAACGCGTTCACGCTCTTCAGGTGGGCATTTTTTTAGCCGTTCACGCAACAAGCTATCTGATGTTTTGCGCTGAGCTGGCGAAGTGAGATTGAGGGCGATGGATTCGTTCTGGATCTGAAAATGTGGCTGTGGAGATGAAAGTTGTGAAAAAGCAGATTCAAATCGATCAACCCAAAGCGTGCACTGATGGTCGACGAAGCCAGTGGTAACAAAAAATGTTGCCGGAATACCAAGCTGTTTCAAAATGGGAGCTGCGATGGTGGCATTGTTTTGATAGCCATCATCAAATGTGATGCAGGCGCCGAATCGAGGAAGGGGCTTACCACGTTCAAAAAAACCGAGCACTTCAGAAAGTGAGTAGAAACGATGTGTTTTACCTAAAAAACGAAGTTGGCGTTCAAAACTGTGGGCTGAGACATGCTTTTGCCGAATATCTGGTGAAATATGGTCCTCCGGAGGGCGAACGCCGTGGTAGAGCAGGATAAGCATAGCCCAAGTCTAGCGGCTTTATTGTTTTTTGACGATATGGCAAGCTTCCACTATCTATGCGCTTGCTCGTGATAGGAATGGACGCGACCGTGGCACGGCCTGATTCGCCTTCAGCAAAAAGGCAGGCGGAGTATTATGCCGGTTGGAACGTCGACATTGCGATTGTCGCTCCTGGCAAATCGGCGACAGTTGAGATTTCACCAGGGATAACCGCGCACCTTATTGGCGGTTCTCATCGAGTTCAAGCATATCTTCGGGCTATAACTACGATATTCAAGCTGTCGCGAAATAATGACTTTGATGCGATAACCGTCCAGGATCCGTTTTTTTCTGGTTGGCTGGGGTTAATTGCTCAATTTGCAAAAACGACAGGTTTGCATGTGCAGGATCACAGTGGCGTGTATGCACGACCGGCGATTGGGTTAAAAGATCGAATACTGCAACTCCTTTCTACATTTGTATTGAATCGAGCTGATCGAGTCCGGACCGTGAGTCAGCGCGGAAAAAGAGGATTAATTGCAAAAGGGATTGAGAAAGAAAAGGTGGATGTTGTACCGGTAGCGACCGATATTTCTCGCTTTGAGGCTCTTGAGCGCAAACCATCTCACCAGCCAGTGATCGTCTCCATTGGTCGACTCAATTGGGAAAAGGGAATGGACGTTTTGATGAATGCTTTGCCCGAGGTATTGAAGAGTGTGCCGAATGCGAAGGTGCAACTGATTGGTTCTGGACCAGAAGAAGTTTTGTTAAAAGAAAAGGTAAAACGACTTGGAATTGAATCCGCTGTTGAGTTTTTGGGGAGTCAGGAAGATGTTCGTCCTTTTTTGCAAACAGCTTCGGTCTATGTTCAGCCATCGCGCTATGAGGGGTGGGGGATAGCCGTTATCGAGGCCGCAGCAGCTGGAGTACCAATCGTCATGACTGATGTTGGCTGCGCTGGCGAAGTGATCGTGCATCAAAAGTCTGGGTTGATTGTGCCGCCGCAAGATATAGCCCAATTAGCACAAGCGATGATTCAGCTTTTGCAAAATCCAAAACAGGCGGCAGCTTTTGGAATTGAGGCGAGAAAGGCAGCACAAGTCCTTCCAGGTTTTGAGCAACTGAAAAACAATATTCGCGCTTCGCTCACACAGACGGGAAAGCGAGTGAGTCGATCTGCTTGGAAAATCTGGGTGACGGCATTCGTACTGCGTTTGGCTCTATTCACGATTATTCTTTTTTTTGTTGGTGAATCGGGTTTGATGCTAGGAGATAGTAAGCAATATCTTGGCCTCGCCCAATCTTTAGCTGATGGAAACGGGTTTATGTTAGATGGGAAGCCATTCTTTTTTCGCACGATTGGCTACCCTGGTCTATTGGCAATCGGTTTGAGTCTTTTCAAGTCCTTGCCGATGGTTATTTTTTTTCAGCTTCTGCTCGCTTCTTGTTTGCCGCTCCTCGTACTTCGGCTTGGACGCGCGCTCGGTTTTGAAGAACGAAGTTCGCGCCTTGCGGCTTGGATTACAGCCATTGAACCACATCTCATTTTTTTTAGCGTCACCGTTTTAACGGAGACGGTCTACACTTTTTTGTTCTTGCTCGGTCTTTTGGCGGCTTTTTACGCCTTTCAAACAAAGGAAAAACGCTATGCCGTCTATGTCGGGATATGTTGCAGTTTAGGTATTCTTATCAAGCCTCTGCTTCAGTTTTTTCCGTTATTTCTCGGACTATTCTATGCGCCGTGGCTGAAGCGCTTTGATTGGAAGAAGTTGTGTACACATGGACTTCTGATAGCGAGTACGATGGCGATCATTCTTGCGCCATGGATCATTCACAATAAACGCGTTCATGATTCCGCCGCACTAAGTAATCAAGGATCTGTTGCGGCTTTGTTCTACCTAGGTACCTCGATCGTGTCTGTTCGCGATCACGTTTCGTATCCAGAAGCGGAGGCTCGAGTGACGGCTGAATTTACAAAAAAGTATGGTGAGGGCGGAGGCGAAGTACAAAAAAATCAGCTCTATGCAAAAGAAGCATTGAGATACATGCAAGAAAATCCAGTGATCGTTGCGCGTATTTTTGCTATCAATACCTTCACTCTGTGGACGTCGAGTAATTACAATTCTTTCCTGAATTACTATCATCTCACGCCGCGACTAACGCACTCGACCTTGCCGCCAAGTCATTATCTCGCCCAAGGACGATATCTTGATCTATTCAAATCACTTGGAGAGATTTTTTCGCAGCCATTCTATATTATTGGTTTTCTTGGCCGCCTTATTTGGCTTGTCTTAACCATCCTATTTATTCAGGGATATATTTTGGCGTGGATGGGGCTTCCTGGGCGGCGTCTCGAACTTACCTTAATTGCCTCCCTGTGCGCATATCTCACAGCAACGATTTGGGTCGACGGTTTGGGTATTGAGGCCAGACTTCGGTTCATGCTCATGCCGATAGAGTTTTTATTTGTCGCTTATGCTTGGACAAAGTTACGTCCATCACCAGGTCCGATGAAGAAAAAGAAATTGCTTGTCATTACCCAAAGAGTTGATGCAAATGATCGAAATTTAGCCGTGCATGTTGGATGGTTGCAGGAATTCTCAACCTTGGTCGAGTCGGTGGAGGTTATCGCCCAGTCCGTCGGGGAGTTTCATCTCCCTGAAAATGTGACCGTGCATTCACTCGGAAAAGAAAAAGGAGTATCGAAAATAAAGCAGTTCGCGCGGCTTGTGTACCTAATGAGCGTAACGATTCCGCGTTCAGATCGAATATTAGTACTCATGGTTCCTTTGTATGTCGTGTTCGCTTGGCCACTTAGTTTTTGTTTCCGTGTCCCAATGTATCTTTGGTATACACACAAGCAAGTAACGGGAGTTTTGCGCTTGGCAGAACGTTTGGTGAAAAAAATATTCAGTGCCAATGCAGAGAGTTTTCGTCTGAAAACGACAAAAGTTCGATTTATGGGTCATGCAATCGATACAGATTTTTTTGTCCCACCTGTATCGACAAAAATGCGCATTCCAGGTCGAATCGTGAGCACAGGCCGCTTGACGCCAACCAAGCAAATCGATCTTTTCATCGATTTGATTAAGCAATTGGGTCCAACGTATACCCTCGATATTGTTGGAGAAGCGGTATTACCAAGCGATCAGCAATATGTTGCAGATTTAAAGAAGAAAAGTCTCGAACTTGGCGTACAGGATCGTGTTCACTTTGTCGGGGGTAAGTCATTGGTCGATGTTCGTACGGCATATCAATCCGCCTCATACTTTGTAAATGCGAGTGAAACCGGAAGTTTGGACAAAGCGGTGCTTGAGGCAATGGCTTGCGAATGCCCATCATTCAGTTCGAATATCGCTCTGCGAGATATTTTGCCTGGAGCGTATTTCATTTCAGCATCAAAGCCGGAGCTGTTCGCCAAAGCAATACAAGCTTTTGAGAATGGGGAATTATCATCGCCTCATATGCTGCGTGACATTGTCTGTAAACATCACCGCAGGCATGAGACACTCTCACGAGTCATACAAGAAATGAATTAACCTATGCCTTACGAATCCTGGAAGCGCTATGAGTTTGAAGGTCGTTGGACGAGCTATTTTCGACAAGTCGATTGCGTTCTTGGATTCGCTCCTGAGACCGTATTAGAGATTGGTGTTGGAAATGCGATTGTGACAGATACGCTTAAGCGCCAAGGGCTACGAGTAACAACACTCGATATTGATGCTGCATTGCAGCCAGATATTATTGCATCGGTCGAAAAAATTCCGCTGCCTGACAACACAGTAGATGTCGCGTTATGCGCTGAGGTTCTGGAGCATCTCCCATTTACTTCATTTGAGAGTGCAATCAAAGAATTGCTTCGTGTATCAAAAAAAGGAGTGGTCTTATCTTTGCCGCATTGGGGGTATACCTTGCGATTCATTGTTGATCTGCCAGGCCTGCCCGAAATTCGCTGGGCATGGAAACTGCCAATCAAAAAACCGATCCCATCAGGCGGAGTGCATGAGTGGGAAATTGGGCGCACCTCATATCCACGCACACGAATTACGGACATCTTGTCGAAGCATGGTGCCTTGGAACGTGATTGGGTTTCGCCGTGGATGCCATACCACCATTTTTTCTTGATACGGAAGCGCTAATAACAAAAGTGTATGATCCGAATATGCATCGAAGCGGGCAAAAGACTGGGGGCAAGCATGCGGGAGATTCATCGTGTTTCGCCCTGGCGCACCTGGATCGCTCTTATAGCCTGTGTCGTTTCATTTGGATATGCATTGAGCTATCAAATAACGCCTTCGGTGGACGCAAGAAAATTTAATACCATCGCCATGAACTTGGCGACAAAAAACACCTTTTGCTTTACCTGTGATGTTCCTTTGCAAAAGGATTGGGCAATTCGGGACATTGGTCCAGGTTATCAATTTTTCTTAGCTGGAATCTACAAAACATTCGGTATCCATATCTGGATTGTCTGGTTCATACAGGCGCTTATGCATGCAGCCGTATGCTGGTGGCTGTATGGCTTGCTCCGAAAAAATATCGATACATCAGGGCCAGAATGGCACGTAGCTTTTCCAGTCGGTTTGTATGCCCTTCATCCGGACGTCATCCAAAGTACAGCGATGATCATGTCTGAAAATGTATTTGTTTTTTTACTGGTTGGACTGGCTGGACTTTTTCTCAAAACAATTGAGAAAAAAGGGGACAAGCCGAGATGGGAATGGGTTGTGATCGGTTTGCTGGGCGGCGTATTGATGATGGTGCGTCCGACGGGTCTCCCTTTTGTTTGCGCATTGGTTCTTTTTTTACTTTGGAGAAAAAAGTGGAGAATAAGTTTGATTGTGATCGTGAGTGTTATTGCTATTCAAACACCGTGGGCAATTCGAAATGAGCGTTTGTACAATCACTTTATCTTAAACTCTGTCGTTGGTGGTCTGGATTTTTGGGTGGGTTTGGACCCATATAGCCCAGGTGTTTTTAACATGGACGCTTTACCGCATATCACGAGTAAGATTCAAGGACTCGAACCTGATCAGATCGATCGCGTGAGTATCGAAGAGACGAAAAAGATTATTCGTGAAAAACCGCTTTTTGCCATTGGACGTACGGCACATAAAGCATTGAAGCTTTTTGCGCTTACAAAAACATCCGCTTTTTGGTTTCATTATCATTCATCGATAGATCAGCTATTCACGCTCATCGGATCAATCGTCTTTAATGCGATTATTTGGGTATCGGCTTTTGCTGGTTTGGTCGAAATAGTGTGGCGTAAAAAGCGAGTGCCGCCGATAATTGTTTTTTCGATTTTGGCTATCATATTGTTGGCCGTGGCGCCGACACTAACGGTCGTAGTAAATCGCTACCGTATTCCAATGTTGCCATTTGCTGTATTGGTTATGGGATATTGGCTCGCAATGACGGGGAGTTGGAAGGGACGAATGCGATCAGGTGCGGTCGCTGTCCTGATTGTGAGCGTTTGTACGGTGTCAGATCTCTGGAGTAGTCTGCCAAAGGTGATGGAGCGTATTCGAAATATAACAATCAAATAACCGATGTATGTGTGGCATTGGCGGATTCGCAGGACGGGGTAATCGAGACATGCTTGAACGCATGGGTCGGGCTATTGAACGTCGCGGCCCGGATGATGCAGGTTTTTATGAAGCAGATGGAGTCGGTTTTGCTTTTCGTCGATTATCAATAATTGATATTGAAGGAGGTCATCAACCTCTTTCGAATGAAGATGGAACAGTTTGGGTTATGCTCAATGGGGAGATATATAATTTTGTTGATTTGCGAGATCAATTGGAAAAAAAGGGACATGTTTTTAAAACAAAAAGTGACACCGAAGTCATCGTGCATGGGTATGAGATGTGGGGGGATGAGGTGTTTACTCATCTCGACGGCATGTTCGCAATTTCAATCTGGGATACAAAATTAGAAAGATTGATTTTAGCGCGAGATCGGATCGGAAAAAAACCAGTGTATTGGACACAGTATCAAAATACCTGTGTATTCGCCTCTGAGCTAAAGGCTCTTAGCGCGGCTGGAATTCCAAAAAAAATACGAATGCAATCTGTATATGATTTGTTTCGGACAGATAGTGTTCCGACGCCATCTTCGATTTTTCAAGATATTGAAAAACTAAAGCCGGCAACGGCTATGGCCTGGAAACAGGGACGGATTGAAAAACAATGGACTTTTTGGACCTGTCCACCTGTTTCACTCGGGAGAGATATTGATGAGGCAGACTTGATGCAAGGCTTGAGACAGCGTATTGATGCCGCTGTTGCACGGCGTTTAGTTGCGGATGTTCCTTTGGGCTTGTTTCTTTCCGGTGGGATAGATTCGAGCGTCATTGCAGAAAGTGCTGCGAGACAAGCAGGTCACCGTCTGCGAGCCTTCACGCTTGGATTTGAAGATGCGACATATGATGAGCGGGACAGTGCGCGTCAGGTGGCGCGAGCGCTTGGTATTGAGCTTCATGAGCAGCTAGTTCGTGCGGAAGATGGCTTGGCGATGATTGAAGAAATGTCTCGTGTGGCCGATGAGCCATTATCTGACCCGGCAATTATTCCGCAATTACAATTGTCAAAGTTTGCAAAACAGCAGGTTACCGTTGCTTTAACGGGGGATGGCGGTGATGAGCTCTTGTTGGGGTACCCGCATCTCCGTGCACATGAATGGCACAGGCGGATGGACAAAGTCTTGCCCATGTCGGCATGGAGGCTGTGCGCTGATGTACTAGGGCGGTATCCATCGACGGACGGATATTTTAGTCGTGGATTTAAGTTGCAGCGTTTGGCTCGTGGTTTGACGGAGTCGAATATGTGGGGTCGAGATGTGGCATGGCGCGGATCAACGACGCGTCAAGAGGCTCTGGATATCTTTCAACCTGAGATTCGAGCCAAACTAGATCCATTTGAGCCTGAAAAACATCTTGCATTACTCGCTGATGAGGCAAAAGGGGATTGGCGGCAACAGTGGTCATGGGGCTATATGCGCAGCTATTTGCTGGATACGGTTTTGGTGAAGGTAGATCGAGCTACCATGTGGCATGGAATCGAGGCGCGTTCACCAATCCTCGATACCGAAGTTGTGCGATATATCTTGTCCATGGACTCCGCCTGGAAAAGCGGTTCTTTTTCGCATAAACAGCTCTTTAAGCGGTTACTTGAGGGGAGAATACCGTCTTCCGTTTTAGACCGGCCGAAGCATGGATTTGGCGTGCCAATCGCTTCGTGGCTGCGTGGACCATTGGAGCCGCTGATGCGAGAACTAATGGACGAATCTTTTATACAACAACAAGGAATCTTTCACGCACCAACGATCCAGGCATGGTGGAAACAGCAGGTAAAAGGGCGTCCAGATCGGCGTAAAGAGATTTGGACTTATTTGGTTTTTCAGCTATGGTACCGCCAATGGATGAACTAAAAACACTATGAAATTGAGTATCGTTATTCCAGTCTACAATGAAGAAGAAAACCTGGCGCCATTGCATGACGAGCTCGTTGCGATTGCAACGCGAATGTCTGCAGATTCTTGGGAGTATATCTTTGTAGATGATGGTTCAAAGGACAAGAGCCTCGAGGTTTTAAAAAAAATTCAGGCAAAAGATGCTCGGTGTATAGTGGTTTCATTTGCGAGAAATTTTGGGCAGACGGCTGCAATGTCATGTGGCATAAAAATGGCAACTGGCGATGTGATCATTCCGATGGATGCCGATCGTCAAAACGACCCAGCGGATATTCCAAAACTTCTAGAAAAAATCAATCAAGGATTTGGGTGCGTCTCAGGCTGGCGCAAGGACAGAAAAGATGGGTTAGTTCTTCGCAAGATTCCATCATGGATGGCAAATAGATTGATTTCTTGGGCAACCGGGGTACATATTCATGATTATGGTTGTAGCTTGAAGGCCTATCGACGGGAGATTATTCAAGATATTGATTTGTATGGAGAGATGCATCGGTTTATTCCGGTGTATGCAGCAGGTATTGGTGCCGGAGTCACAGAAATTGTGGTAAATCATCGGCCTCGGGTTGCAGGAGTTTCAAAGTACGGGCTTTTTCGAGTCTTCAAAGTCCTGCTAGATTTGGTTGTGGTACGTTTTCTGACAAAGTACTTTAGTCGGCCGATGCATTTTTTTGGGGTTATCGGGTTTGCATCGCTTGCCTGTGGATTGGGTGCAGAAGTAGTGGCAATACTGTTAAAACTGGGGCATGTACGTGATTTTGTAGCAACGCCACTCCCGGTTGTTGGCGCGATGCTTGTTATTGTCGGGGTTCAATTTGTTCTTTTTGGCCTGATGGCAGAGGTTTTGATGCGTACATACTTTGAGGCGCAGCATCGAAAACCCTATTCAATCAAGGAGGTAATCTCAACCAAATAGGTATGGCATCAACCGAACGATTCGGATATGAGTGGGAAAAGTATCATGAAATCATTCCTGAATACGAAGGGCAGTTTTTGAAATGGGTGGCACCATTAACGAAGCAGGATTTTAAAGATAAAACGGTTTTAGATGTTGGCTGTGGCATCGGCAGAAATATGTATTGGCCATTGCGCTACGGTGCTGCGCGCGCGACGGGTATAGATGCGGATCCGCGAACATTGGCCTCTTGTGTAAAAAATCTAAAAGAATTTTCACAGGCTGAAGTGAGACATTGTTCCGTGTATACCCTTGAGGATGAGGGTCTATATGATATCGCTTTTTCGATCGGGGTGATTCATCATCTAGAAAAGCCACATGAGGCCATCGAAAAAATGGTTCGCGCATTAAAACCAGGTGGAACAATTTTAATATGGGTATATGGATATGAAGGAAATGAATGGATTGTGCGCTATGTAAATCCGCTTCGACATGTACTGGTTCGGTTGCCTCCATGGGTGAGCGATGTGGCATCGTATGTGCTCGCTTTGCCAATTTACCTTTTTGTCAAAATTTTTCCGCAAACCCAACCATACTATAAGCAGTTGTCCGGTTTTCGTTTTTGGCATATTCGGAGCATTGTCTTTGATCAACTGTTACCTAAAGTCGCAAACTATTGGAAACGTGAAGAAGCGCTTGCATTGTTTGAGGGTAAGGGATTGTCTGATATCTCGGTGTATCCTGTGAATGGATTGTCTTGGACCGTCATCGGGAAGAAAAAATAAAACATATGAAAATCCGCGATTGGAAATGGCGAGAAATTCTTGCAGGAATCGCGGTTGCGGCTTTTGCAGCCTATTGGATTTTTTCAGATTTTTTAACCAAACCATTTATTTGGTCTGACGAGTCTTTAAATATTCAGATGGCTCGAACCTTGGCTGACATGGGGCGCATCGGGATACCATTGGCTCCAGATGTTCTATCATCACATCTCCACTATTACACATCGTCTTCTGGATGGGTGATGCTCGCTTCGGTTGCGGCAGGGATAAAATTAGGCGGAGCGAGTTTTTTTGTCGCTCGAAGTGTGATGGCAATATACATGCTCGCTACGGTGATGCTTGTATATGTCTTGGTCAGACGTTCTCGTGATTGGAAAATCGCATCAGCGTCAGCTTTGCTTATTGCAAGCTTTGCTTCATTTATCGGATACGGCAAATCTGTTTTGGGTGAAATTCCAGGAATATGCTGGTTACTGTGTGGCTTGTGGGCATTGCAGTTTACCAAGGAGCGGTGGTGGGCATATTTCGGAGGAGGGTTAGGCTTTGGATTATTTCTTGCAACAAAGCCAGCTTTTTTACTTATCGGAGGTCCGCCACTTCTTATCGTTATCGGATTTGAGTACCTGAAAAAAAGAATGAGTCTTAAACAGGTAGGAGCTTTTTTGACGGCGATAGTCATAGCGGTGCTCCCTACGGTTTATATTGGGAGCATCCACCCACTCACGATTGAGAATATTCAAAAAACGGCAGTCTATTATTCGAATAATTATAATTCTCCCTGTATTCGTTGTGATATACAGCGCAATCTCTGGAGCATGGTGTCGCAAACGACTTTTTGGCACCTAGAAATACTTGCGGGAGTCGTTGGTTTGTGGCTTTTGACCGTGGGTAAAGCGGTGCGAGCCGATTGGCGTATGCGCTGGTTTATTTTGTTTAGCTTACTTTCAATGGGCTATTTTTTAAAGAGCCCAGGGACAAATCGGTATTTTTTTCCACTTCAGTTTGGGTTGCTCGTGTTGTTTCCTGTGGCATTGATGGATATCAGTTCTCGCTACTCGCCAAAAATAAACAAGATGATCTTGCCTGTATGTGCACTTCTTGTAGCTGTGCAGTGTTTTCAGTATGCCTACATGTCGGACGTGTACCCAAATTCTGGACCGCCTGAGCTAGAGCGATTTTTGCAACAACAGATTTTGCCCAAACCCGGTCTAATCGGTGTGATTAATGCACCGGCGGCAGGGGCGATTATTCCGGCGAATCGACAGTTTCAGTTTATCCGCAATAGCGCATTTGGGCGCACGGATGGAGTAAATGTATTTACGAAGAGCGAAAATGAGTGGCCACCTACAATCGTCTATGGTATCAGCCGGAATCTTCCTGAAGATGTAGAGAGGTATCTTGAGCGTATTCGTTCAAGCTATACACAAAGACGTGAGATCGGTTCTTTTGTTATCCTTTCTAAAGAGTAATATGAGAATTCTGTTTTTAGTAAATGCTCGTTTTCCGACAGAAAAAGCCTATGGAATCCAGATCGAAGCAATGGGGCGGGGATTCGCTCAGCTTCATGAAGAGCGAGATGCAACCGCCATCGCCTTTCCGAAACGGCAAAAAGTTCTAACAAAAAAAATTGATGGGGTTGAGCTTATTTCTTTTGGTTGGCAAATCTCATTAGCTATTCCGGGGATGTTTCAATGTTTGCGGTTGCTCGGGGCATTACAGTCCCTGCGGGTGGTTTCTACTTGGAAGCCAGATATTGTTATCATTAATGACCCGCTACAGGCAGCGGTTCATTCTTTGAACAGTAAGGCGAAGATCATTTGGGATTTGCATGACATCCCAAACCTTGCAAAGTGGTCGCATCGTTTTTTGGTAAAAATTATTTTGAAGCGCGCATCTGGAATCGTGAGTACGAATCAGTTAAAAATAGATGCGCTTAAAGATCAATTTGGCATCCTGCCTCCGATTACAATTTTACCCAATCCGCCAGCATTTCCAATGGAAACATATCGCAGCATTAGCCGTGAATCTGCAAGGAAATCGGTGGGGATTGGGAAGGATGAGAAGATAATCGTCTATGCCGGGCAATTGTTTGATTGGAAGGGCGTGGATACGCTTATTCGTTCCGCTGAATTTGCCCCGCAGAATGTTTGTATTCATATCATTGGCGGCACGGGTGCGGATTTGGATCGGGCAAAAAAAATTGCCGCAGCGATTCCGCATACAGGAGCGAGCATTTTTTTTCATGGGCAGCAGCTGGCGCAAGCGATTCCTCAATGGCTTCGCTCTGCTGATTTAATTGCTATTCCAAATTCTGGAAAGTTCGATATTTCTCGGAGAGATACAAATCCAATGAAACTACAGGAGGCGGCTGCGGCTGAGGTTCCGGTCCTGGCAAGTGATCTCCCTTCTATTAAAGAAAGCGTGTATGGATCTGAGGCGGTGCTGTTTGCGCCGGCAGATGATCCGCAGGCCTGGGGAAAAGCGATCACGGATTTCTTTTCTCTTTCTCGGGACATGCCTGAATGGAAAAAGATACAGCGTGCCGCACAAGGCGCTGCGTGGATTTTGAGTCCTGAACAGAGAGCATTGGCATTACGTCAGTTCTTTGCCAAACTGCCCTAGTAATATGTCTATTACTCAAGTCCGATCGGTTTTTCTTAAAAAGCTCTTAACTGGGATTGCTTGGGTTTCAGCTGGATCATTCCTGGTAAAGATCCTCGGATTTAGTACGACGATTATTGTTTTTAGTCGTTTTTCATTGCATGAATACGGTACGTATCAACTCGTTCTTTCCTTTGGAAGCTTATTAGGATTATTGATGCTTATCGGTATCGACGAAGTGTTTATTGCGGAAGGGTCGCATTTGCGTGGGATGGGTGAAGATGAACGAGCGAAGAATCTAGGAAAGTCATATTTTATTTTACGGTGTCTGTTGGGATTGGGTGTATTCGCCGTATCGCAAAGCGCGGAGTATGTATTTGGCAGTGTCTATTCAAAGGACATTTTGCACTTATTGTCTGTGTACGGTTGGATATTCCTATTAATGCCATTTGAACGTTTGATTGGGTACGATAATGCAACGCAAAAAAAGTTTCGGAAGCAGGCACTGTATCAACTCGTGCAAGAGGGGGTTCGTGTCTTGATTGTGTTTAGCCTGTTTTTCAAGAGCCAGTTATCCGCTTTTACACTCATTTTAAGTCTGCTAGGTTCAATGCTTGCCGTAAATATCATTTTTGCACCGAGAGTGTTGGCAGTATATTGGCGTGCGGCGCATGATATTTCGATTGCATGGTCATTTATCAAAAAAATGGGCCCATGGGTGATTGCGCAAAAGCTAATGAGGCAGGGAGAGAAAAATCTAAGACCATTCATTATTCAATCGGTGCTTGGGCGCGAGGCTGTTGCGATCTGGAGCTTTGTAGAGAAGGTGTATACCTATGTCGCCTCGGTCTTCCCGATAGATGATGTATTGATGCCAATGGTGGCTAGTGATCGAAGTGATCGTACCCGTTTGCGCGAAATTTTATACCGAGGCATTCGATATACAGTCCCATTTTATACCGCAGCGAGTGTGCTGGTTGCGGTATGTGCAAAACCGATTGCGCAGATTGCTTTTCCGCAATATCTTCAGGCAATTCCGTCTGTCTATGTGATCTGCGCCTATATTCCTTTTATCGGCGTTGCATATATTTTGACTTCGTACTACGTTTCGCATCAAGAACAGCGTCGTGCTTTTTGGTTGGTTGCTTTTCGCTTGTGCCTTATGGCCATTATCTTGCCGATAAGCTGCGCCTTTTTTGGTCCGATGGGAGTTGCGATTGAATTTGTGATCTCAGTATCCGTCTATAATATGTTACGGTTGAAAACATTGCTCGCGACATTTCCAGAACTACAAACAACGAGTAAAGCTTTTTTTACCATTGACGATACGGATCGAGCTTTTTTTAAGCGGTTGCACTATTTCTTCCGCAAAAAATAACAGGTGCGGCGTCCAAAGAATTCCGTTCGAGGCATTTTAATGCCTGGAAAATAGGGGAGAAAACCGTGTTGATACACGACATGTTCGATTCGGAAGAGCTTAAGATAAATCTTATTGAAAACAGCTTTTGGTAAAAATGTGATGTGCGCATTTTTCTCATTCCAATCAGTCAAATTTCCATGCAGCAAGAACGAGATCTTTGACCAAATATGGAAGGCATTTGGAATTGACATGATGCACAGTCCGCCTGGTTTTAAGATACGGTGAATTTCACGAGCGAGGTGAAAAGGGTTTTCCAGATGCTCCATTACAGATAAACAGGTGACAACCTCCTGGGACTTATCCGCTAATGGAATAGATTCAAAGTTTAAATTAGCTGCAACAAATGCGAATGAATTCTTTACATCATCTTGAAGATAATTATCAATGTCAATTGCAGTTAAATTGGTATATCCATGTGATTGTAATCCGCGTAAAAAAATGCCTCCCGATGCACCAATATCAGAAATCGGCGCATCAAGTTGGGATATCTGTTCACAAATGTACTTTTCCGCATGTTTTTCAGTAACAACCCAAGCCGGCGTTTCTTGATAGTACTGCTTCATCGTTTCATGTTGTTGACGGATAGATTCCGCCGTCTCATATCCGGGTCCTTGGAGCTTCATGTGTGTGAAAAGTGAATAGTTATCCATCGAGTCTTGCTTTGAGCAAAGCTTCGGCCACAAAAAAATCGGTTATGGTGTCGATATCGCAGGCATCGGTTTTCTTAATTTGATGAAAGGCGACACGTGGACCAGATAGTGAGTGCTGTTCCATCATGGTCGAATAACGAACGGCGATGCAATCCGTATGCGAAACGCTCGGAGGAAATAGCTGGCGTGGCATACCAAACGGTTCATCATAACCGGTCATTTCTTTGGGGCAAAAGGGCTCAAGGTACAAACCACTTGGATCAATGCGCCAAAGTTTGTAGGGATGCTTAGAGGCTTCGGTAACCGTTCTCGCTGAGCTTGCTTCTGGATTTTCTAAGAGAAGTTCAATGCATCGATCAATGAATTCTGTTTTACAAAGCGGGGATGTTGCTGGTAATCGAAGGATAATATCCGGCTTCCAGCCTTCATGTTCTTCAACCCAGCGCACGGCATGTGATAAATATTCAATATCGATCGCCTTGTCGGTGGCGATTTCCGTCGGACGAAGAAAAGGCGTCTCAGCACCGTATTGGCGACCGATCTCCGCATAAGCCTCGCTATCCGTCGACAGGACGAGCTTAGTGATGTACTTGGAGGCCTTGGCGGCTTCAATAATCCAGCCCATGAGAGGTTTTCCATGGAGTGGTTTAATATTTTTGTCCGGAATGCTCTTTGAACCTGATCGAGCACCGACAACGCCTAGAACGCGAAGAGTGGGCTGCATAGATGGCTAGTGTCGCAGGTCGCTGTTTGACCGTCAAATAAGGGTTTGCTGCATCCAGGCCCATTGTTTTGCAATCCCGTCCGCAAGGCTAGTCTTTGGATAAAAATCGAGTTCTTTCATGGCGCGACGAATGTCGGCATAGGTTTGTTCAACATCGCCGGGTTGTTTAGGCTTTGCGTCAATCAGGATGGGTTTGCCGACGGTGTGCGCAATAATCTCGATAAGTTCTTTAAGTGAGTGGGGTGAGTTACCACCCAGGTTCCAGATGCGGTATTTAAAGTCCGGAATACGATCATGGGCAGCGAGAATCCCTTGAACGATGTCATCGATATACGTGTAATCACGGCTCGTTGTTCCATCTCCAAACATCGGAATGGGCTGCGAGGCAGAAGCGAGTTTCAAAAATGAATGAATGGCTAAGTCTGGTCTTTGACGTGGTCCAAAAACGGTAAAAAAACGCAAGCAAGCCGTGGGCATCTTTGTAAGATGATGATGGGTGTAGGCAAGAAACTCACATGCACGTTTTGAGGCAGCATAGGGTGAAATAGGCTGGTTCACATCGAGTTCTTCATGGAATGGAACGGATGGATGATTGCCATAGACTGAGCTTGATGAGGCGATAATGCAACGTTGAGCGCCATAGGCCTGAGCGCAAGAAAGGATACGTTGGGTTCCAATGACATTAGTTTCGAGATATCCAACCGGATCAGCGATACTTGGTCGCACACCCGCACGAGCTGCGAGATGGATAATAGAGTCTGGACGATGCGTTTTAAACACGTGATCAAGGTCCTCCTGATGACAAATGTCACCTTCAACAAAGACAAAACGGTCCGAGGCTGTACCAAGTATCGAATCAAGATTTTGTTGTTTTAAAAGTCGTGGGTAGTATGGGTGAAAATTATCTAGTCCGATCACGCGGTCGCCTCGTTCAATCAGGGCTTGAGCAACATGTGAACCAATGAAACCTGCAGCACCGGTTACGAGTATTGTAGACATAGATTTTCTGGAGACAGGTATAGCATACGCTTGCACCGCTCGACAAAAGAGGAGAATTTTTATTGATTGGACATATAGATTTTTTGGTCTTTTGAACAGGAGCATCAAACAAAAAAACCGTATCGTGAGGTAACGATACGGTTAATGCTGCACTCGTGGGCGTTGGTAGAAAGGAGCGGACAAAGGCGCAAGCCGATGCCGTCGACCAGTGCTTGAAGTAGCTTTCTTGGCACTGTCTGATAGCTTTCACGGGACCAAGTGGGAGAACGTCAGGCTCCCTAATCTGAAGCGCTGCACCAAAGGTCACCAGTGGATAGCGTGTCAGGCTCGGGATAATCTCGGTCAGACCAGCTGTGGTTGCTTCTGTCAGGATGCTTACAGGGATTTTTCCAGAAGCAGCTGATATGAGCAGGGTTGTGCTGGATGTCGAGATCGTGACATCGGCCAAGCGCGCGAGGTCGTTTGTGCTATGGCTCCCGTCCAGCTCTATAAATACCAGGCGAGGGAACCGCTGTTTCGCTTCCTCGATAATACCTTCCCACTCTGCTGCATACTTGGGTAGGTATTTGGGATGCAGACGAACGATGACCATTGCAGATGGATGCGACATGGCCACCGAAGCGATTCCAACGCGAAGGATGTCGCCGGTGAAGCTGCCTTGCCCGGCGATCAACACGACAGGCGAATCGTAGCGTCGGCGCAGATCGTCAACCGCTTGCTGCGTTGCATCAGGCACTGGCGATCTGATTGCGGATAGGATGCCTGAGTTTCCAGCTTCACACACCCGCGGCGGCACTTGTTTCAGATGCGTTTTTTGTCGGATGAGCTGTTCACCAAGCGGATCCAGGGTGATGATCCCCTGAGGAATCGCCGTACTCCTGACATGGCATTCCCATAGATCTTCTACCCAGATCAAGGGGATTTTGCAGTGGTTTGCTTGAAGACCGATCTTCTCCTCAAGGTAAATAGGTCGACTGAGCCCAGTCAGAACCAAGTCTGGCTGTAGATCGCTCACCAAATCGGTTGGGATGGAGTAGGGCTTGTTGGTGAAGTCTACGGATCCGGACAGGGTGATGGGGAATTCTGACTTACGCCAGAGGTCGATCGACAGGCCTTCGCATGCGACGAAGATGCGGCAATCGTGCTGGCGAAGCATTTCAGCAATTGGGATAAGGGCTTGCGCCGCTCCCACATCCTTAGTCACCGCTAGAATGACATGAGGCATGAAGCTCTCCGTGGTCGAATGGTTTTTAAAAAGGACGTGTAGGGTTTGAGTACAATAAAAAGCTAAAAAAGTCAAGGCATCTATTTGCAATAAATCAAAAAAAATGAGAAAAATACCTCATATGCCAAAAACCCTGATCATGACATTGTCTACATCGGCAGAGGTAAAAAATCTGTTACGAACCGATGTGCTTCCGACTTTATTGTCTGATCCTGAGCTCCGTATTGTTTGCGCCGTACCTGAAAAAAAACAGGCCTTTTATCAAAAAGAATTCGGTTCCGATAGAGTGGTTTTTGAAGCCGTCGCAGACTTAGAATATGGAATGTCACGTTCACGAGCATTCTGGCGTTCACTTTCGTACAATAGCGTCCCAACGCGCACGGTCTGGATTCGTTCGATCAAGGTTTTTACGGAACACAAAAGCGTAGGACAGTTTTTTGCCCTCCTCTGGAAGAAGCTGACTTGGTTTTTGGGATGCATTCGACCATGGCGTGAATTTGTCCGCATGGTCGAATTTACTGTCTTTAAGGAGGATGTTGATGCTTGGAAGCCGCTCTTCGAGAAATACCGTCCAAGCCTAGCATTCGCTACCAATGTTATTCATGGAACCAATATTGCGCTGATGAAATATGCTCGGCGCCAAGGCATACCGCTGATAGGTATGGTGAAAACCTGGGACAATCTTTCTTCAAAGGGTTTACTTTTAGTAAAACCGGATGTGTTAATTGTTCCAAATCGTGTCGTTCATGCCGATGCATTGAGCTTGGGCGATATGCCTCCCAATCAAGTTTTTGATGGAGGCTGTCCCCAGTATGATACATATCACAACTCGGTTGATGAGCTTACTCGTGAAGAGACATGCGCGGCATTAGGGATTGATCCAACAAAGCCCTTTCTATTGTATTGCATGGGCGGTGTCATGAATCAGGATGATCCATCCGAGCACTTGCTGATGCTTGATCGTGCGATTGAAGATGGGCGACTTCCTCCGGCAACCATCGTGCTTCGCGCGCATCCAAAGTACGATGTTCGTGTACTTAAACTGGATCAATTCAAACATGTTGTTTTTCAGCAGCCTGGAAAAAAGGTAAGTGATCTCATAGGGGAGTGGGAATTGGATGCAGAAGATATTCGTTTAATGTTGAATATGCTTCGGTATGCGGATGTCGAATACAATACAGGCTCAACCATGACCATCGAGAGCGCGATATTCAATAGACCGGTTATTATTATTGGTTTCGATGGCTATACAAATCGTCCATACTATCAAAGTGTTTTGCAGGGACTTGACGTAACGCATTATCGTATTGTTCAGAAGCTAGGTGGTGTTTGGCGGGTAAATACAGAGCAGGAACTAATAGACGCGTCGAGGGAATATCTAAAAAACCCACAAAAACACGCCGAGGGCCGTAAGGCCTTGGTCGACGCTCTAGTGGGTCCGATTGGGTCAGCTGGCAAACAGATCGGGGCAAGGGTTTTGCAATGGCTCAAATAAGCCACGGTTTGACGAAGCTCTTCCGTCGCCGTACGGTATAGGTCCACCAGAAACGTGGAAATGAACTAAAAATATGGCTATACAACTCGCAGTTAAACGCATTCTTCAACAGTTACCGGATAAAGTGAAGATTGGAACGCAGTATGTGGGAACGGGCTGCCCGACCTACATGATTGCTGAAATTGGCAATAATCATAATGGAGATTTAGAAATCGCAAAACAACTGATCGTTAAAGCAAAGGAAGCTGGTTGCCAAGCAGTTAAATTTCAACGCCGCACGCTTGACCAGGTCTTTACGAAAGAAGCGCTCGATGCACCATACAACACGCCGACCTCGCTTGGTGCGACATATGGCGAACATCGAGCAAAGCTTGAAATAGATCGCGATGGATTTTTGGAATTACGAACCCTGGCCAAAAAACTCGATCTTGTTTTCTTTGCGACACCTTTTGATCATACAAGTGTCAAATTCTTGGAAGATATCGGTGTAGATGCCTACAAGATCGCTTCTTTTGATGTCACTAATCTTCCATTGATTGAGGATGTGGCAAAGCGCAATAAGCCGATTATCTTATCCACCGGCATGTCGACCATGGAAGAAGTTGACGAAGCCGTTGAGACGATTTTGAAATATAATAATCGTCTCGTTATTCTGCATTGTGTTTCGATTTATCCAACACCAGATGATAAGTTGGATTTGTCCGTGATCGATGTGATGAAGCGCCGCTATCGCCCACTTCCAATTGGGTATTCTGGCCACGAAACAGACTTCTTGCCTACCTTGGTCGCCGTTTCAAAAGGAGCACATGTTATCGAGCGCCACTTTACGATGGCGAAAGACATGAAGGGTCCAGATCACAAATTAAGTTTGACGCCCGAAGAAATGACCCAGTGCATGAAAGAAATTCGTCGCGTCGAATTAATGGTTGGTGAGGGAACGAAGGATGTTGATGCAGATGAGTACAAGACACGTTCGAAACACTCAAAGAGTTTGGTTGCGGCTGTCCGTATTCCAGCAGGAACAAAGATCACCGCAGATATGATGACGATCAAAAGCCCGGGTTCTGGTTTGAAACCAAACTTGGTGCATAAAATCATCGGCAAAGCCGCAAAAGAAGATATTGAGGGTGACACCTTGATTCCAACAAAAGCCCTCGAATGGTAAAAAGATTAGTTTAACGATAACTAATATGTCACTCATGCCAGAAACACATGTACCCGTAGATTTTTTCAAAGTCCATGATGTTGGTCCGCGTAATTGGGGTCGCGAAATTCTCATTGCGCATTCACCAGGAAAATACACAGGGAAGTTGATATGTATGAATGCTGGGGCGATGGGTGGTTTGCAGCGACATCATTTAAAAGACGAAACATCCTACATCTATTCTGGTGAAGCGATGTTGACGTATGATCCAGGTGATGGCGTTCTTGTTGAGAAAAAATTAGTTGCTGGTGAGAGTGTTCGTTTTCCGCCAGGCTGCATTCACCGAGTGAAAGCCATTACAGATTGCATTATTTTTGAAGCGTCAACGCCACACTTTAATGACCGTGTTCGCATGGAAACGGCATATGGTTTAGTTGAACCGGAGGGTTTGCCTTCGACCACGATTGAGGAAGTAGAAACGCGCTAAAGTATGCAAAGTGTCATGCGTCTCGGTCTGGATAAAGCGGCTCAGTATCTGATACCGGTCGTGATTCAGGCGGGAAAAGGCGCATGTCGTATTCAAGATGGTCTTCAAAAAGGGGTTGATGGAACTAGGTCGGTAAAAGAAAGTGCGGATAATCACTGGTCCAAACAAGCGGTAACCGATGCGGATATCGCTATTGGGAATGCCATTGGTTTATCCGCGCTTAATTTGAGCGACGTAACTCTCCAGTCAGAAGAAGCGCAGGGTGATGCGATAAGTCGATATTTTGAGAAAAATCAACCATTCGCGCTCTTCTTGGATCCGATAAACGGGACAGCGTATTTTCAAGATGGAAAAAAATGTTTTGAAACAATCTTTACATTGTGTGATCGCGAGACGCATCAAAAGCAACGATTGACGGTTGTGTATTTGCCAAGATTGGGGGTGATATATAAAGGAAATGAAAGCCATGTCGTCCGAGCAGAAGTCGGTGACGAGACTAGTACGGATTTGGTTTGGCAAGACTACAAGATTCCCTCACAAGGGAAAAAGACAGTCTATGTCAGCCGGTCATTGCGCCATCGCTTGAAAGATATTCAAAATATAGAGCCTGATTCGATCATTGCGCATGATGCATACGATGCCTATGGTCGCATGGATCCCGAATGGGATGCGGTTCCATCAGGATTATTGGATGGTCGGCTTGCTGCGGTTGTTGTTAAAGATGTGGCCGATATGGAGGATACCTTGGCGATCCTATATCTAGCTAAAGGCGCTGGTGCTGAGCTATTTGTAAAAGGGTATGAGGCGCAGACACATCGGGCACAGATGGTCATAGCCGCCACAAATAAAACGCTGTTTGATGCTTTGTGTGCCTGTTTGCAAAATGAATAAACATATCCCTATATGGCAATCGATCTTGATTATTTGCAATCTCTTTTTGATCTTAAGCAGCAAGTTGTTGTTTTGACGGGTGGATTGGGAAAGTTGGGGACGAATTATGCCGAGGTCTTGTTACGTGCAAATGCGCGAGTGGCTATTTTTGATATCTCAGAAAAGCCAAATGAAAGACTATCTGCATTAGCTGAGACGTATCCATTGCTTTGCTTGAAGGTGGATGTGACGCATGAAGCGGAAGTTCAGGCGGCCTTTGATGAGGTTATTCGTCAGTGGTCCGTGCCAACAATTTTAATTAATAATGCGGGATGGAAGGCTTCGCCAAATCAAGCAAGTCGTGCAAGCGTTCCATTTGAAACATATCCGATTGACACCTGGGAAGAGGTTTTTCGAATGAATCTGACGAGTTCGGTCATTTGTTCAAAAATCATGGCGCAGAAATTGATTGCTGCCCAAACACCGGGGACTATTGTAAATATCGCATCGCACTACGCTTTGGTTTCACCTGATCAGCGTATTTATGAACACCGTGAACGTACGACGGGAAAGGTCTTTGTAAAAGATGCATCCTATGGTGCTTCCAAGGCGGCGATGCTTGCGCTGACGCGTGATTTGGCTACACAGTGGGCACCAAAAGGAATTCGCGTTGTGGCCTTGTCACCAGGTGGGGTTCTTAGCCCATCAGGAGATGCAGAATTCACTGAGAAATATATACAACGTACTCCTATGCGGCGCATGGCGAATGAAAATGAATACAACCGCGCCTTATTGTTTTTAGTCACGGATACATATAGCACGGGGAGCAACTTGTTGATCGATGGAGGGTATACGGCTTGGTAGCGTATGCAACTTCTTGAATCACGTGGAAAGGTTTTTATTTTCGATTTTGATGGAACCTTGGTTGATTCACTTGAACTGAAGTATCGTGCGCGTTTTGAGGTTTTTGCTGAAGAGCCGAGCGAGGTTCAGAGCATTGCTGAGCGAGTAATTCCTTGTCTAAAAGGCAAGCTTCGAAGTGAGATTATACGCGCTGTTTTGAAGGAGGCGTATCCGCAAAAAGGAACCGAAGAGCTTGAACAAGACGTCTTGGAATATGTGCATAGATACGACATTCTCGTCGAAGATCGTATCGTGCAACGGGGCATGTTTCCCGGTGTGAAGGAGGTGCTGGAGCATCTTTCGAAAAACAATCGATTATACCTAAGTTCTGGAACGCCTGAGAATACATTGCGAGCCTTGGTAAAGCGTTTGAATTTAGAGCAATTTTTTTTGGGAATCTATGGAACAAATCCGGACGGATCTGAAGATGCTCAGAACGCCAAGTTGAAAAACATTTTGAGAATATCTGCCTGCGAGCAGGCGCCACCTTCAGAGGTTATTGTTATTGGTGATGGGGTAGAGGATGCAGAGTCAGCAAGGGTGTATGGCGGTAAATTTATCGGGATCCTATCGGATCGTAATGCATGGGCTAATTCACCGCAGACCTTTCCTATTGTCAAAAGCATTTGTGAGATTCAAGATGCAGATATCGAAGAGATAACAATATGAGTATGACGAATGAAGTCAGACATATCCAGCATTGGATACAGGATGAAGATGTAGAGCCGGTTGAAAAGAAGTATTTTGAAAAACGGAGTCCGGCAAATGGGGCACCACTTTGTATGGTTGCTCGTGGAACAAAAGCGGATGCGGAAATGGCGATTCAAGCCGCATGTCAAGCATTCGCAGCGTGGGCCGCTCTAACGCCGATTGCGCGAGGGAATATTTTGCGTAAAGCGGCGCAGATTCTCCAGGAGAGAAAAAGCGTCATCGCGGAAAGAATCGCATTAGATGGCGGATTGTCACGAAAGCAGTCAATGGGTGAGGTCGATAGCCTTTGTGAACACATCTTTTTTTGGGCTAGTGAAGGCCGCCGCCTGTATGGAAAAACCATGAGCAGCAAGGTCGAACATCGACTGGTGTATACCGTACGTGAGCCATTGGGAGTAGTGGTTTCGATTGTCCCTGGAAATTCGCCATTTGGTGGAAGATCTATCATGCCTGCTCTGCTATGTGGGAATACGGTTATCATGAAGCCATCTGAAGACACGCCATCGGCTGGGATGGAATTAGCATATGCATTGCGAGAAGCGGGTCTTCCAAAAGGAGTATTCTCAGTAGTGCATGGTTTTGGAAAAGAGATTGGCGCATCGCTTGTACAAGATGAGCGCGTGCAGGCAATTAGCTTTACCGGATCAGCCACCGTTGGAAAAGATTTAGAAAAATCAGTTGCTCAGCGAGCTAGCCAATTTGTGAAAGTAACTCTGGAGCTTGGAGGAAAGAACGGCTTCCTTATTTTAGACGATGCAAATATTGATTTGGCGGTAAAAAGCGCTCTTTCATCAGCATATTCATTTGCTGGCCAGCGCTGTTCGGCGGCAAGTCGCATTATTGTGATGGATAGGGTGTATGAAAAAGTGCGAAAAAAATTGCTCGAAAAAATTCCATTGCTCAAGATCGGCTTACAGGATACGGATGATCTTGGCCCTTTGTTGAGCATGCGTCAGATTGAACGGATTGAGGAGATGATGCGCGATACGGCTGCACAAGGGATACATCCATTGTGTGGAGGGAAGCGTATAACGGGCGAAGGGTATGAATTGGGTAACTTTTTTGAACCGACTCTGTTTGAGGTGGATTCGATGCGGTATCCAATTTCGAGGGAGGAAATTTTTGGTCCGGTGGCGACCCTTCACCGCGCTCGGGACGTACAAGATGCGATTGCACAGCTGAACGATAGCTCGTTTGGATTGACGGCATCGGTTTACACCGACAGCTTACATCGCGCAGAACAATGTATTCGAGGGCTACAAGTCGGTGTTGTTCATGTGAATGGGAATTCATATGGAAGCGAGCCGCATATGCCATTTGGAGGCGGTCGAAATTCCGGAAATGGAACCAGAGAAGCGGGCACCGAGGCTCTAGAGAACTATACCCAGTGGAAAACGGTAACGATAACGCATAACCCAATGACCGAATAAGTTCGGTTACAATGACTCATGTTATATGTCAAAATTGACTTATATCCCACAGATGGAGTTTACACGTATTCGTCAGGCACAAGTCGATAGATATGCCCAAGCGCATTTGATAGCTGACATGAGTCGGTGGAACGCGATATATGCCATTGTTAAGGCGGGCTCAGGTCATATCGGCACCAGTTTGAGTGTGATTGATATTGTTACTTGGTTATTTTTGTCCATCATGCACAAGGTGGCACCAACGGCACGGGATGAAGGGGATATATACTTTTCATCAAAGGGACATGATACGCCTTCATTTTATGCCCTGCTGACCGGTCTTGGCCTATTACCGTTTGAAAAAATTCATGCATTTCGACGTTTGGGAGGTTTTGATGGTCATCCAGATGCGCGATCGCCATACATGATTTGTAATACAGGTTCCTTAGGAATGGGAATATCTAAAGCGCATGGAATTGCGATTGCGCGTCAAAAAAACGGTCTAAACGGGAGGATATTTGTTGTTACAGGCGATGGCGAGCTGCAGGAGGGGCAAAATTGGGAAGCGGTACAGTCAATTGCAAATCAAGGCTTGGCGCAAATTACGGTTATCGTTGATCGGAATAAAATCCAGTCAGATTCATTTGTTGAAGATGTGCATTCATTGGGGGATCTGTCGGCTAAATTTCAAGCCTGCGGATGGGAGGTTCGTTCATGTGATGGTCACGATGTACGGGCAATTGATGCCGCAATGCGTACGGATCAAGGTCTACGCAAGCCACTTGTTATCATCGCCGATACGATAAAAGGCAAAGGGATATCTTTCATGGAAAAAATGGCGGATGATGGTTTTTATAAGTTTCATGCAGGAACGCTGACAGAGTCGCAGTATACCCAGGCAAAAGATGAGTATATTCCTAAATTGCAAAGACAGTGCGTATCGCTTGGGATCGATCCTTTGATTTTATCTGAGGAAGAGTTTGAATTTACGCAAGCGGCAAAAGAGCAGCAGGAGCTTGTGCGTGCATATAGTCAGGAGCTCGTGGAGCAGGGAAAAAATAATCCGGACTTCATGGTTTTGGACGGCGACCTCATTCGTTCTTGTGGCCTCATTCCTTTTTCAAAAGCATTTCCTGATCGTTTTCTGGAATGTGGAATTGCGGAACAAGACATGGTTTCGATCGGCTCTGGCTTAGCAATGGGAGGGATAATCCCGATCATGCATTCATTGGGGTGTTTTCTTAGTACGCGTCCGAATGAACAGATCTATAATGCGGCTACTGAACAGTCGGCACCAGGGAGAAAGAAGGTGATATATTTTGGTTCAGGCGCTGGCTTGTTGCCTGCCGGTCCAGGGCATTCGCATCAAGAGGTCCGCGCAATCTCATCCGTAGGTGCAATCCCTGGATTGATTTTACTTGAACCAGCAAATGAGCTGGAGATGAGACAGTCGCTGAATTGGGCGCTAAACGTGAATCAAGAAAGTACCTATTTACGTGTGAGCAGTGTAAAAAAAGAGCATAATTTTGTACTCGATGCGTCAAGCGAGCTTGAATTGGGTAAGGGCAGATGGGTGCGTCAAGCAAAAGAGCATGTGATTATCACATACGGTCCAGTTCTTTTAATTGAAGCTGTAAAAGCAGCGCAGCAATTGGAGCAGCAAGGGGTGTCTGTCGGTGTTCTGAATTTTCCTTGGCTTAATCGCATTGACGAGGCTTGGGCAAAAGCCACGTTATCTAACGTTCAAACGATTGTGACAGTAGACGATCATTATCTTGAAAATGGACAAGGAATGTTTATTCAATCCAAGCTGCAGCAGTTCGGCATCAAGGTAAAGATCGTGTCATTGGGCGTAACGGGTATTCCAGCTTGTGGTAATGCAAAAGAGATTCTTGCACATCATGGACTTGATGCAGATGCAATTGCTCAAGCTGTCCAGCGAGCTCAGCTATGATGTCTGCTACTGATCTTTTTTTGCCGAATAATCATAGTCAGTGGCAGGTTGAGTGGAACGCTGTAGGTGTAGATACGCGTGACGAGATTATTCGAGCAATTCAAGAGGGATTTGGTTTACAGGTTCAGGGCGACATGTTCCAGTCCGGGGCTTGGGAAGTGAGAAGTAATAATTTTAAAACTGTCGTTCTTTTTGGTACGAATGATGCGCGTGAAATTGTTCTCAAAAAAAATCTTGCGATACATCGCGTGGAAAGAATTCGCATGATAAACCAGGTAATAGAACAAATGGCAGAGTCTGACGTTCCAGTCCCAAAAATTTTTCATCCACACAAGACACATGCTCCGGTAGAATGGGGCGGATTTTTATGGGAGATGTTTGAATATGTGCCGGGTGATTATTTTAGGGGGACGGAATATGAACTTGAAGAGATTGCGAAGTGCATTGCGCGCTTACATGTGGCATTGAACCGATCGCCTTTTGCCGAAGAAATCAAAAAGAATGACAAGGGATCTGTGGCGTGGGATGAAGAGAGTTTTACGAAGCAGTGGAAGTATGTCGAAGAGCATGTGCCGAAATTGTTTGAACGGTATTCATCTGAATTCGCGATGATAGACCTGTGCGTTCGCAAGGCCAAAAGTAAAAAAAATGAACTCGGATTTGCGCAGCAAGGCATTGTGCGGAACAGTCTCCATCCACATGACACTCTTTTTAAAAATGAAAAGTGTCAAGCAATAATAGACTTTGAAGAAATTGGCGTGAGTCAATTAATGAGAGAGGTGGCGAGCGCCTGTCATCGCTTTGTGAGGCAGTATGTGATTTTTCAAGAGAAACCCTGGCAGCAAACCCTTGGTAAAGGCTTGGGGATTTTCCTGAAAGGATATTTTTCTGAGAACCCGAAATTGCGCTCGGAAATCAATTTATTACCCTTCTTTTTGTTTGATGAACTTTTGAGAAAATTACAATACGCTTTGAAGCAGCTTCCGAATGAAGAAAAACAAGCGATCTATGAGGCTGAAGCTCATAAATTTATCCTTCTTCTAAAAGAATCGATTGAGATTGATAAGGTATTAGTGGATGCTATTGCCCATTTTTGACTTTTTCCGTAAGCTTTGACACATGAAAAAGGCCTTCATTACCGGCATTACGGGACAAGACGGGAGTTATTTGGCTGAATTGCTTTTAGCCAAAGGCTATGAAGTGCATGGTCTCATGCGACGCTCCAGTAGTTTTAATACCTCGCGTATTGAGCACTTGTATCAAGACCCGCATAAAGAAGGAACGCGCTTGTTTCTTCATTATGGAGATTTAAGCGATGCGAGTATGTTATCGCGTCTTTTGGCGCGTATTGTGCCTGACGAGGTCTATGCGCTTGGCGCACAAAGCCATGTGCGTGTCAGTTTTGATGCGCCTCTGTATACGGGTGATGTTACGGGGCTCGGTACGCTTCGTTTGCTTGAAGCGATTCGAGAGTCTCAAGTGCCATGTCGTTTTTATCAGGCTTCATCAAGTGAGATGTTCGGTGCCGCACCAGCTCCACAAGATGAAAAGACGCCGTTCTATCCACGCAGTCCATACGGAGTAGCAAAAGTGGCTGCATATTGGTATGCCGTAAATTACCGCGAGGCATATGGTCTGCATGTAAGTAATGGTATTTTGTTTAATCATGAAAGTCCTCGCCGTGGCGATACATTCGTGACGCGTAAAGTTACGAGTACCGTTGCTAAGATCGTCGCCGGAAAAGAAAAAGAATTATTCCTCGGAAATTTAGATGCAAAACGCGACTGGGGATATGCGCCTGAATATGTCGAAGCGATGTGGCGCATGGTCCAGCAGACAAAGCCGGGGGATTATGTTGTCGCAACAAATGAGACACATACAATTCGCGAAATGGTTGATCTAGCTACATCTCTTGTCGGATTAAAAACCGATGATATCGTGCGAATCGATCCACTGTATTACCGTCCAACCGAAGTCGACGTTCTGAAAGGGGAGTTTACGAAAGCAAAGACAGAATTAAATTGGGAGCCGAAAGTAACGTTTCACGATTTAATTAAAATAATGCTCGCTGCTGATTTGCGTCGCGAAGGCATTCAGCCGAACTTTGAAGTTCCTGAAGACTTGCTCGATTGGCGTGCTCAATATCGTCATCAGCCATAAGTATGCTCGACCGAATCTTGCGGCGGCCATTTCTCAGTCTTTGGATTTGGACGCTCTTGATTCATAGTATTTTTTTTATTGTTTTATGGATCCAGGGGTATGTTTTGACGCATGCAACCGATGGAAGTCAGTACATTGCGATCGCGACAAACTTGTTACGAGGCAATGGCTTTAGCTTGCGCCTGGAAGCCCCGTTTATAGCCGACACAATTCGTACACCGGTATATCCCTGGTTTTTATGGGCTTCGATGAAAGTATTTGGAACGCCGTATGCGAGCTTGATCCCGTCTGTCATCCTGGCAACAGGTATCCCGCTGGTGGGAATGCAGTTGATGCGCGTCTATACGGCTGATAAAAGGAAATGGCTAGTCGCTGGATTGATTTTATCCATTGATTTGAACTTGTGGTATTACAGCTGCATCCTTGGTTCAGAGGCCGTGTTTTTACCATTGATCGCATCAGGCATTGCGGCGAGCATTCAAGCGCTTGAAAAACGCTCATGGAAATGGTCGCTTGTTGCTGGAGCATTGGTTGGTGCGGCGGCACTTGCACGCCCAATTGTGCAGTTCGTTCCGCTATTATTTACCTTGATTACCCTAGCTGCCTTTGTGCGCGAAAAACAGGCTCGTATCACTGGAGTAAAGGTGGCTACGGCCTTTGTATCGGCATATATCATCATCGTGTTGCCTTGGCTTTATCGCAACGCTTCTTTATTCGGATCTTGGGATTATTCAAATGTCGGGTGGTTTAATTTCTACACCCGCGTCGCCGCAACTGCTGAGGCATATTCAACGGGTCGGTCATATGATTCGATGCGTATTGAGTATCTTCAGCGTTTACACGACAAGGGCTACGTTGAAGCATCTCCGGTGCAAGAACAGGATGTGCATGGATATGCGTATAAAGAAATCTTTCAAAAAGAAACGGTTGTCGCTGTAAAAAAGTATCCAAGAGAATTTCTCATTTCACAGATCAGTGCTGCGATCACGGTCATTTCTCAAGATAATACAATTCTCGTTTTGCGTGAGCTCGGATGGGTTAACGTTGGCTATCCTTCTTTTTCGCCAATCGTCACCCTGCTGCAACAGGGTCCGATGGTTTTTTTGGAAAAAATGTTTGGTCTTGTAGCTACGCCTTGGGGGTATGCTATGTGTATGCGATTTGTGTGGTTGCTCGCTTTTGTACTCGCCCTTATTTCTCCCATCGTACTCTGGAAAAAGTCTACTGGACATCGTCACGTTCTTTTCTTTTCCTGGTTCTACATGCTCGGCATTGTCGCTCTTTCTTTAAATGCAGCCGCTCAAGCTGATGGTCGATATCGTTCGCAGTTTATCTTTATCGAGATTCCACTCGCAGTACTAAGCGCAGTAACCATAGTTGAACGACAGAGGAGCAAGGGTGAAAAGAAGATATTGTGCCAAGCCTGTGGGGCTTTATTCTGGACACGCCTTCTTGGAAAGAGAAAACAGTTTTCCGTCTGGAAATGTCATTCATGTGGATCTTTAACCGTCGATCCGATGCCGAGTGAAGCTGAGCGTAAGGCATTTTATGCGGATTCATATTTTTCAGGGAATGCCGCCGGTGGTGGTTATGCAAGTTACAATGCGGATAAAATCGCCACGCGCCCGACATATGAAAAAATGCTTGATTTGCTTGAGCCACATCGAAAGCCTCAGGCAAAATTGCTGGATATCGGCGCCGCTTCAGGTATGTTTGTAAAATGGGCGAGTGAGCGAGGTTGGGAGGCTACTGGTCAAGACATATCACCAGCCGCTACAGAAATGGCCAAAGCAAATAATGTTATCGTCGAGAATATTTCACTCGAGCAGCTTCCAGTTTCAACATACACTGCCATCTGCTTACTGGACGTAATCGAGCATGTGGATGAGCCACGTTTATTTTTACGAAAGGCTCTAAAAAGCCTTGCTCCTGGAGGAGCTATGCTCATAAATACGCCAGATGCGGGGAGTGTTCTGGGGCGCGTGTTGCGTCAATATTGGCATGCTGTTTGCCCGCCCGAGCATGTCGTCCTGTTTTCAAAGAAGGCTCTTATTCAATTGGTTGAACAAGAGGGGAATGTCGTTACCTGGGTTGGCCGAATTCCAAAGGTTTTTCGATTGTCATATGTTTTTGCTACCGCAGCGCGCTGGTTAAATAGCAAGGCATTGTCACATGGTGAGCTTTGGCTAAAAAAGCATCCAAAAGCCGATATATCGCTCCCATTACCCATGCGTGATAATATCGCGCTCATCGCCTACCGTCGGGATTAAGCTATGGTCACCGTCGTCATTCCAACCTATCAAGAACGCGAAAACATCGCTCAAACTGTTGATGCGATTTTGGGTTTGCCGATAGAATGTGGCGTAATCGTGGTTGATGATGCCTCAACAGACGGAACGAAAGAGGTATTAGCCGAGCTTGAAAAGAAACACAATGCGCGGGTGCGTGTGATTCATCGTGCATCTCCACGCAGTTTTGCAGGATCCTATATACAAGGCTTCATGGCTGCTTTGGCGGAGCCAAGTTGTCATGCGGTGATTGAGTGTGATGCGGATGGATCTCATCCCGTGCAACGTATTCCTGACCTGGTTGAGGCTTTACATCAAGCGGATATCGCTATTGGTTCGCGCTACATACCGGGTGGAGACATTGCTGGATTTTCACGCGATCGCCTCCTGCTCTCTTCCGCCGCAAATCTCTATTTGCGCTGGGCTACCAAGATTCAGGCAAAAGATATTACCGCTGGCTTCGTAGCATACAAGCGTGACATTTTAGAGAAAATTCCCTTTGCCCAGATCGCTTCAAATGGGTATGCTTTTCAAATTGAGATGAAACAGCTCATCCAAAAGGCAAATGGACGAATGCACGAAATTCCAATTACCTTTATTGACCGTTCAAAAGGACAGAGTAAGATGAGCTTTCATACGATGATTGAGGCCTTTTTGCTCGGTCTGCGCTATCGTTTTAGACGTTCATAATCACTTCCCTATGCATCAACCGAAAAGAATCTTAGTAACAGGCGGAGCGGGCTTTTTGGGCTCTTATGTGGTTGAAGCTTTGCGTAATCGTTGGGGTCAAGATATTGAAATCATTATTCCGGAACGTCCGCAAGATGATTTGCGTGACATGGCGACATGTGAGCGCTTGGTATCCAATGTCGATACTGTTATTCATCTGGCTGCTCGTGTCGGGGGAATCGGTTTCAATCAGCAATACCCAGGGACCCTGTTTTATGACAATGCCATCATGGGCATTCAATTGCTTGAAGCCGCACGCAAGGCAAATGTAAAAAAAGTCGTCGTGGTTGGAACGGTATGCGCATATCCAAAGATTCTTCCTGTTCCGTTTAAAGAGGATGATATCTGGCTTGGATATCCAGAAGAAACCAATGCGCCATATGGCTTGGCAAAAAAAATGATCCTGGTGCAAGCGCAGGCCTATCGCAAGCAGTATGGAATGAATGCGATTTATGTCTTGCCGGTCAATTTGTATGGACCTCGAGATGACTTTGATCCAGCTTCGAGCCATGTAATTCCAGCTCTGATTAAAAAAGTCATCGATGCAAAGCAACGAGGTGATGCTTTTGTTGAGGTTTGGGGAACGGGATCAGCAAGTCGCGAATTTTGTTATGCAAAAGACACCGCGCGTGGCATTGTTTTAGCCACAGAATTATACGATGGCGCTGAGCCAGTAAATCTTGGCAGCGGAATGGAAATCACGATTAAAGAATTGATTGAAACCATCAAGCGCTTGGCGGGGTATACCGGTGAAATCAAATGGGATGCATCAAAACCAGACGGACAGCCTCGTCGTTGCCTCGATGTATCGCGTGCCAAAAAAGAATTTGGTTTTACGGCAGAGGTTCCATTTGAGCAGGGACTTCGTGAAACGATTGATTGGTATATTCAACAACAAACCTAGGATGACTATGATAAAAAGCCATCTCGAACACTTTGAAGATATTGCGCCGATCTATGATCGTCAGCGCAAAAAGCAGGCCTATTACTACGCGTACATTCAGCGTTGGTTGTCTTATCTTATCCCGTCTGGAAAAAGCATTATTGAGCTTGGTTCTGCTGGAGGTGAGCAGATCATGAGTCTTAAGCCTTCTCATGCCGTTGGTATTGATTTTAGCCCACGCATGTTAAAGATGGCTCAAGATCGTCATCCGGATGGGCGTTGGGTATTGCATGATTTGAGCCAGCCCCTGCCTCCGATCGCTTCAAATTTTGATTATGTGGTCGCTACGGATTTACTCGGGTATCTTCAGGACATCCAGGGCACCATGGAACAAGTAGCTGAAAAATTGTGTCAGCCAGAAACGCGCGTCATCTTAACAAAGACAAATCCATTTTGGGGTCCGATTTTTCGTCTGGCTTCGGTTTTTGGTTTAGCTCAGCCACGCCGCTATTCAAATTGGTTAACCCGCCAACAGACTGAAATGGTCTTAGGTTTGGCCGGGCTCGAAGTGGTGCAGCAGGGGAAATTCATGTTGTGTCCGATTGGAATTCCGGGTGTGGCATTTGTCTTCAATCGCGTCTTGTCGCATTTGCCGCTCTTAAATCGCTTGGCGATGGTTGAATATTTTATTTGCCGCAAAGCGCCACCGGTTACCTATACCGAAGCTCCGTCTGTCAGCGTGATTATTCCGGCGCGTAATGAAAAAGGAAATGTCCGCGCAGCGCTCCAGCGCATGCCGCGCTTTCCAGGTAAGCTCGAAGTTATTTTCGTCGAAGGTCATTCAAAAGATGAAACCTGGAGTGAGATTCAGCAAGTCATGAAAGAATCGTGGCCATTTGAAGTTAGAGCATTTCAACAAACAGGCAAAGGAAAAGGGGATGCAGTGCGTGTTGGCTTTCGTGAAGCAAAAAACGACATCCTCATGATTTTGGATGCGGACCTTACCGTGATGCCTGAAGAATTGCCTCGCTTCTATCAATTGCTCGCTGATCGTCGTGGTGAATATGTGCAAGGTACGCGCTTGATCTATCCGATGGAACAAGAAGCGATGCGTCCACTGAATTGGATCGGGAACAAGACCTTTGCAGCTATTTTTAGTCTCTTGCTTGGTCAAACCATGTCCGACAGTTTGTGCGGCACCAAGTGCATGTGGCGTAAGGACTATGAGCGCTTAGCCGCTGGTCGTGTCTTCTTTGGCGACTTTGATCCATTTGGAGATTTCGATTTGATTTTCGGCTCAGCAAAGCTTGGCCTAAAGATTCAAGAAGTCCCGGTTCACTATAAGAGCCGTGTCTATGGCGAGACGCAAATTAATCGGTTTCGCGATGGGATGTTACTCTTCCGTATGTGTTGGTTTGCTGCCAAGAAAATGTTTTTTCTCTAAATGGGACATCTCTCGCATCAGCTAGCTTATTTTGCTGCTTTTGATCGAAAGCGCAGATGGGATTGGCAAAAAGATCCATTCATCGCCGAACGCGAACAGGAGCCTTTACGGCCCCTGTTTGCTGAATTAGAGCGGCGTTGTCAGCTAGGGCCGGTGCGTGTGCTTGAAAGCGGTTGTGGCGATGGATTAAATGTCATGCATGTACGTCAGCATATTGCTGCTGATCGATTTGCCTGGTCCGGGATTGATATCACACCTGAGGCCATCGCCTTTGCACAGAAGCAAGGGTTCGACGCAAAACTAGGGGATGGATGCAAACTTTCTCTTGCCGACGCCTCATTCGATGTGGTCTATTGTCGTGACGTTTTTCATCATCTTGAAAATACCGAACAGCAAAAAAACTTTTTTGCTGAAATGTGGCGCGTGACCGCTCCTGGCGGAACGGTGTTCGCCATTGAGCCAAATCCCGTTAATCCGTCCATGTGTGGACTTGCACTACTCGTGAGTGCAGAGCGTGGGCTTTTTTCTATTCCCGAGTGGCGTATGCGGAAGCTATTTTCTGGTGGCGAAGTGCAGTGTGTCGCCGCATCATCTGCTTGGCGCATCTGGCTACATTATTTTTCGCCCTTGCTCCGTATGAAGCATCGGAAGCCGATTGAGAGCGCCTTACGTTTTTGGGAATGGCTAAGCCAAAGACTTGTGCCAAAAGCGTTCTGGTCTTACCGTGTCTATATCTGGCGCAAGCCTTCTTAACTGATTTTACGCTATGTCCACCTATCTCATCACCGGCGGTGCGGGTTTCATTGGTTCAAACTTAGCAGATGAGTTGATTCGCCTCGGTCATCACGTTGTTATTATTGATAATTTTACAACCGGCAAGCGTGAGCATGTAAACCCGCAAGCAACCGTGTTCGAAGCAGATTTTACGGATTTGGATGCGATTCGTCCGGCTTTTGATGGGGTTGATGGCGTGTTTCATATGGGTGCTCGTCCAAGTGTTCCTTTTTCCATCGAGCAACCGATCGAATCGACTAAGATTAATGTGATGGGAACCGTGAATGTATTAGAAGCGTGTCGCCTGGCAAAGGTAAAGCGATTGGTCTATTCCGCGTCTTCTTCAGCCTATGGCATTCAGCCTGAATTACCGCAGCGTCCAGACATGCCGACGGATCCGCTCAGTCCATACGCTTTGCAAAAACTGACAGGCGAAAAATTCTGTCAGCAATATGCAAAACATTTTGGCGTTGAAACAGTCTCATTACGATATTTTAATGTATACGGTCCGCGCATGAATGATACTGGTGCCTATGTTCCCGTCTTCACCTTTTTTATTCGACAAAAATTAGCCAATCAACCACTGACCGTTTTTGGTGATGGCGAAACATCGCGCGATTTTACCCATGTGTCAGATGTCGTGCGAGCAAATGTTCTCGCTATGCAATCGTCACATGTGGGGCATGGCGAAGTGCTCAATGCAGGAGCAGGCGGAAATATCACGCTTAATCAAGTAGTGAAGTTTTTTGGCGGTCCGGTTCAGCATCTCCCATTCCGCGAAGGGGACGTGCCGCGCTCTCAAGCGGATTTAAGTCTGACGACAAAATTGATTGGCTACGAGCCAAAAGTCGCATTTAAAGATGGATTGCGTGAGGTACTCAAAAACCATGGGATCACCATGGTTGAAGAGGAGTAATAAGACCTAGGTTCCTTGTCTCCGTAGGACAATACCAATCGTTTTGAGCAAGATGGCCGCATCCAAAAACAGGGAGCGATGACGAATATAGTACAAGTCGTACTGAAGCTTTTTGAGATTGTCTTCAAGACTTGAGGTTGGGGTTAAGAAGCGCGTCTGAGCCCATCCGGTTAATCCAGGACGCGTTAAATGACGCAGGGCATAAAACGGCATGCGTTCAATAAGCGGAGTCACAAACTCTGGTCTTTCAGGTCTTGGACCAATAAAAGAAACATCGCCGCGTAAGACATTCCAAATCTGGGGTAATTCATCAATGCGCAATTGGCGCATGAGTCGACCGATCGGAAAAAGGCGTGGGTCGGTCTTGGCATTGGTTGTAAATTGGGCACCAGCTGTTTCAGCACTTCCGTCTGCAGATAGGGCATGCATGCTACGAAATTTGTACAGGGTGAATGGGTGGCCAATTTTCCCGATGCGCGTCTGTCGAATCAAGATTGGGCCCGGGGAAGATAGGCGAATGGCCAGAGCTACAAATGGAAAAACCACCAAGGTGATCAAGCCGAATGGAATAGCAAGAAAAAGATCAAACACGCGCTTCGCACCTTCATACCAAGCCTTATCAACTTCACGTAGATTTTCTAAAAACCAAGTCTGAGACACAAATTCGAGAGGCACGCGTCCGGTCACCGCCTCTTCAAGCGTTGCGCGATCAATGATACTGACCGACATGAAAAGTGTTTTGTACAAGGCATCGCGTAAGCCAGGAATGTCGTCTGGTTTATGGCCAAGGACAATGGTTTGAATGGCTTGTTCTTGAATGATGCGTTCGATTTGCATCACATCCACATGCCAAAATACCGAACCATCAGCGATGCGGCTACCAGGAGCGGTCTCGATGACCGCCTTTAACTCATAGCCTTGGCCACTTTGCTCAAGAAGGTCTTTCAAGCGCCGAGCATCATCCGCATGTCCAATATACAAAACGGCATTTCGAAAAAGAGAAGGGGCAACTTTTTGCGCATGTATCAAGCGCCAAGCATATCCCAGCATGAGCGCAATCGCGACATACAAAAACAAATTGGTACGAGGAGCGATACCGAATGGAATGATGTAGAAAAAGGCGAGCCCAATCAGCAAATTGATGAGCATCGCTTCGACATATTTACGAAACTGCAAAAACTGATCACGGGCAAATAACGTGTCGTACAAGCCATTCACGTAAAAAGAACCAATCCAGAGTAGTCCGAGCAGGCTAAATGGAAGCAAGTGCCGGTTTATATCCGAGGTGTGAATTGCGCCATAGCGAATCCACAGGGTCAGGAGCAGAGCGATTTGAAGGACCGCATAATCGCCCACGAGCAAGGTGAGCCGCTTAAAGCGAAGGCCGAAGTGAATCATATTGACATAAAGCTTGCCAGATGCAGCGATTTGTCGCAATCCATGCCCTAGTCGGGTACAATAAATCAATGGAAAAAAAGGCAAACAAGCGCCTGATTGCCGGATGCATCGCGCTTCTTCTCCAAGTCTCGCTTGGCGTATCTGCCGTGTCTGCTGAACAAGTGTCAGTAAATGACACTTTTTTTGATAAGGAATGGCATCTCGACGCTATTCACGCGCCTGAGGCCTGGACTCAGACCACGGGCACGACGGACGTCGTTGTAGCCGTCATTGATTCTGGCGTTGATATTGATCACCCGGATTTGCGACAAAATATTTGGACAAATCCACTTGAAATTCCAAATAATCAAAAAGACGATGATGAGAATGGGCTCATCGACGATGTGCATGGCTGGAACTTTGTTGAACAGAGTGCGGATGTTCGACCCATTGTTTCTAAAGACGGGATTGACGAGGCCTTTATTCATGGAACCGTGGTCGCTTCATTGATCGGCGCTCGCGGCAATAATGATATTGGGATCTCGGGTGTAGCGTGGAATGTACGAATAATGCCGCTGGTGGTGTTGAATGCTCAGGGCGAGGGGAGTGATATCGATATTGCTCAGGCTATTCGCTATGCGGTAGCTCAAGGCGCAGACATCATTAATTTGAGTTTTGTTGGCTACGAAAAAGACCAGGTATTATCAGCCGCAATCGATGATGCAACCTCACAAGGAGTGCTTATCGTGAGTGCAGCCGGTAATGGCGACACGATCCTGGGAGAAGACTTGGATAAAACAGCTGGTTTTCCTGCCTGCAATAAAGGCGCGGGTGGAAGAGGCTCGATTAGCGTAACCTCGGTCAATCAAGCTGGGAAAAAAGCAGAATATGCAAACTATGGGTCATGCGTTGATGTTTCTGCGCCTGGAGAAAATTTATTTGCAGCACGTCCGACTTATGCGCATACGGATCGTCAACTCGCGGCTGCGGGGTATCGCGGCGGTTTATCGGGTACATCGGTCGCTGCTCCGCTCGTGGCTGGCTTGGCTGCATTGATAAAGTCGCTGCATCCAGATTGGACGGCAGAAGACATCGCACAGCATATCCGCCAAACCGCAACCACGGTCAATGAAACGAATCCAGCCTTTAATGGAAAAATGGGAACCGGTCTTATTAATGCAAAGGCAGCGGTTGCGACTTCGGATGCTGAAAAAGCCGTGCGTGGTCCCTTTTTTCTTGAAGGATCTGCCGGCGGCAAGCGTGCCATGGTTCGAGTTTTATCGAATACCGGGGATGCAATTCAATATCTAGACCTTGGGTCAGAGTCCCGGAGCCAAGTTCGCGCCGGCTTTTTGCATTGGCAACTGTCTCAATTGCCAGATATTGCCGTGACCATGGCGGATGACGCTTCTGGTTCATGGAAAGTCTATCGTTGGGATGGCGTATTACTCGCGGCGGGCTCCGTCGGCGCTTCAGATATTCGAGGTGGTTTGATCATGGCCTCGCAGGACTTGGATGCAGATGGAAAAGATGAATTACTTTTACTTGAAGCAAAAGGACCACGGATGTGGCTCGTCTCCGCAAATGAACCAAAGCCACTCGAAATTCAGCCTTTTGCCAGTCGCGCACAACAGGGGAGTTCAGCTTTGTCGGTCACGCGACCACGTGCTGGATTTCTTATTGCCTCACGCGGCTCCGACCGACAGGTGACCATTATCGGCCGCGGCGGAAGCATTTTGGCGCAGGGTCCAGTTAGTGCCATGGGTAAGCAAGGCGGTTGGAGCTTGCGTCGTGCCGCTCGAAAGGGAAATGGTTCGGTCTATGAATTACGAGCAAAAGATGGAAAACTTATTCTGGTAAATGATGGTTCTGGTCTGACGCCAAGCACGGTCGGTATCCCTGTTACGCGTTGGACTCAAGTGCCCGAAGGTCAGCAATTAAACTCGGGTTGGCTCTACTATGAATCCTGGCCTCGCTAGAATCTGGAATCGGCTAAAGCCCGAACTCCCACGTTTACTTCGATTTATCTGCGTGGGTATCTTGTCTTTGGCTTTAACCATGGGTTTATATGCCTTAGCGACGCGTACACTGTGGCCTCACGCCAATCGAACGCTTGCCTATGCAGGAGTGGTTATTATCGTGACCTGGATAAATTTTCTCCTCAATAAAAAACTTACCTTCCAAGCCCAGGGAAGGGGAGCGCAGGGTGCTATTGGTCGTTTTGCGACCGTAGCCGTGATCGCGACCGGTTTAAATAATGTATTTTTTTGGATTGGGCACGATATTCTTCATTTATTCGACCTGGCGGTTATTCTCTTGAATACGGGTTTGGTCGCGATGTTTACCTTTACCTCGCATCGACTTTTTACCTTTCATCACGAACCTTGGCGTTTTGTAAAAAAGAAAAAACCAGAACTTCCAGACCAAACCTTGAGCTGAGAATGAATGGTTTCCGTGCTACACTAGTCCTATGCAAGACCGTCCTATTTTTGAAAGACGTAATGTGCTCGTTACCGGCGGCGCCGGCTTTATCGGGTCTCATCTGTGCGAGCGCTTAGTGCGAGATGCGCATGTGATCTGCGTGGATAATTTTTTGACAAGTTCGGTTTCGAATATTGATCATCTTTTACAAGATCCAAATTTTGAGTTCATTAATCACGACATTATCAATCCATTAAATTTGGATGCTCATTCTGAACTCGAGCGTTTTAAAATTCGTTTTCAAGGCATTCAAGAAATTTATCACCTCGCCTGTCCGATTTCGAAGCGACATTTTGATGATTATAAAATCGCGACGGTTTTAACCAATTCAGTTGGGGTTAAAAATGTTTTAGATATTGCCGTCAAGCACAAGTCGAAGATTTTATACGCTTCATCCAGTGTGCTGTATGGGCCACGCCAACCAGGCAAGCTCTATTATTCCGAAATGGATGAATGTCATATCGATCATCTGACCTCGCGTGGGGCATATGATGAAGGCAAGCGTTTTTCTGAAGCTATTTTGCAGACCTATGCCGATGTCTACAATTTAGATGTAAAGATCGCGCGTATTTTTCGCACCTATGGTTCGCGCATGAAAATTTTTGATGGAAATTTAATTCCAGACATGGTGTTGTCTGCCCTCGATGGTCGCGATATTACGATTGCGGGTGATGAAGAAACACGTACCTCGCTTAGCTATGTGACCGATATCGTAGACGGCCTGGTTCGTCTCATGACAACGCCAATCGATATCACCTTGTTGAATCTTGGCTCAGACGCGGAGATTCGATTAGTTACGGTTGCACAGCGCATTCTTGAATTAACCGGTTCATCCTCACGGGTTCGTTTTGAAGCGCCATATAATCATGTGACGGAAGCCGGTTTGCCAGACACCACTCGTGCTCGAGAGATTCTTGGCTGGGTCCCATTGGTGCGTCTTGAAGATGGTTTGAAAAAAATGATTGATTATACGCAGTCACATCGACACTTGATTTCATTCTAACCCAAACACTATGGAAAATGGCCAAAAGAAAAATGTACTCGTGACCGGTGGCGCAGGCTTCATTGGCTCATTTCTGTGTGAACGCTTGCTCGAAAAGTATCGTGTGATTTGTGTCGATAATTTTGTGACTTCGCAAGAGTCGAATATTGACCATCTTCTCAAGAATTCAGATTTTGAATTCATTCGTCACGATTTTAATACGCCTTTTGATCCAGAAGCCTATCCTGAGCTGGCGCGTTTTCGCGTCAAATTTGATGGCTTGCACGAGGTCTATCATTTGGCCTGCCCAACCAGTCCAAAGAAATTTGACCAATACAAAATTCAAACCTTGCTAGCAAATTCACAAGCAACCAAGAATGCGCTCGATGTCGCCGTGAAGTATCGCTCAAAGTTTTTGTTCGCCTCCGCCTCGGTTGTCTATGGGCCACGTCCAGCCGACAATCAGCCGTATAAAGAAGAGTATATCGGCATGGTAAACAATCTTTCGCCACGTGCGTGTTATGACGAAGGTAAACGCTATGCGGAGACCATGTGCGAAACTTACGCTCAGGTCTATGGCATCGAGGTAAAGATCGCTCGCATCTTTCGCACCTATGGACCACGGATGCCATTATTTGATGGCCAAATGATCCCGGATTTTATTACCAATGCACTCGATGCAAAGGAGCTCGCTATTTATGGCGACGAAACATTTCGTACCTCGCTCATCTATGTTTCCGATGTCGTTGATGGCATGACCAAGCTCATGGCGGCGCCAGCCGATATCGGCCCAGTTAATTTTGGGAGCGATTTAGATTTGCCTCTGGTCGAAGTTGCGCAGCGCATTATCGAGATGACCGGCTCAACTTCGCGTATCACCTTTGAACCACCATTGCTTTTCATGTCCCAGCTTGGTCTTCCAGATATCACCAAGGCAAAAGATAAATTAGGGTGGTTACCGCTCGTTCGCCTCGACGAAGGTCTTAAGCGCACAATCGACTATACAATTGCACACAAGAGCCTGTTGGGCTTCAAATTCGGAACGTAATTCGGGACCAAAATAAGCCAAAACCCCAGACTATTGACAGGTTTGGGGTTTTTTGGTATCAAGGTAAGCATCGGTCGAGACATGCCTGTCAGTACGAAGGCCCTCGTCCGCGGTTTGCCAACGTTCTCGCTCGAATTAATTCGAGTGGGTTCAGCCGACAGAGTCGTTCTCTGGCGGTAAAAAGAAGTGGCGAATCTGCACAAAAAACGGGTCATCGCGCTATCCCGCGATACCTCCTTCTGTGCGGTCTGCATGGACTGTTGGCGTGGATGCCTAACGGCTACCGATTGGTCTATATATGGCCTCGGTAAAACCCCTCCGGCAAACGAGGTCCTCCTCGGCCTGAGAACCCACAAGAGCAGGGATGGATACCATGTGGCGATTTCTAGAGTCGAATCCGCCGCGAAATCAGGACTCAAGAAGGGAGTCACTTTAGGTCAAGAAGTCTGAAACCTCCTCGTCCGTTCGGGTTAGGGCGCGTCTGGCGCCGCGACGAGCAGGTCTCTCAACTTCTGCGGAAAAGGCCGGCCTGAACACTAGCCGGTCCCAGCCTGAAGCTGGTGAAGTCAGTGGTGAAAAGGAAAGAGACCACAACTTCAACGCCTAAAACGGGCGTTAACGAAAGAAATAAGGCGTCCGATTAGATACCAGACGCCCCATGTTCAGTCAGAAGCTCTCGGGCCGCATGACCCCTCGATAAAGCTTCGTTCTCTCAGAGCCGGTTTGCCA
>CAYRRZ010000001.1:0-6051 GCA_964426815.1 uncultured Gammaproteobacteria bacterium | reverse complement strand
TTTTATTTTCAGCCTATTTCTTTAATTTATATGCCTTCATGGTCACGCCACTAATGGTGAGAGGGAAGGATTCAAAAGAAAATTTCTTTTTCAGGGATTTTTTGGCCGCAGCGGTAATTAAAATATCACCACGTTCAGCCACATCTTCGCCAAGTTTCGAAGCGAGATTGAGTTCATTTCCATACATATCATCACAGGCCAAGAGCGTTGTGCCATACCCAATCCCAATCGAGACATGGACATCGCTTTCATCTGGTGTGGCTAAGTTAGCGACTTCTAAATCATGATGAATGCGCAAACTCGCATTCAAGGCATCGTCCGGGTTTGGAAAAACAGCAAAGCAATTATCTGCCTCAAATTTAATGACCACGCCGCGAAAGGCTTCAACGGCCGGGCCAACCACGCGGCGCATACGCAAAATCATGGCCAAGTAGTGGATAATGCCAAACTTTTGAACCAGCTTTGAAAAACCGCTCATGTCCAGAATGAAAATGGCGGCCGTGCGTTCAAATTGCTTTTTAATCGCCTGGTCGATTTGCTTGGTCTTTTCTGGATGCTCAATGCGCTGAATGAGCATTTCATCCAGTAAATTGCAGGTCGGCAAATTCGGAAAATGCACTTTTGGGGCCTTTTTTGGCTTAGTGGACTGACTTGCGGGGGTGGGTATGGCTTTTTTAGCTGGCATAGGCCAGAAGCATAGCAAATCCCGGCTCTCTACCCAATATGGCCGTCTTCGGATAGAGTAGGGGGATGAAACGGGTGGCAATTATCCCAGCTTTCCATGAAGCTGGACGCATCCAAAAAACCATTGAAGCCGTGAAGCCCTATGTTGAGGGCATCATTGTGGTTGATGATGGTTCTGCTGATGCCACGGCTGAACAGGCTCGCCAAAGTCAGGTGACGGTCTTGCGGCATATGGTAAACCGCGGCCAAGGCGCCGCCTTGCGTACGGGCACGGAGGCAGCTCTGCGTTTAGGCGCTGAGGCAATTATTCATATCGATGCAGATGGGCAACATGATCCATCTTTTATTCCGAGTCTGATCGAGCCTCTGGAGAAAGGCAAAGCGGAGGTTGTCTTTGGCTCGCGTTTTCTCGGCATCACTTCTGCGAACATGCCTTTCATGCGTCGCTTGCTTTTGAAGGCAGCAAAAACCTTCAATGCCTTGCTCATGGGGATTCCGCGACGCGTCACCGATCCACAAAGCGGGATGCGTGCCATGACCGCAAGCGCCGCGCGACGTTTAGATTTTCGTCAGGATCGAATGGCGCATTGTTCAGAAATCTTGCGCTTAGTGACACGCGGTTCTTTTGTGTGGGTTGAAGTTCCGGTGCGCATTCACTACAGCGCAGAATCTTTAGCGAAAGGACAAAAATCAACCGATGCATTTCGTATCGCTTGGCAATTACTCTTAGGCATTTTTGCAGACTAATATGTTACTCATTCAGATTGTATTGGTGGCGATGCTCATTGGGGCAATCGTCATGACCTGGAAACGCTCGCGTGAAGCGGCAATTAGTTTTCGAGAAGCAATTCTGTGGACCATTTTGTGGTCGTGTGCCGGTGTCGTAATTTTGCTGCCGCAAACCACGGATATCTTGGCACGCACCTTGGGTGTTGGCCGTGGGGTTGATGTAATTCTGTACGCGTCGGTCGTCTTGTTGTTTATCGCCTTATTCCGTTTGCATGTCACGGTTGAAAAACTCGAACGGAAATTGACCGATATTGTTCGCGCCGAAGCCCTGAGAGATGTGAAATAAAGCCATGAAGACATTCCCAACCGTCGACGTCATTACCGTGCTTTGGAAGAGTCAGGCTTTTTTGCCGGCTTTATTTGAGGGCTTGGCGGCAACGGATTATCCGCGTGATGCGTGGCGCATGCATTTTGTCGACAATAATCCAGGCGATGGCTCATTAGACGAGGTGCGCCGTCAAATGGAGCGCTTCAAGGAGCGATTGCCGCAAATCACTATTCACGAACCAAAAAATAATACCGGTTTTTCTGGTGGAAATAACCTTGTCATTCGCCAGGCGATTGAAGAGGGGAGGGACTATGTCTATCTGCATAATCACGATGCGCAATTTGAACCAAGCGCATTGCGTGAAGCAATTGAGGTCGCACAAGCCGAAGCGAATATCGGCTCCGTTCAATCGCTCATGGTCTTGGCGCAAAACCCAGATGAAGTGAATTCAAGCGGAAATGCGATTCACTATATCGGCTTTGGATATGCGGCCGATTATCATGTGAAGCGTAATCAGATCCCAAATACCGTCAAAGATATTGCCTATGCATCTGGTGGCGCGGTATTGTTTTCTACCAAGGTTTTGCGAGAGGTTGGTCTGCTCGATGAAACGCTCTGGCTCTATCACGAAGATTTAGATCTGGGCTGGCGTATTCTTTTGGCCGGATATCGGAATGTCTTGGCACCAAAAAGCGTCATGCGTCATCGCTATGAGTTTTCGCGTTCGATCGCCAAGTGGTTTTGGATGGAACGTAATCGGAATGCCGTCATTCTCAAAAACTATCGTCTACCAACAATTATATTGCTGTTGCCGCAAATGATTGCTGCTGATCTTGGCTTGCTTGCCTTTGCAATCAAGGGCGGTTGGTGGCGCGAAAAACTGCGCGCAAGCGCTTGGTTTTTGAAAGGGTCGACCTGGGGCTATATCTTTCGAGGTCATCAACACATTTCACAACATCGCAAGGTGGGCGATCGCGAAATCCTCAAGCGCTTTACGCCATTTGTGGCTTATCAGGAATTTGAAAATCCATTTGTGAAAAATGTGCTGAATCCATTGTGGAGTTTGTCTTTTCGGATATTACGTTTACTCGTGATTTGGTAATTATGCGCATTATTCATCTTGCTTGCATTGCACCTCCGATCACTGGCGGTATTGGTCGTGTCGCTTTTGAAGAAGTGACGCGCCTGCAAACGCAAGCTGTCGACGCGATATTGATGGCACCACAGGGCGGAGGAGATGTGCATCGTGTAATACGTATGCCCGTCCGTATTGGCTTTGGAAATGCGTTTATTCCACGCCGCGCTGAACTTGAAGCGCAATTAGCTGATGCGGATATTGTGCATTTACATTATCCCTTTTATGGCACCGCCGGATATATCGCCAAACTACGACGACAAGGAAAAATAAAAAAACTGGTCATCACCTTGCACATGGATGCGATCGCTTCTGGTTGGAAGGGGGCAATTTTTTCCATCCATCGCGCTCTGTTTCAAAAAAGACTTTTGCAAGCGGCAGATGTCCTGATTTGTGGTTCTCGAGATTATCTCGCGCATGCCTCATATGCCTATCTCGCGCAAGATTCACGTTTGGTAGAAATTCCATTCGGTGTTGATACGGAGCGTTTTGTGCCAGGCTCGCCCGAACGAAAACGCTTCGACCTGCCTGAAGACGTGAAGATGATTGGGTTTGTCGGCGGTATGGATAAGGCACATGCCTTTAAAGGGGTAGATATTTTACTGCAAGCGCTCGCGCGTTTACCGGCCAATATGCACCTACAATTAACCGGATATGGTTCATTACGAGCATCGTACGAAGTTCTGGCAAAAAACTTGGGCATTCAGAATCGTTGTCATTTTTTAGGTAAAGCAAGTGATGGAGAATTGCCATATCTCTATCGTTCGATGGATGTGTTTGCTTTTCCATCCACGTCTTCTGCTGAAGCATTTGGTTTAGTTGCGCTCGAGGCTCAGGCGAGTGGAATTCCGGTTGTCGCTTCAGATTTGCCTGGCGTCAGAACCGTGGTTCAGGATAAACAAACCGGATTCTTAGTCCCTATGCAGGATGTAGAAGAATTAGCTGCGCATCTTCGCTTGCTCATTGAGAATCCAGAAATGCGACAGGTCTTTGGTGCGGCTGCGCGTACCTATGCCGTGACGCATTTTTCTTGGGATGCACATATGGCAAATCTTATGCAGGTTTATCATTTGCTCTAACTATGCGCATTGCAATTCTGGCGAATGTTGCCGATGAGACCGGGGGAGGAGCTGGTCGTATCGCTCAGGTCTATCTTGAAGCGCTCAAGGCACGCGGACACGAGGTTGCCACCTGGGGACCAAAACCTTGGTTTTCACAACTTGGAAAGGTGTCGAGTTTGCAGCGCTTGTATTGGCATGTAACGGATCTCGGCGCTTGGCATGAAACAGTTCAGCGCATCAGGGATTGGAAGCCAGACGTCCTTTTGACGCACAATCTAACGGGTTGTGGATTTGGAACCGCGGCCAAGATTCAAGCGGCCGGCATTCGCTGGGTGCATATATTGCATGATGTGCAATTGATTGAGCCTTCAGGGCAAATACGAAGCGATGAATCCGTGCCGGCCTTGCGTCATGCATGGCGATTTTTCTGGTCACGTTTGCGCCAAATGGCTTTTGGTCATCCACATCAAATCGTATCTCCAACCAATTGGTTGCTCGCTTTTCATGCATCCTGGAATTGGTTTGTCTCAGACGCGACTTGTTCGATCCCAAATCCAATACAAGAAAAGAACAGGCATGTCGAAAAAGTTTCAGGGAGGGTAGTGTATGTCGGTCGTTTTGAATCAGACAAAGGATTCGATCTCTTGCTTGAAGCCTGGGACAAGACTTGGCAAGGAAAAACCGAATTATATTGCATCGGCGACGGCAGTTTGAATCATCGAGCGCAGCAATTGAAAACAAAGCGGGTAGTTTGTCTTGGGTGGAAAACGGCGAATCAGGTCTTACAAGAAATGGCGCAGGCAGAAGTTGTCATTGTCCCTTCTCGCCTCATCGAAAATCAGCCAACGGTTATTCTCGAAGCTTTTTCACAAAACTGTCAGGTCATCGCCTCCAATGTCGGCGGCATCCCAGAAACCCTTGCAGGACTCGGCCAGATATTTGATATCGCCAAAAAAGACGGACTCACCAAAGCATTAATTGCATACAATGAACGCGATAGATCTAAAAAACAATTTTCCACTGAAGGCGTTTTAGCACTTCATAATCTGGAGCAGTGCGTGACTCAATTAGAAGCTGTTTTGATCGGGAAGCGATAGACATCAACATGCGATCCGGGTCCGCCATCGGCATCACCAAAGGTCCAATGATCTTGAGCGATGGCGCGTAGACTCTCATTTAATTGAGACGCATTCCACCAATAGTCATTAATAACGACATAGATTTCGTCTGCCTGGGTTAGCTGAGCCGCATCTTTGATCGGATCTAAATTAGGATCGCGATAGGTTAAGCGCAAAAATTGATCATACAAAGGGCCGCCCGTTGGAATCGGATAAAAGAAAACATCATCTTTGGCATAGCGCTTAAAGCCAAGCTGTGAAACCGCAGCAGCGCTCACGCTTTGATTGGCAAGAACACCATAGGTGGCCTGGCCAGCCTGACGATCAATAAAACGCACCGCTTCCATATCAGCCTGGCTGGTGCTCCAACCGCGACCCGTCACCAGGGCATCATGTCGAGGGAGGGCATTGTATGCCAAACCAGCCGCGACCGAGCCATGGATGATCAAAATCGTGAGTGCTAAGAATGGCGTCTGTGTTCGCAGAGAACCGAGCTTTGCGCTGATCCAGGGCATGGCAGCAGGCAAGCAAAACAAGAGGCCGAGAGTGAATACACGATCCGCATAATTCCCGCGCTCATAGTCGATCAAAAAAGCAAAGTCTCCGGTTGATTTTAAGATGACATACGAAATACACAGGCTAAGGCCAATGAGGAAGAGGCAAAAGATCGTCGAGGGATAGGTGGTTTGTGCTTGATGAGACGCCTGACGCAACATGAGCCACGATAAAACAGCGCACACAATGAGGATGAGCGGAATCGCCGCAGCGATGAGCGAGCTCCATGCTGGCCAAACCACAAAGTGATTGGTAAATGAAGGAATGACATGCGTGAGTATCTCCTTCCACGGCCCCAGGCTTACCAGGGCGTCAAAATGCCATTGAGTTGCGGTTCCTTGTTTGATGCTCAAAAGATAGAACAAGGCAGGAATACTAAAGCCCGCGCAGATAGCTGAAGCGGCTATGCCGAATCGTCGCATCCATGTTTCAAATGGGCGT